>CAZDIZ010000094.1:11877-15485 GCA_964505625.1 uncultured Solibacteraceae bacterium | reverse complement strand
AGCCGTACAACCTCACGCTGGTTACTGGCGCTTTGCCGGCGGGCTTGGCCTGGGACGCAGACAGCGGCGTGCTGGTGGGCGCTCCCACATCCGCGGGAACGTATAGCTTTCGTGTGAAGATCACCGATCGGATGACCACCAGCGCCGAGGAGGCGTACACGCTGGTCATCGGTCCTCCAGGCGCTTTCTACGCTTCCACCGACCGGCTCGAATTCAGCGCCATGGTGGGCGGCACGACCGACACCGTTGTACTGGGCGTGGCCACGGGCGACCTGAGCGTGGTTACTTACACCGCCACGTCGAGCGCCACGTGGCTCACGGTGTCGCCGGTGACGGGCAAAACTCCCGACCAGCTCAACGTTCAGATGAATCCCACGGGACTTGCGAAGGGAACGCACCAAGCGCAGATCACGCTGACGCCGGGTGGCGGGAAGGGCCCCATCACGGTTGCCGTCACCGCGCAGGTTGGCGACCCGTATCCGAAGCTCGGCGCGGCGCCGGACCGCTTGCAGGTGGATGCGCTGCCGGATGCGGCCGCGCCCCGCGAGTTCCAATTCGATTTTCATGCCTGGAACGAAGGCACCGGAACGCTGGCCGCGAACGCAACGGCCTGGAGCGGGCTCGGCAACTCCACGTGGCTCAGTGTGCAGCCGGCGCAGATCTCCGTCGCCGCGGGCCAGATGCAGACTCTCACGGTTGGGCTGAACGCCAAGGGACTCGCGCCCGGCAGCTACAGCGGGAGCATTACAATCTCTTCGGCAACCGGAGCCAAGACCATACCCGTGTTGCTGGTGGTGCCTCCGACGCTGCACGTGCCCATCCTCAAACTGGACAACTCCCGTTGGGGAATGGCCGCGGACTGGACCAACCTGCAGGATATGTTCGACTACGACAACTCCTACATCATGGTGTCGAACGATGACAGTGCCACCAGTTTCGACTTCACCGCCAAACTTGATGGCTTCTCAACCAACGCCGTGATCGAGCCTACCCAAGGGCAGATCGGTCCCTGGCCGGGACAGATGGAGTTGAACTTCCGGTTCAATAACTACCGGTTGGGTGTCGGCAAGCGCGAGGGTCTGTTGACCGTAACGGCGCCAGGCGCGAAGAATTCGCCCGCCTATGCCAAAGTGCAACTCGAGATTCTATCCACTGGAGCGGTGAAGGGAGCGGCGAACACGTTCACCATGGAGACGAAGACGCCGATTCTGGTTGGCGCCGCCGGTTCCACCGCTCCGCTTCAGGCGCAGATCGTGATTACGAATTCGAGTAACGTGCCGGTGGCCTACCGCATCGTTTCCGATCAACCGAATGCGGTTACCTTCGATCTTCCCGTCGGCACGGTGAGCAAAGATACACCGGTGACGGTGACCGCAACCGTGGATTTGGCCAAACTCTCCACGAGATGGTCGAAGCTCTTGCTCGCCGCCGATCCCAGCGTCGCAGCGGCCACCTTCAAAACCGCTCCGCTCACCGTGGTCACTCCGGCCGGCGGTTCGGCCGCGCCTTCGCTGCGTCCGGCTCTTGTTGTCGGGGCGACTCCTTGCACGGCTTCCAAGCTGGTGCTCGCCGCCGCGTCGCCCCTCGGCAATTTTCGCCAACCCGCCGATGAACCGCTGACGCTGCGCGCCTTCGTGTACAACGATTGCGGCGCTCCGGTTGCCGACGCCATGGTGACCGCTTCGTTTTCGAGCGGCGATGCCGCCGCGATGCTTCGCGTGACCGACGCGACCAAAGGCATCTACGAAGCCGATTGGATTCCCGGCGTCGTGGCTTCCACTGTGACGGTCGCCATGCGCGCCACTAAGACGAATCTCGCCGCAGCTGCCGATCGCGTGTTCGGGACCGTGACCGAGGATTCCGGTGCTCCGGTCATCTATAACGGCGGCATCGTGAACGCGTCGAAATCGGTCGCGGGCGATCCGGTGAGTCCCGGCGGGGTGGTTTCCATTTACGGACGCAATCTCGCGAGCGGCACCGCACCAGCGGCCGTGGTGCCGCTGCCTCGGACACTTGCGGGCACCAAGGTGTTGATCGGCGGCGTCGAGGCGCCGCTGTTCTACGTGAGCCCCGGCCAGATTAACGCGCAGGTGCCGTTTGAACTATCGGCGGACGCTCCCTGCAATGTCGTGGTGCTGAGCGGGACCCGCGTTTCCACTCCGAAAACTCTGCAACTGGTGAAGCTCGATCCGGGCATCGTCGCTTACACCGACGGTCACGTGATTGCCCAGCACGCCGACTATTCGCTCGTCACCGCATCGTCACCGGCCAAGCCCAACGAGGCCATCATCCTGTACCTGGTGGGAATGGGGCAGACCTCGATCGCGGTTTCGACCGGCGTGGCCACGCCCTATCCGCCACTGGTCGACGTAAGCGTGCAACCCACAATTACCATTGGCGGGATCACGGCGAAGGTGAACTGGGCGGGACTGGTTCCGGGCGGCGTGGGCCTGTATCAAGTGGTGTGCACTGTGCCCGATTCCGCGCCCGCCGGCGACTTGACGCTGGTGCTCACGCAAGGCGACGCGGCCGCCAACCAAGTGAAGCTGCCCGTGGCGCGCTGAACCGTTACTTCGGAAATTCCATGTAGCGGATGCGGCCGATGGTATCCGTCGCTGTGTCCGCCTGCTCCTGGTAACCCAGAAACACGCGGCGCTGCTGCGGTCCGCAGGAGAATTCGAGTCCTGGATTGTTCGATTCGCCGGTGATCACTTCGCCCGGATCGGCAATCAATAGCTTGCGCGTTGTGCCGCCGCTTTGCACCCAGAAGCGCGCGCGTTGACCCATGCAGTCGACACGCACGATCACGCCTTCCAGTTTGGTGAGCCGGCGCAGGATCAGCTTGTGATAGGGCTCGGTGTTCTGTGCCGCGCGTTCGCGCTCGCGGCGCACTTCGTCCATCACCGATCGCGCGGTTTGCCGCTGATCGGTGTCGGCTGCCAACTGCTGCAATCTCGCGGCCGCGTCTTCGGCTTCCTGGTGGCGCCCCAATTGGGTGAGCGACATGGTGCGCAGGCGCTGCATGCGGAATTCCTCGGTCTGCGGCAAGCGCGCGGCCGAGTCGAATTCCCGCAATGCGCCTTCGTGGTTGCCTTCGAAGTAATACGCCGTGCCCAGCATATAGTGCCAGTGTCCGGTGCCGCCGCGCTCCACCGCCGGCGCGAGCTCCGATACTCCAACGCGTTCGCCGGACTGTATGGCCGCTTCGTAGCCTTGCGCCAGGTCCGTGGCTTTCGCTCCGCACTTCATGGCGGCCTGGTAGTGCGACGAGGCTTCGCGCATCATCTGCGCCGCATAAGCCAGATCGCCCACTGCGGCCTGCAACTCGCAACGTCCCGCCGTGAGACGCGCCAGGCGCCCGTACTCGGCACGCGCGTCGCCGCGCGCAGGTCCCGCCACCGAGACTGTGCGCCGCGCGATGTCGACCTCCATTTCGCCGATCACGCGCGAACTCGCCCGTGCATCAAACGCCACCGGAGCGGTCATCTTCTCAATGGGGAATTGCCTCTGGTAAAACCACTCACGCGCGTCGTTGTCGAAGTCCATCAACTTCCGCTGGTAGACGCGGGCGATGGCTTCCTCGGTCTTCATCCCCTCGGCCAGCAGAT
>CAZDIZ010000094.1:9706-11777 GCA_964505625.1 uncultured Solibacteraceae bacterium | reverse complement strand
TTCGTTGCGATTCTCAGCGCCAATGGTGATGCAGTCCAGCACGCTCTGCGCCATGGCAAATTGCAGCATTTCGTCGATGCGATGCTTCAACGTGCCTTCGCCGAGAATCTTCATCCCGATGATTCCCTTGCCGGCGGCCTTCATTTCGTGCAGCACACCGAGCACGGTCTTGGGATCGGCATCCATCTTGGCTCCGGCCGGATTGATGCGCGCCAGATCCACACGCACCCAATCGGTCTTCGCCGCCGTCTTCAGCGCCTCCAGCGAATGACAGGAAACGCCATGCGTGCGGATCACGCCCTTCTCGCGAAACTCGCTGACCACTTCCATGGCGCCTTTGCATTCTTCCGGCCAGTCCGCCTTGGTGACGCAGTGCAGCAACACAATATCGAAGTAATCGGTGCCCACTTCGCGGCGATAGCGGTCGATATCCTTGCGTATTCCGTCGGCCGTGCGCGAGAAAGACTTGGTCATGATGGTGACCTTCTCGCGCGGAATACGTTTGAGCGCTTCCTTCAAATGCGGATGGCTGCCGTAGCTGTCGGCGGCGTCCCAGAAGAACAACCCGTTGTCGAAGCCGAAGTGCAGCAGGTCCGCCAGGCCTTGTATGCCCAGGACGCGCCCTTGGCGCCCACCCAGCGTACCTGTCCCCATGGCGAGTCGTGTTAACCGGATTTTGTCCGGGCCCAGAAACACGACGTCGTTGGCATTGCGTGCCGGCGCACCCCATGCCGGTGTTCCAGCCAGCAGACTGTATTTCAAAAAGTCGCGGCGTTTCATGCAAAAAAGCGTAACACAGTACCGCGGTTCTCCGCCTGAGGAGTGGAGGTTGGTTTTCGCTCGAAAGGGTGGATACTGGAAGGGAGTACCCGAGAACTAAACGTGCTTGTAAGAAATCTGAGTAAAGAAAACACTATCGCGACGGATGCCGCGGTGGCCGACACCAGCCAGAAGCGCCGCACCGGTCTGCTCAAACACGAAAGCCTGCCTCCGGGGCACGGCCTGTGGATTGTTCCGACCGAAGCCGTGCACACGTTCGGTATGAAGTTCTCCATCGATCTGCTCTTTCTGGATCGACGGCGAAAAGTACTCAAGCTTCGCCGCGACATGGGGCGGGGAAGAATCGCGATCTGTTGGCGGGCACACTCCGTACTCGAACTGCCGGCGGGCACCATCGAAGCCACCGGAACCACCGTGGGCGACCAGTTAGAACTCGAACGCTAAAACCCGGGACGGACGAGACGTTTCCGGGTTTTCGAATCGTGCGTCTGATTGAAAACCCGGAAACGTCTCGTCCGTCCCGGGTTTTGCAGTTAGATGCTGCCGCGGCAGCGCGGCGATCCGCAACGGCAAGCGCGTTTGCCGTCATGGTGCGTTTCGCCGTAATCGACCGAGAGCTCTTCTCTCGCCGCGATCTTGCGCAGCGAATAGATCTCCACGCGGTGATCGAGGATGCGCACGTAGCAGTTGGGCTCGCAACTGTGGTTGATGTAGCGCAGTTGCGGGTCTCGAGTGGCATCCAGCGCCCAGCCGTTCGGCGATTCCACGATGCAGATGCGTTCCTGGCTGCGCGCGCGTTTGCGCGCCTCGCGAATCGAAATCAATTCGCCGCCCAGGTCGCCGATCTTGCGCCGCGCCGGAATCGGCTTGGCCGCGAAAAGGCCCGTTCCTTCAATCTTGCTGGCTTGAGTCTGTAGTTGAAAACGAGTGAGTGAAGTCAGTGTCCGCTTGTCCATTCCGTTAGGCCGATTCGCATCGTGCCATCTACTAAATACTGACACCACACACCGGTCAGCCGCTCGGGGCTTTCGATGCGAAGAATGATCGACCCCACCAGCGCTTCCCGTTTGCCCGTGCCTTGATAGCTCAAGTGGGCGTTGTAGGGATTCGCCCGGCCGCGCATTTGGTAGCCGCCATACATGGGGTTGGTCCCTGAGCCGGATAGCGTGGAGCCGAACTTCTTCAGTGTCACCGTATCCGTGAGAGTCTGTTCGGTATTGCTCTGATCCACGTAGCGCCACTCACAGTTCCAGGTCCCCGCGTAGCCGCTGCTGTTCTTGGTGCCTCCGAA
>CAZDIZ010000094.1:0-9606 GCA_964505625.1 uncultured Solibacteraceae bacterium | reverse complement strand
TAGATCGTCCAGCGGGCGGGTTCAATAGACGCGCATTCTTTCCGATGAGAGAAGGGGAGAGAGTGTGTGAGTACCGCCCTGGCCAACATCCCGGCGTTTCCACCCGTGGCGCTGCGCGTCTTGCAGATGCTGGGCGACGACAAGGTCAGCAACGGGCAATTGAGCGAGGTCATGGCCGCGGACCCCGTCTTTTCGGGCGAGATCCTGCGCTGCGCGAACTCTTCTCTCTATCAGAGGGCGAGCGCCGTTGAGGGACTACCGCAGGCGGTGGCGGTGCTGGGGTTCGCGCGCTTGCGTTCACTGGCCATGGCCGTGGCCACTCGGCGCTACGTTTCCGGCATTCTGATCCTGGCGGAACTGCGCGCGTGGTGGCGTTACAGTCTATCGTGCGCCGTGATCGCCGAAGCGCTGGCGCGGGTGTGCCACCTTCGCGAGGACCAAGCCTACTGCGCGGCCCTGTTCCACGACATTGGACGTCTGGGCCTGATGGCCGCGCATCCGGAGCCGTATGCGGCGTTGTTGCGCGAAGCCGGTGAGCGGGTTCGCGCAGGCCGGGAACTCGACTTCGATTCCGAGGAACGCGCCCGCTTCGGTATGGATCGCTACGAGGCCGCCCGATGGCTAGCCGAGCACTGGTGTCTGCCCACGGAGTTGCGCGCCGGCATCGGTCCGGTGGTCGCGGACGAACAGGGTGAAGTGCCGGATCTGAGGGAAGTGGTTCACATGGCCTGCCGCCTTTCGCGCGCGCTCGGTTTCGGCGTACAGCCGGAACTGGTACGGCCGGACTACGAAACCGTCTTGACCGATTTGCCGCCCTGGGTCGCGGACCGCATGCCGCGCGACGCCAAGGCGCTGACACTCGAAATCGAAGAGGTGGTCCGCACGCTCGACGACGACCGCGCCGGCCGTCTCGAGTTGTTGATACCGCCGGAAGCGCGTGAAAGGGAGCCCGAGATGTCCGTACAAGAGCAGCTTAACCCGCGCCGCCGCGTGAAATGGAACTGGCGCGTGCCCACTGCCGTGTTGGTAGCGCTGGGCGCCGGTGCGATGCTCTCCACCGCTTCGGTCGCCGTGCTCTGCGTTCGTTAGCGCGGTGGCTGAAAAAGGCCGGGACAGACCGCTCTGCCCCGCGCAGGAGTCTCCACGGTTTCAGCGATTTCCATCTGGGGCAGAGTGGTCAGTCCCGCTTTTTCAGCGGCAGCGTCAGCGGAACCGTTTGCGGTGCTCTTTGAGAATGCAGCGGTCCATGACCACGATCAGGCCCGCCTTGCGCGCTCTTACCGCAGCCGCTTCGTCCATCACGCCTTCCTGCAGCCAAATAGCGCGCGCGCCGATGCGGATGGCCGCGTCGACAATGTCCGATACGAACTCCGAACGGCGGAACACGTCAACGATGTCGATCTTCTCCGGCACGGAATCCAGATCCGGGTAAGCCTTTTCGCCGAGCACTTCCGTTTCGTTCGGATTCACCGGGATGATGCGATAGCCGGCGTGCTGCATGTAGTCGGTGACACCGTGGCTGGGGCGCGCCTTCTTGCTCGAAAGGCCCACTACGGCTATGGTGTGAGCGGTGCGCAGCAGTTCGGTGATGACCGGCATCGGCTTCTATACCATCTTAAGCAGCTTGCGGAAGCGCGCCACCTCGGCCGTCGACAGGTGCCGCATCTCGCCAGGCTTTAACGCGCCCAATTCCAGAAAACCAATCTTCACGCGTTTCAACTTCTCGACCAGACGCCCGAAGTGCTTAAACATGTTGCGAATCTGATTCTGGCGGCCTTCAATCAGCTTCACTTCGTACCAGGGATTGGCGCCTTGCTTGATCAACTTCAAGCCTGCCGGCGCCGTGCGGCGTCCATGCAACGGAATACCTGCGCGAAATTGCGTTTCCTGTTCCTCGCTAAGGTGCCCGTTCGCCTTGACCAAATAGGTCTTGGAGATATGATGCGCGGCGGAGGTGATACGATTGGCGAATTCGCCGTCGTTGGTGAGCAGCAGAAGCCCTTCGCTGTGATAGTCCAGCCGTCCCACCGGATAGATTCGCTCGCGAACGCCGCGCACGTGTTCCATGACGGTGGCGCGGCCTTCGGGGTCGTCCATCGTGGTGACGCAGTTGTTGGGCTTGTGCAGAGCGACGTAAACCAGGCTCTTGGGTTGCCGCAGCAGCTTGCCGTCGACTTTGATGTGGTCGCGCTCCGGGTCCGCCTTGGTCCCCAGCGTCGTCACGATCTGCCCGTTGACCGTGACGCGCCCGTCCAGCAGATACTGTTCGGCCTTCCGGCGGCTGGCGATGCCGCCGTGGGCGAGGATTTTTTGTAGCCGTTCTTCAGCCATTACTCACTACTGGATGCTTCCGAGGCTTCGGCCGTCGCAGCGGGCTCTTCAACGGGAGCTTCTTCCACCGGAGGTGCTTCAACCGCCGGCGCTTCGACGGGTTCGGCGGGCGCCGTTTCCGTTGCAGTCTCTGGCGCGGCTTCGGGAGCCGGTTCGGCGGCCGGCGCCGGAGTTTCGACATCGCTCAACGCCAGACGCCGCAGATCCTCGAATTCCTTCAACGTGGGCAGTTCGTTGACGTCCTTCAATCCGAACTGAACCAGGAATTCCTTGGTGGTCTTGTAGAGAATGGGCCGTCCGATGACGTTCTTACGGCCGGCCGAAGTGATGAGCTTGCGGTCGAGCAGAGTCTTGAGCACGCCGGCGCCTTGCACGCCGCGCACTTCCATGACTTCCGGCGCGGTGATGGGCTGCTTGTACGCAATCACCGCCAGCGTTTCCAGCGCCGCCAGCGAGAGCTTCAACGGCGGCTTCAGGTTCTTGACGAACGCGCGGATGGTGTCGTGATGCTCGGCCTTGGTGGTCATTTTGTAACCGCCGGCCAGTTCACGAAGGGTCACGCCGTGGCAGGGCTTGTTGTATTCGGTGACCAGGCGTTCCAGCAAGGCATCGATCTTGGCGGGCGGCTCGCCCAGCGCCGCGGCGATCTGCGCCGCCGAAAGCGGTTCGTCGGTGACGTAGACGATCGCTTCAAGAATCGCGAACAAACGGTCGTCTTCCGACTCCGCCGCGCTTGGCTCGGGTTCAATGTTCAGTTCTTCCGGTGTCAGTTCCTGAGGAGTTTCCTCGGCCACGGGCACCGTGGGAGTATCGCTTGGTTGCATCCGGTCAGTTATAGTCCTTCTCGATTGCCGATACGGCTTCGCCGGAGGCCATGGCCTCCTCGAATTTCTTGTGCCGTTTGATTACGATGTCGCCGAACAGGTCGTGCTGCGCCAGCACCACGGCCTGGACCTTCACCATCTCGAGGATAGCTAGAAACAGGCAGATCATGGCGCGCCGGCTGCGCTGCCTTTCAAACAATTCCACCACGCGCACCGGCTCGGTCTTGAGCTTGTTCTCCAGCAGCGACTTCAGGTACTGGATCATGTCCGGTACGCTGACTTCCTCTTTTCCGACTTCGTAGATGGGCCGGTTACGCGCGCGGTCCAGGATTTCCTGGAACGTCTTTACCAGATCGTGCAGTGTGACGGCGAGGCCGGGCGACTCGTCTTCGCTCAGAAATTGCTCGATCTGCGGGTTGGACCAGACGGCTTCTTCGATCTGGCGCTTCTGGTGCAGCATTTCGGCGGCGTTCTTGAAGCGCTCGTGCTCGAGCAGCCGCTCCACCAGTTCGGCGCGCGGGTCCTCTTCCGGAGCGATCTCATCCAGAACCGGATCGCGCGGCAACAGCATCCGGCTCTTGATGTGGATGAGCGTGGCCGCCATGTAGACGAATTCGGCGCCCAATTCGATATCCATCTCCATAGCCTGTTGCATGCATTCGAGATACTGCGTGGTGATCTTGGCGATAGGGATATCGTAGATGTTAATCTCCTGCTTGCGGATGAGGTCCAGCAGCAGATCCAGAGGGCCGTCGTATTGCTCCAAATGTATGTTTAAAGGCGACGCCACGTCTTTCCAACATAGCATGGCGACCGGGTCCGGACTAGCCTGCATCGCTCCACTCTGATGGAAGCCGGCACGTCCGCAACAGCGCAAAACCAGGGACGGACGGATCTGTCCCCAAACGCAATGAGTTACAGTTCGTTTACCCCGCACTGGTGTGGACAGATTCGTCCGTCCCCGGTTTTGCAGCGTGCCTGGAACCTAGATCCAGTCCAGCCCGAACCGCGCGTAGGAGATGGTCTCGTAAGGGCTCCGCTCGCCGGCTTCGTAGAGTAGTCCGATGGAGCCGTCGCGGATCGCGGCCAGCGAGGAATAGGCCGCCGGTCCGCCGTGTACCAGCCGCGCGGACTGCCAGTTGCGGCCGCCGTCGCGGCTCAGACGGACGGTGAGGGCGATGCGCGCCATCGACGCCGGGTTGGAGAACACCAGCCAGTCCGGATGGCCGGGGCAAGCGATGAGCGATCCCTGGCATTGCGGCTCGATGAGCGCTTCATCCAGCGTCCAGGGGGACCAGGTCATGCCGCCATCGGTGCTGCGCGAAGTCGCGCGGCGCTTGCCGATCTTGTCGCCGCGCGCGTTCAGCAGCAGAGAGCCGTCGGAAAGCTCGACGACAGTGCTCTCGTTGGTTCCAGCCAGCGTCGATCCGCCGATGTGCCAGGTTTCGCCGCGATCGTCGCTGTAGATCACGTGCGAATGATGCCCGCGCGTTTCATACACGTCGTGATCGCACGGAATCAACAGCCGTCCCGTGCGCAGCTGAATGCCGTTGCCGGGGCCGGTTGCGTACCAGGTCCACTCAGGCAGCTTGGTTTCGGAAGTGATCTCGCGCGGGCGCGACCAGGTGTGCCCATCGTCGTCGCTTGATGCGATCCACACCGTGCGCGTGCCGCCGGTTTCACGCTCGGCGATCTGGCTTTCCTTCATGTTGCCGGGATTGCCGGTCAACGGCAGCAGAATGCGGCCAGTCGAACGCTCGATGACCGGGCAGGGATTGCCGATGGTGTCGGCGCCGTGATCGGCTACCATCGTCATGGGCGACCACGTGCGGCCCTTGTCGCGGCTGCGGCGCAGCACGATGTCGATATCGCCGGTGTCGCTTCTGGAGTTCTTCCGGCCTTCGCAGAAGGCCAGAAGCGTTCCCTTGCGTGTTTCGATCAGCGCCGGAATGCGGAAGGTGTGATAGCCGTTTTCGCCCGAGCGGAACACCACGGTTTTCTCGATGCGCGGCGCGCGGGCCTCGATACATCCGGCCGCCGCGGCCACGCCCAAGAATGTTCTTCTGGTCTGCATCTAGTCCAATCTCCTCTTCCCCAAACGATACAGCGCGTCTCTGGTGTGCTCGCGCTCCCGGTCCATCTGTTCCGGCGTCGCTCCGCCGCGTTCAAGGATTGCGCCGATCATCGCCATGGCGATTTCCGCTTCGGCCGAAAACACCTGATCGGCTCCAGCGTTATTCCACGTTTCGGCCTGGGTGACGAAATCGGCGCGGGCCAGTACCTGGATATTCGGGTCGATCGCACGCGCGGCCTTGATGATCTCCGGCGACTCGTCGGTTCCCGGAGTGGTAAGCACCAGGGCCACCGCGCCGGCCACGCCCGCCTGTGCGAGCACTTCCGGCTGCGAGGCGTCGCCGTACACCGCGCGCACGTTCTGTTGTTTCAAACGATGCACGGTATCGATATTCAGCTCAATCACGGTGGGGATCATTTGCTGGTCGGCAAGCAACCGCGTCACGGTTTGTCCCACCGGACCGTATCCGACCACGACGGCGCGCGGACGGACCTCTCCCTCCTCCACATTCAACGTTGCCCGCGCCAGTGCGTTGCCTGCGCGCGGCTCCAGCCAATGGCGTCCGCGGCCGTGGGCAATGCGCTTTTCGATGCCGGGCAGCAGCCGGTAAAGCAGCGGATTAAGCGTGATGGAAACGATCGCCGCCGCGACCACGGAGTTGGTAGCACCCTCCGGGAGTATGCCCAGTTGATTGCCGAGCACGGTAAGCATGAACGAGAACTCGCCCACCTGCGCCAGCGCCACCGACACCTTCAGACCCACGCGGAGTCCGTAGCCGAGCAGCATCACAATGACCGCGGCGGCCAGCGGCTTGCCCACCAGCACGATGCCCATGGCCGAGGCCGTGAGCGCGGGATCGCGAACCAGGTGCCGTGGGTCGAACAACATGCCCACCGAAACGAAGAAGAGCACCGCGAAGGCGTCCCGCATGGGCAGCGCCTCGGATGCCGCGCGGAAACTGAATTCCGATTGGCCCACGACCATGCCGGCCAGAAACGCGCCCAACGCCATCGAGACGCCGAACAATAGACTCGACCCGACTGCCACGCCCAGCGCGATCGTCAGCACCGTCAGCGTGAAGATTTCGCGCGAACCCGTGCGCGCCACCATCGTGAGCAGACGCGGAATCAGCTTCGTACCCGGACCCAACGCCAGCAGTGTGAGCGCGCCGAGTTTCAACGACGCCATCGCGAGCGCCCACGGTAGTTTCGCCGAGCCTCCGCCGGCCGAGCCGAACACCACCGGCAGGATCACCAGCACGAACACGGTGAAGATGTCTTCGAACACCAGCCATCCCACCGCGATGCGTCCGGCGTGCGTGTGCAGGTCGCGTTGATCCGATAGGACACGCATCAGCACGACGGTGCTAGCGACCGAAAGCGTCAACCCGAAGACGATGCCCGCCGGCCAACTCCATCCCAACCAGTGCGCCACGAAGGCTCCCAACGCCGTGGCGGCCGCACTCTGAAACAGCGCACCGGCAATGGCGATGCGGCGCACGGCCAGCAGATCTTTCACGTGGAAATGCAGCCCGACGCCGAACATGAGCAGGATGACACCCACCTCGGCCAATTGCTCGGCAATATGGCGATTGGCAACAAAGCCCGGCGTATGCGGGCCGACAATCAAGCCGGCCACCAGGTAGCCGAGGATCGCCGGCATCCTGGCGCGGTGCGCAAGCAATCCGAACACCAGGGCCACGGCCAGACCCGCCGACAGCGTCAGGATGAGGTCGATATTATGCACTTGCGGTTTTCCGTTTCGCGCGTGGCGCTTCGTTCGTCAGCTTACGCCATTGGTCCGGCGTGGGCAATTGCGCCGTCCGGCGGAAATGGTATGCTCTGGAAGATCGTGGAAGAAAGCCGTACCGCCAGATTGGAGGCGCTGTTCCGCCAGCAGCATCGCTCGCTATGCCGGTACGTGTACCAGATCGTTGGTAGTATCGACGACGCGCTGGAGATCGTTCAAGAGAGCTTCTTGCGTTTGTGGAAAGCGCAAGGCGAATGTGACGAAACGTGCCTGGAGGCGGCATACCTATTCAGGTTGGCCCGCAACGTCGCCATCGATGCGTTGCGCAAGAGTCAGGTTCGCGAACGGTACCTCTCAATTCAGGTGGCGCGGGGTAATGTGCTGATTCTGCCGGTGACGCCGGAGGACGAGATTCTGCGGCGCGAGCGCCATGAACTGGCCGGGGAAGCATTGCGGCAGCTCACCTTCAAGCAGCGGGAATTGCTTGTGCTGCGCGCCAGCGGCTTTTCCTACGACGAGATCGCCGAGATTGCCGGTGTAAGCCGCGGGTCGGTCGGCCAGAACATCACGCGGGCGATGCGAAAGTGCCGCCTGCATTACGAAGAGTTGTTGGACACTCACAGTGAGGAATCCAGACATGCGTCTTCCTAGCGATACCGAACTGGTCGCTTATCTGGACGGCGAACTGGATCCGGCCAGAAAGATCGAGATCGAGCGCCTGACGGAGATCTCACCGCAGGTCCGCGAGCGCATGGCGGACATCCGTCGCGACATGCTGGTGTGCCAGCACGTCGTGACCGCTTCGACGCCCCAAACGCCTTCGACCGACGAACTGTGGGAGTCGTTCCGCTTGCGCTTGGATCTGGACCCCATCTATTCGGCCCCGCCTTCGTCTCTAACCGATCCCGTGAGCGCGCCTCCTCAAGCGAGAATTCCGGCCGCCAGAGTGTTGGCGCTGGCAGCGGCCGCCTCCCTTCTGATGGTGGTGGCGCTGTGGCGTTTCACGCCGAGTACCGTTTCCGCGAGTACCCTGCTGACGCGCGCCCGGCAGGCAGAGACCGCGCAACTGGATTCCGTTAAGGCCCCCGTGGTCCAGCGGCGCTTACGCGTGGTGCGCACACGCGTCTCATCGTCGAAGCCGGAGACCGCGATGCTGACTTCCTGGTTCGCGCGTGCTTCGGGTCAGAGCAAGGAGCGTCTGGAATCGCCCGCCGGCGCCGATCGGGCTGTCGCGTCCCTGTGGAGCGAATTGAACATGGTGCTCTCGCGCAACGGAATGGACCGTCGAGAGTTGCTTTCGCCGGCGGCCTACCAGCGTTGGCGCGAAAACGTTCCGGCCGATGGCGAACGCGTGACGCGCGAACGTTGGGATGACGGCTTTGACGTCTACTTGATCGAAACCACGCTCAAGCCGCGTTCGGGCGACGGAATGATTCTGAGGTCGGACTTTGTTGTTCGCGCCGCGGATTGGCAGCCGGTATCCAACCGCATCCATGTGCGAATGCCGGAAGGCGAGACCATTTACGACATTCGTTCGATCGACTACACGGTCGTGGCGCGGGCATCGCTGCCGCCGTCCTATTTCGATGTCGCGCTTCCGCCCCGGCCAGTGGCCACGCACCGGGCGCCGGTCCGGGTTGAGCCGCTTGTGCTTGCTGAGAAGCCGCTGGTTGTCGAAGTTCCCGTTTCCATTGATGCGCAGATTGTGGCGATGTACGCCGTGCATCGTTCGGGCGCCTGCGACGGCGATCCCGTGGAGGTTTTGCGCTTGCCGAGTGGCGAGACCGGGGTGCGCGGCACCGTTAGTACTGTTGAGCGTCGCGATCAACTGTTGGTATCGCTTTCGGGCAAGCCCGGCATCGTGTTGGACCTCCGTGTAGATGAACGCGCCGGTGTTCCGCGGCGGGTAACGGCGGCTCCGCTGCATCAAGTCCTGGCGCGCGCCAAAGCCGGGCGAAACCGCGCGGAGATCGAAGCGCTGGAACTCAGCCTGGATTCTTTCCTCACGTTGATCGCTTCCGACGCCGATGCGCTGCGCATGATTGGCTCCCGGTATACCGAGGAGCAGTTGACGGCGCTGACGTCGGCTTCGCGCGAGCACCTGCGCGAGATGATGCGCGATCATCTGACGGCGCTTGACGGCAACATGCGGCACGTGGCGGCGCTGCTCGACGGTGTTCCCGCCTCGAAGACATCGGCCGAAGCGGCTGCCGCTGTGGAAGGCAAATGGCCGGAAGCAGTCCGTAGCCTGGCGGACGACATACGGCGGCTTTCGGATTGGAACTCGCTGGCCGGAGATCCCGAACCCGCCCAGGCCTTGCGCTCGTTGGTCGCTTCCTACCGGCAATTGAGCGCTCGCGCGGTGAAAACACGCCAATTAGTAATGGCCGTCCTGCCCGGGGCGGAGGATCCGTCCGTGGCGGCGCGCGCACGCTGAATTCCGGAGCGTGACGCTTTTCACGCCATCTCCTTCCCGCCGCATGAAAAGGACCTCGTGCCCGGAGAATCGGCGCTCTAACAGGCTGCTGAAAAACGGGACAGACTGCTCTGCCCCGCGTGAGAAATGCTGAGTTTTCAACGGTTCTCGCCTGGGGCAGAGTGGTCTGTCCCTGGTTTTTCAGCAGCCTG
>CAZDIZ010000093.1:15771-24320 GCA_964505625.1 uncultured Solibacteraceae bacterium | reverse complement strand
CGGGAATCTCCCGCATCTCAAGCGGCACTCCTTTCTCGGTGACGTTCAACAGCAGCACTCTTGGTTGGACCAGTAACCGAGCGGACGTGGTGCCTGGCGCGGCTCTGTATCCAACCGAAAAGAGCATCACACAGTGGTTCAACACGTCCGCCTTCAAGGTTCCCGCCTCTTTCACTTACGGGAACTCAGCGCGGAACATGCTCTTTGGACCTGGATCAATTGACTGGGATGTTTCCGTTTTCAAGAACGCGTCGCTGACGGAAAGGCTGAATCTACAATTCCGCGCCGAGTTCTTCAACATTTTGAACCATACAAACTTCGGGTCGCCGGCATCCAATTTCAGCGTGTCGACGACTTTCGGAAGGATCAGTTCAGCCGGCTCAGCCCGCAACATCCAATTCGGACTGAGGCTTGAGTTCTGATGGGGCTGACCATCGTGGCCAAGCTCATCAGATGTCACGGAATGCCCCAGATCACAGGGCGGCGGCAGTTTCTCCAGACTGCCGCTGCCCTCGTGGGCGGGGTGCCTAAGTTCCAGTTACACGCCGCATCCCCGCATACGCAATCGGGTCCGGAAACCGCACCGAAGTCGGTGATCTTCACCGATCTCCGTTACATCCGCGCTGGTTCGCTTGGTTGGTACACCTCCAGCGGAGAACGCATGAACGTCACCGATCCTCCCGAACCTCCAGTGGATGTCTACCCATCGGGTGCTCCCGATGGTCCACGTGTCGGGATGATTCCGCGCGGGGTTCGGCTGGTGGCACAACGAGCCACTAAGAGTCAGCCATTTGCGGCAGGACAAGGCCCTTTGGGTGAGGCGCCATCCGGAGTACTCTTTTACCCTAAAGTCATTTTCGACAACGGAGTCTACCGGTGTTGGCAGATTGTCGCGCAATATCCGGAAGGTCACGATCGCGCTACGACATTACCGTCGCCGGTGGTTGAGGTGCGTTGCCGGGAATCGAAAGACGGTGCGGAGTGGAAGGAGATCTCCCGCGTCCGTCTCGATATTCACGGACAGACCAGCTTTGACACGGGTGTGTTTTTCATCGACAAAAAGGCTCGGCCGGAGGAACGCTACAAGGCCGTCTATCAGGCCGTTCCGCCGAAACAACAGATGCCAGCCTTGTGGAATAGGTTCTACGGCGGTCTTCACGCTCGTTATCGCGACGGGCGCGTCACGTCGACCAATGCCGGTTGTCTCTATGGTTTGACTTCTCCCGACGGCGTCCGTTGGAGAGCTCTGCCCGAGCCGCTGATGTTGCATTGGAGCGACACCGATACGGATGTCTCCTACGATCCGTACTTGGATAAGTACGCCATGTACACTCGCCTCTGGCCGCGCGACCGCCGTGGAGTGGGGCGCGCCGAGTCCGACGATTTCCAGCACTGGGGACCCATTCAGCAAGTGATGTGGCCCAGCCTGGAAGACGCGCTCTCCGACGACGTTTATCTAAACGGCAAGACCGAGTATCCAGGCGTCCCGGGATGTCACCTGATGTTCCCAATGATTTACCACAGGTCCACCGAAACCGCGGACGTACACCTTGCCTCCAGTGTGGACGGCGTTTGTTGGGATCGCGTGCCAGGTGGTCCGATACTGTCGCCGGGTGCGCCTGGAGAATGGGACAGCGAGTTCATCACCAGTGGCAAGGACCTGGTTCCGCTCGGCAACGACAAGATCGGATTTGTGTATCAAGGCACTCGCTATCCTCACAAGTACCCACGGTGGAAGGGCATCCTGGAAGCTACCCGTCAGGCTTGGGCATGGTGGCCGAAAGGACGATTGTGCGCAGTCACCGCGGCGGAGGAAGGCGAGTTCTGCACTCTGCCACTTACGCCTGCCGGCAGGGAGCTGAGGATCAACGCGCGAACACGGCTGGGCGGCTTTGTGAAAGTCGGACTGCTGGACTGTACCGGGAGAACTACCGCGGAGTGCGATCCGATCCAAGGCGACAGCCTGAACCATGTGGTGCGCTGGAAGGGGCAATCCGCTATCGGGCCATTGAAGAAGAAACAAGTCACGATTCACTTCCAACTACGCGCGGCCGAGATTTTTGGCTTAGAGTGGGTCTGACGATTGAGTGGCGAAAGAGGAAGGATCAGATGTCTCCACGGAGTCGACGCGAATTCATCACGCAGAGTGGTTTCACAGCGGGGTTGCTTCCCGCGGTTCAGGCTTTCAACGCACAAGCCAAGCCGGTTCCGTTGTTGACGGAACACGGTTTTTGGGACTATGTCACGCCCACCGCGGGAGGGATGGAGGCTTTCCGTCGGGAAGACTATCTCTCCTTGCTTGATGATATGGCCCGCTGCGGGATGAACTCGCTGGTGATCTTTGTGAAGTGGCTGACCACAGGGTATCGGTCACGACTTCCCTTCCTGGATCAGCTTCCCGGTTGTCCCGTGATCGCTTCGGATAACGCCCTGTTACGCGACGTGATCAAGGAGGCCCGCGACAGAAGCATCAAGGTCTGGCTGGGAGCCGTAGTCACGAATTTCGACGTCGCTAAGTTCGGGTTGAAACCGTATCGGACCGTTGACATGAACCGGCGCGCGAAGTTGCCGATGACGGTCGGAGTCTACGATTCCGACGTTCCAGAGCTTGCGGAGCGCGCCACGCAGATCTTCGAGGAACTCGTGGAGTTGTTTCCTGGCATCGGTGGGCTTATCGTCGAATTGGAAGGCGCCGGAGTCGAAGGACCGCATCGAATTCCGTTGTATGAGGCGTGGGCTCGTGAGAACGGCCGGCCACCGTTTCAGCAACTGGGACACCCGCTTGATCCTCGAGTATTCGATATCCCCGCGTGGCGCGACTACACCACGCACAGCAGGCTGAAGATACTCAAGGGTGTCGAGAAAGCAGTGCGCGCCAAGCGCTTCTCAGGCGACTTGGCGATGATCTGCGAGACGGATAAGTCCGCCTACGCTACCGGCCAGGAGATCAACCTGAAGGAGTACCATCGGCAAATGCCCGACTGGTCCGCGATAACGTACGAGTATCAGAAGTCGAATCGTCGTTACGCCATGATGGACGTGTGTGTAGACCAGCCCAAGCGAGAAGGTTTGAAAGTCTATTACCTGCCGCGTGGCGTAATGACTTGGGGTGGTGTCGGCTGGCCGTTACCGATCGCGCTGGAGGAGAACTGGCGACGGGATGTTGATGACATCCGGATGTTCAAGCCCGATGGAGTGTGGTGGTTTGGGTGCGGCACCGTCAACAATGGGACACACGTTAGCTTGTCGAGGCTGAAGAAGCTGGGCTACGCGAACGGCGCCGAGGCGCGGCGGGCTCTGATCCAAATTGTTTCTCACCTATCGACACACTGAAAGGCTTCGCGCGACGCGACCCGGCGTGTGATCCGGGCAACTAACGAGTAAAGAGTATGATGCTCTCATTTAATCGCTATAGGTCTGTTTTACTGATCGGCTTTGCCGCGGCCGTGATCGGCTTCTGGCTGTCACCTTCCGCGACAGCCGCCTCTGCTCCGTTGGTGTTTTGCGGCGCAGAGGGGAACGATCTTTATCGCGTCATGTCGGCCGGAGGCGCGCGCTACCCGCGTTACGATTCGCCGGCCGCCGCAATCGCCGCGGCGCCGCGCGGTGGAGCTGTTCTGATTCTGGCCGACGGCTATCCTTCCGTTACGACGACTCTCGCGCCGGATCTTCTCGAACGAGCATTGAAGAAGAAGCTGCGGCTCTACATTGAGTATCCTTCCAGTCTTCCTGGTCTCGCCGCGGGCAGTCCGATGGCCATGAAACACGGGCGGGCCGTGATTGCCTCGAAGGCGTTTGCGCCGGAGCTTGAACGGCTGCGCATCCTAGCCATACACGGTTGCCGTTTCGTCCCCATGACCGCCACCAGCCCTACCATCGTCATGGCGCGCGTGGCTGGCTTCGACAGCGCCGTCTACGGGCTTCCGGAGAAGGAGGTCTATCCGGTTCTGTTCGAACACAACGGCATGCTGGTCGCGACAACCAAACTGAGTCATTTCGTCACCGGGCGCTACATGCCATCCGACGCCTGGGCGGCGGTGTGGAAACACGTGCTGACGTGGCTCTGTCCTGGACAGCGCATCCCAACACTGAAGTGGCGTCCGGATGTGAGGCCCTCTTACGGCCCTGCCGATGCCTTGCCGCCCGATGCGGAACTTCAGGCATTTCAGCGCGGCATCGACGCATATCGTAAAGCCAAATTCTTCATCCATCCGGCATGGAAGGCGGAGTTTGAACGCGCGGTGAAAGCCAACGACTGCGTTGCCCGCCGTCCCAAAGCCGGCTGGCCCGTGGGCGACGGTTCCGAAGGTGTGCTGGAGGGCTTCGCCAGCCGTATCGAACACGACGGCAGTCAACCGGCGAGCTGGACGGTCCGGAATGACTGCGTGGGCGAAACTTCCTTCTCCTTTGCACTCGCTGGCCGGGTGAACGGAAAACCCGAGGATTCGCGCGTGGCGGCGAATCTGAACGATTACATCTATCGTCATTCCGTATTGTCGAAAGGTCCTCGCGGCGATCCCAAATCGCCGTCGTTCGGTTTGGTCGGTTGGCACACGACACCCAAGTACTTCGGTGAGTTCGACGGCTTTTCCGTCTACTATGGCGACGACAACGCGCGGAGCATGCTCGGGACCATCGGGACCGCGGCGGTGCTCAAGTCGGACCGTTGGGATGAAGACGTCCTTCGCTGTCTTCTGGCCAATCTGCGTACGACCGGCAGACTCGGTTTTCGCGGAGGGCGGCTCGACGAAGGTCCTCTACAGCGAAACGGCTGGCGCCACTATTGGAAGGGCGAACGCATCAACTACTCGCCGCACTACGAAGCGTATTTGTGGGTCTGCTATTTGTGGGCCTACCACAAAACTCATTACCGTCCCTTCCTCGACCGCGCCGAGACGGCCATCCGCATGACGATCGCCGCATATCCGAGCCAGTGGCGATGGACCAACGGCATTCAGCAGGAGCGTGCCCGTATGCTGCTGCCGCTTGCATGGCTCGTGCGCGTCGACGACACTGCCGAGCATCGCGAGTGGTTGCGCAGGATCACGCAGGACATGTTGGCATTTCGCGACGGCTCCGGCGCCATCCGGGAGGAGCTTGGCGCACTGGGCAGAGGCCGCTATGGCCCGCCCAAGTCGAACCAGGAGTACGGCGACAAGGAAGCTCCGTTGATTTCCGTCAACGGCGATCCGGTTTCGGACATCTTCTACACCAGCAACTTCGCCTTCTTGGGTCTGCACGAAGCGGCCGCCGCCACCGGCGAGAAGATCTACATCGACGCGGCCGGCAAGTTGGCCGAGTTCCTGTGCCGCATCCAAACCCGTTCCGAGGCGCATCCCGAACTCGACGGTTGGTGGTACCGTGCCTTCGAGTACCGGCGTTGGGAGTACTGGGCAAGCAACGCTGACTTAGGGTGGGGCGCATGGTGTATCGAGTCCGGTTGGAGTCAATCCTTGATCACGGCCGTACTCGGAATGCGCCATCTTCGGACGTCATTATGGGAGTTGTCGGCGGAGAGTGGAATCGGTAAGCACTTCAATCACCTGCAACCCATCATGATTCCCAGCGAGTAAGTCCTTAGTGCACTCGGTGCGGAGTGCCGATTTGTTGTGGCGGACGAAATCTCGTCGGAGGCTGCGCTCTGCGTGCGAAAGCCTTCCGTCTCCTGGATGCGGCAATTGGCATAGCCGCCAGTGGACGTACTCCCTATGTGCTGGGAACGATGACTGGCACCCGAGACGCGTGTGGCGCCTGCTCGATCATGAGTGTTCGTGGCTGCCGACTTCAGTAGCGATGGAGCCGGTCGTGCCAACGGTTCGAAGATTCCGCTGCGAGCTCCATGGCGTTCCAACAGTCCGATAGAATGCGGTCTCACGCAGATCGCCGCTTCCCGCACCTGCGCGACCGCCTGTGCCGGAGGCTCACTTCTCTTCGATAACCGCCAGACAAGGCTGCATGTACGCCAGGACGAAGCCCGGAATCAACGGCCGCGTCTGGTTCAAGAACTGTGGCGGACGCCCCGAGCCGCGCGCCGCATCGGCGTTGTGAACGCCCCACTCGGCCCATCCCACGTCGCCGTCGCCGATTGGATCGCCCGATCGATTCTGCGTGCGATCCAGATACTCGAGCAGCCGCCGGGCCAGCGCCGCGTAGCGCGACGCATTCGTCTTCTTCGCCAGCACGGCCAGGGCGTAGCCGACTAATGGAATATCCAGGGTAGCCTCGCGGAACTGGATATCGATGGCTTTGTCGATGGCCTTCAACGCTCGCGCGTCCCCGGTCATGTCGTAGTAGTCCGCCAGCGCCGCCGTGGCGTGATCCACAAAACCCGGCGCTCGTGAGCTGGTCGGGCTCAGCATGTATGCGGGCCAACTGCCATCTGCATTTTGCACTTTGATGAGCGCCTCGGCCGGCGCCTTCGCCGCCTCCAGGTATTTGCCGTCGCCGGTGTACGCATGGAATCGGCACATCATGTGCAGGTGCACGGAAACGGTCCGCGCATCGACCAGTGTGAAGTCCGGCTTGAAGCGCGCGAGTTCCTCTCCACAGCGCAGCAGCCACTTCCAGACGACGGGATCGCCGCTTGCGCCCGCCCATGCCAGCAAGCCCAGTAGCCAGGAATGGTCCGGTGCGCCCGCACGATCCGTCTCCACGTAACAATGACCGTAAGCGTGCGTGTACATTCCCCAGGGCGCGGTGTGCCGGATGTCCACATCCAGAAGGTGCCTGGCCACACTCTCGCAGCGCCGCCATGCCTGTGGGTTGCCGGTGCGGTAATAGTACAAGAGCAGACCGAGAAACGGATCTCCCTCGTTGTTACTCCAGTAACCCTCGCGCGCCATCTCGCCCATCTTGCCCCACTTAGTTCCGGGATGCGTCATGTAAGTGGTCGACGGCGTGAAGTATTTGAAATCTCCGTAGTCGAACTTTCCGTAACACTTCAACTGATCGATGTGGCGGTTGAACCAGCCGTAGCAGCCGTCAAAAAGCCGGTCGAAACGCGCCGATTCCTTCCGGCCACGCGCGGAGAGTATCCCCAGAACGCCGGTCTTAGCGACGCAATGCGGATCGAGATGCGCACGGACGGGCTTCAACGTGCCGCTCCACCACTTCTTTTCGAAGAGCGGACCCGGCTCGCTCCCGCCCCAAACACTCAGCACGATCTGTTGTGTCTTGGCCAACCCCTGACGCGCGTCCAGACACTTGTGTTCCTGGTCGAAGAAAGCTAGATACGGGTGCGGAAGCACCGGCCAATACTTGGTCTTGACGTAACGCTGTTCGCCATCCGGATTCGCCGGCAGGATGGGCTTGGTGGCCAGATGAGCCGCCGCGCGCTCGGGCCACAACCCCACGCTCAGTTCCCCGTGCCGCACCGTAAGCTCGTTAGGATACTCCTGCCAGAAATCCGGCACCCAGACTCCAAGTACGTGGCTGGGACCTTGTACGTACATCCATCCCGGGCAGTGCTCACCGTTGCAGCCACCGCTCGATAGATGTTGAAGCCGCCCGTCCGGATTCCGCGTCTTCACCCAATAACGGTCGTGGTCTTCTTGCAGGACAAAGACCGGCCAGTCTTTCAGAAACGGCCCATCGTAGACACCGGTTTGGCACCCGATGACCAGACGATCCGGAGCGAAGTCGAACGGCACCAGGAACCGGATGTCGCGCACTTGTTCGGAAGGCGCATCGGTCGAATTGATCCAGGTGATGGAGGCGGCCACTTCAGGGCGTCCGCGAAAACAGGTCCAACGGATCGCGCACTCGAATAGCTTCGAACCGTCTTCGGCGCGGCAATGTCCCTCCACCAACACCGAGGCACGCAACGGCCCGGCTTCCTCGATGGTGGTGCGCAAGGTGTCGCCGGCCATCGACGAGCGGAACACTTTCCCGTCGTGTCGTGTAACCAGAAGTTCCAGGCCGCCGGTCAGTGCCCGCCGCGCGCCCGTTCTATCTGGCGCGAAGAGCGAACACCCGAGACCCGCGGCCGACGTGCGCAGCAGCAACCGCACCGCTCCCGTGTCGATATCGATGTCGCCGCCGGAGCGCCGTACCAGGTCGCCGGCCGCCGGCGATGCGCCTCTACGCAATACGTAGTCGCCCGGCCCGTCCTGCGCTTCGAACACCACGGCCAACCAGCGAATGCTTCCACCGGGCCAGCGCATGGAGACGCGCGTTTGCGAGAGCACGGGCTTGCCGGTCGGACTGAAGACGGCGAGCGACGTTTCGTCCCGCAACGCGCCATCGGAGAAGGGAATCGCCGTCTCAACAGGCGCACCCAACGGCGCCGGGCCTGCCGGAGCGGGCGCGCTGAGTCGAATACTTTGTTCACTAAGTTGGGCGGCCTGGATTGTGGGGGCCGCAGTGATGGCGCCGGCGGTCCCGCACAACAGCCGCCGGCGCGAAAGGCCTTCGGATGATGTCGATCTCATCGCGAGGCCATTCTACCCAAAACGGACCGTAGGTCTACCATTCCAGCCGCCCCACGAAGCTGATCACGCGGCTGCCGTTCACCCAACCGTAGAATCGTCCGAAGTTAGCCGGATCGTTCA
>CAZDIZ010000093.1:0-15671 GCA_964505625.1 uncultured Solibacteraceae bacterium | reverse complement strand
ACGCGGCTGCCGTTCACCCAACCGTAGAATCGTCCGAAGTTAGCCGGATCGTTCACATCCATGTTGTAAGTCATCGAGCGATGCCAGTAGTAACCGTGGTTGAACGCGTCCTGCATGCGCGCGCTCAGCTCGAACCGCAAGCGGTCTTTGATGGGGAAGGATTTCTGCAATCCCATGTCGAAGACCCACCAGGTCGGCTCCTGCAGGTACGTCAATCCCGAATTGCCGTATCTGCCGATGGCTTCGCCGGGCAGCGCGAAGGCGCCGGGGTTCAGGAACATCTGTCCCGGCTGCAAGTTCGTGTTCCTGAAATTGACGTTGCCGACAACGTCCGGGGCGCCCATGCGGAAGTTGGTGCCGGAAGGATCCGTCCCACCCCAGTAGTACGGGGAGAACCACCAACCGGTTTCGACGTTCAGGTTGCCGGTCACGGCCCAGCCGCCCAGAATGTGGTTGACCACCGGGTGCCAGGTCCGTCCTAACCAACGGTCGCGTCCGAAAGGCATGTCCGCGTAGAACAAGGTGGTCCACCTGAACTTCGGATTCTCGGGCTGGTTGCCGCGCATGCCGCGGCGGTTCCACACCGGATTACCAAGCCCGAAATCGTAACGGAGATCGGGGATGTCGCTCGCTCCGTCGTAAGTGTCGGTCATGTTGCGCGACCAGGTGAATTGAGAATTGAGCGTGACGCCCTTGGTCATGCGGCGCTCCGCCGCGATGTTCAGCGCGTGATAGACGGCGTTGCCGCCGTTCTCCAGATAGCTGATTGAGCCGTAGGCCTGGTACGGGCGGCGGCTTTCGGTGAATGGCGTGGTGCTCGGCGCCGGTGTGTTGTAGTCGCCCCAGCCGCCGCGCAGCCACAACAGGTTGGTCGACTTAGTGCCGATATACTGTATGCGCAGTAAGTTCGCTTCTACCTGGTGTTCCAGAGTGAAGTTCCACTGCTGTGTGTACGGATTCTTTAGATTCGACACGAACCCACCCGCCGAGTAAGTGCCGCCGAACGAGGAATCGCCGGACGTGGTGGGAAACGCCGCCGGCCATTGCCACAGCGGAGCGCCATTGGCGACACGGTTGGTGAAGGACTCGCTGCCGCCCCACGGCGTGCTCCACACCAGCGTGGTCAGATAGCCCAGGCTGATTTCGTTCGTGTAGATGCCGTAGGCCGTGCGCACAACCGTCTTCGAGCCGAAGGGCCGCCACGCCAGACCCACGCGCGGCGCCAAGTTCATCCAGTCCGTGCTGCGCAACTTGCTTGGATAGCCGGCCTGTTGCGCCGTGGTGACCGGAATGGTTTTCGGGAAGACGGGAATGATGCTGTCTATGGACTGCTGCGAGGGCACCACCAGCTTTCCGCTCTTGGGATCGAAGTTGTAGTAGAGGTCTCCTTCGGCCGAGCCGGGGAAATTCACGTCCCATCGCAACCCCAGGTTCAACGTGAGCCGCGGCGACACCTTGAAGTCGTCCTGTATCCACCAACCCATGTACCAGGCGCTGGTTTTGTCGGGACCCAACGCCGCGCGTGGGTAGGGACGAACGGCGGTGCTCGGCACGCCCAGCAGGAAATCCGACAGACCATACCCGCTCAGGCTGCCATCGAAGGTGAACGTGCCCGGCTTGTCGTAGGAACGGTTGTCGTTGATGTCCTTGCGGAAATTCGCGCCGAACTTCACCGTGTGGCGGCCGTGAATCAGAGTCAGGTTGTCGAAGAACTCCCACAGCCGGTTGCCGGAGTAGCCGTCGCCGACTTGACCGATGTACTCCGCGCCGGTAATGGTGATGTCGGGAATACCGGTCCGCTCGGACGTCGTCAGGATGGAGGGAATGCCCGTGATACCCAGCGCGCTCATGACGTCGCTCGTGTTCTGCCCGTTGTACTGCACGCTCTTCACGCGCGAGGCGCCCACGCGGAATTCGTTGAGCAGGTTCGGCCGGAACACGTGCGAGTCGGTGACGACGAACGAATCGATGGTGAATTGAGAGGCGTTGATGCCGCTGCCGAACTCCCGGTAGACCGAACTGCTGGGGTTCCACAAACGGCTGTAGCGCGCGAAGAAGTTGTTCTTCGAATTGATCACCTGGTCGATGCGCAGGTCCATGCGATAGCTCTTGACGTCGGTCTCCGACTTCACCGGCAAATAGAGGTTGTTCTCATAACCCGCCAGGTTCGGCAGCGGATAGAGCTTGTTCAGGTACGCTTGCGATCCTTTGTAGATCCGGCTGGTTGGAATGACGTTGCCGAAAAACTGCGTGCCGGTGGTCGGATCGGTAATGGGGATCAGATTTCCGCTGGTGTCACGGAAGTTGGAGAAGTCGCCGTTGCGCAGTTCCGATCTCGGGCTGGTGATGAAGCCCGCCGTCCGTCCCGGTGTCTGGTTCAGGGCCAGCGTGTTCATGAAGAACGTGCGGTTGCGGCCGTTATAGACCTTGGGAATGAAGACCGGTCCGGACAACGTGAAGCCCTCGTAATTGGTGCGGTAGAACGGTTTCTCGCTCCCTTCCGGCGCGTTGTGATCGTTGGCGTTGAAGATCGAGTGGATGGTGTCCAGAAACACGCTGCCGTGGAAGTCGTTGGTGCCGCCCTTGGTCAGCGCCGTCACCTGTGCCGGCGCGCGGGATTCGGCTCCGGCATTCACCAGAGTGAATTTCAGCGCCGCGATCGAATCCACGTTGAGCGATGACTCCTGCTGCATCACGCCCGAGTAGGCGCTGCGGTTGGCCAGTCCGTCATTGTCGTAGGACACCTGCGCCGAGCGCGCTCCGTTGATCAGCATCCTTCCGCTGAAGCCGTAATTGGCGCCGGGCAGCGAGCTGATAATGGTGCGCATGTCCGACCGCGCGTTCACGTCCAGGGGCACTTGCGTCACCAGCGTTCCTTCGAATGTCTGCGTGGTCTGCGAACGCTCGGCTTCGAGCAGCGGCGGCGCGCCGGATACTTCGACGGCCTGGCTTACGTCGCCGAGTTCCAGCTTGAGATCCGCGGTGAGCGTGCGGCTACTCTCCACCAGCAGCGGTTCCCGCGAGAGCTTCTTGAAACCCGCCACCACCACATCCAGGCGATAACGGTCGGGCGTCAGATTCACCGCGCGGAAGATGCCTTCCGAATTCGCCGTCACCGTGGTTACGGTACCGCGCGTGAGGCTGGTCACCGTGATCGAGGCCGCCGGCACTGGAGCCCCCGTGGGGTCCGTCACCGTGCCGGTGAGCGTGCCGTAGTACTGTTGCGCCAACAACGGCGCCGCGAGAAACATCAGCGCCACGACGCAAGCGCCGGCGCTTGAGAGAAACCTGGATCTGGGCATGAGATAGCTCCTGTTCGCTGGGCTGGCAGAGCCCGTGGGTCACTTTTCTTCCTCGGCACATCATGCAATGAACCAGGCGCGATCGCCCGAAATAATTACATGAAATGCTTCATGTGTGGTAGTCTAGATCCATGTCGGCGCTTTGTCAAGGAATTTCCCATGTAAACCGCTTCTTCAGGTCCGTTTCAGGCGCATTCTGTTTCATGAATCAATCTATGGCGCTCTCGCTTGCCCTCTTCACCGCAAGCACATTGCTGGCGCAACCTCTTCCCAAAGTTGTCGTGAAGCCCGCCCCGCTATACCGCTTTCCGGGTGTCAGCCGTTTGGACAAGAAGCACGCGGTGGACTGCAACAGCCCATCGCATTGGAACGGCAAGACTTTCTATCTGTTCAACTCCTACGGCCAGCCTCATCGCGGCTCCGCGGCACGTCCGCTCGCGGTGCGTTCCATGGCCCCGACGCACATGGACGGAACCGTGGACGGCCACAAGCTCACGGATCTGTACATCTGGCTGGAAAGCACCTGGAGAGACGAAGACGGCACGCTTTACGGCTGGTATCACTATGAGCCGGACGACATCTGCAAGCCGGGCGAACACTTGCCCACCGCGCCGCGCATCGGCGCCCTGCGCTCGCGCGACGACGGAGCCACCTGGGAACATCTGGGCATCGTCCTGGACGCTCCGCCCGATTCGGTCCAGTGCGACACGCTCAATCATTGGGACTCCGGCGGGCACGGCGACTTCTCGGTGATCGCCGACCAGCAGCGGCAGTATCTGTACTTCCTTTTCAGCAGCTATGTGAAGGACTTCGCCGAACAAGGCGTGGGCATTGCCAGAATGCGCTATGAAGACCGTGACGCGCCCGCCGGCAAGGTGTTGAAGTGGCATCGTGCAGGTTGGTCGGAACCCGGGCGCGGCGGTCGCCTGACACCCATCTTTCCGGCAAAAAAGAACTGGCACACCAAGGACGCAGATCTCTTCTGGGGCCCCGCCATCCACTGGAATACGCATCTACGGATGTTTGTGGTGCTACTCAACCGTGCGGTCGACAATTTCATGAAAGGCGATGGAACCTACGTGGCGTTCACGACGGATCTGTCGAATCCGGCCAGTTGGAGCCAGCCCGTTCAGATCCTGACCGCGGTCCAGGCGCGTGCCGCCACGCGCGCCGCCCGTCCCGGCAACGGCGCCAACTTCGCTTGGTATCCGCAGGTGATGGGGACCGGCGCCGGCGAGACCGACAAACTGGCTGGCAAGGTGGCGCGTCTGTTTCTGGCGGGCGTTTCCGCGCGGGAGATCGTGTTCTTGAAACCGGGTGAGCGGGAATGAAGTCAGGGCACCAGCGGGCGAGTCGTGCCGCGCTTGATCAGGCTGACCGGAAGCGTAATCTCCGGGATCGACCGTGACGGGTTCTTCAGCTTCTCGACCGCCATTTTGGCCAACTGCCCACCGACCAGGCCCTTATCGACACGTACGCTGGTGAGCGGCGGTGACTTGAACTGGGCTTCATCGTTGTCGCCGTATCCGATCAAGCTGACGTCGCGTGGCACTTCCAGACCGTGTTTGCGCAGGGCGTCCCAAGCCCCGAAGGCGATCTCGTCATAGGCCGCGAAAATCGCGGTCACGGGAAGCTTCTGTTCCAGAATTACTTCCGCGCAGGCGTAGCCGTTGGCGTAGTAGTTGTCGGAAAGGCCCACGGTTTGTCCCAAGGGCTCCAGGCCGGATTCCTCCATGGCTTTTCGATACCCGTCGTAGCGATTCCTGTACCAAGGCAAGGAGGTGTCGCCGATGTACCAGATGCTTCGATGTCCCAACGTAATCAAGTACTTGGTGGCCTCGTAAGGGCCGGAGGTGTCGTCCCAGCCGACGCAATCCTCAGTTCGCCTGACCTGATCGCTGAAAAGGTGATTGGCCAGAACCACATGCGGCACTTTCAGCTTTTCGAGCGCCTCGACAAAATTGTCGTAGTTGGTCCCGGCCAGGATCAGGCAGTCGGCAATGCCGTGACTGCGAAGCACTTCGGGCAGCATCAGTTCCGAGGGTTTGGTCTCGCGTGCGTAGTCGTACTTGGTGAAGAGCACGAAGTAGCCCGATTGCTTGCAGTATTCCTCCACGCCGTGCAAGATCCCTGAGTGGAAAGGGTTGGAAAGACTGCGGTTACTCAACACGAACGAAACCACCGGCGAGGAGTTTTGCACGAACATCCGGGCGCGCGCATTGGGCCGGTAGTTCAGTTCCTCGATGGCCGCCAGGACACGGTCGCGTAGTTCCGGATCGACTTCCGGGTAGTTGTTCACCACGCGCGAGACGGTTCCGATGCTGACGTTGGCGCGTTGAGCCACGTCCTTAAGAGTGGTCGCCATGAATGCCTCTGTACTGCTTCGAGAACACCATGAAACAATACATAGAAACTGTACGCCTTCGCGAAGCCGCTTGTCAACTCTTGCTGCGGATGTTACAGCGCAGTTTTTAAACAACTTTTTATGGCTATTGACAGTTGCGGAAAAGGCTGATATGTTGCGAATACTGTGATTAAACGATTCACGAAACAACCATCGGAAGTTCTCCCGGTGGTGGTTGCCGATCACGGCGACCTCTGTGGAGAGTGCCCCGTCTGGGACGACGAGGCTCAGCACCTTTATTGGATCGATTGCGTGGGGATGAAGTTCTCCCGGTACGACTGGCGTACATCGACGGCGTGCGTCGTCAAGGCTGGCATTGAGATATGCGGCTTCCGCCGCAATCTGGCGGGCGGATATGTTGTCACCAATTCGATGGGCGTCCACCTTTGGGACGGAGGCGACCACCTGGATCGAATTCCCAACCCGGCGCCAGGTCCGCTGAACGATTGCACGGCCGACCCCGCCGGGCGGCTCGTCACGGAATCGTATTTCTATGCGCCGGGCACGGATTACGCGCTCGGCAACTTGATTCTGATCGACAACGACGGCAGCGTGAAAATCCTGGACGAGGGTTATCACCTCGCCAACGGCCTCGGCTTTTCGCCGGACGGAAAAACGTTGTACGCGGCCGATTCGGTGGCACGCCGCATTTACGCGTATCAGTACGACGTGAGTCAGGCAGTGGCGTGGAATCGGCGGATCTGGGTTCAAGTTCCAGCCGAGGAGGGGATTCCCGACGGACTGGCGGTGGACGCGGACGGGTTTGTGTGGTCGGCGCAGTGGTACGGCGCGTCGGTGGTTCGCTATGATCCGGACGGCAAACTGGAGCGGCGCATCGCCTTGCCCGCGAAACAAGTTTCGTCGGTGTGTTTCGGCGGACCCGATCTTACGGAATTGTTCATCACCACGGCCTCAAGATCCGAACCCATGCCGGTTATGCCGCCAGGCTACGATCCGGACTCGGGACTGATGGGCGGCGCGCTGTACCGTCTCCGCACGGAAATCCGCGGACAGCGGCAGATGCCGGCGGATATTCGAATCCGCAAAGGGGCGCAGTCATGGATGAGCTGACCAAGTTGCGGGAAATCGCGGTCAAGGCCGCCGACCAGCTCCTGTCCTATGAGTGGAAGATGTGGTTTTGGGGCGATTCGATCGGGCTGGAAGGACTGCTGGACGCCACCGAAATAACCGGCGACGAGAAATACCGGGCTTACGTGCATGGCTTGCTCAAAGGCTGGATTCCACGGGAACAACACCGCAGCGAATTCGACTACACTGCTCCGGGCGTGGCCCTATTGCGGGTCTACCAGCAAACCGGCGACCGTGCGTTGCTCGAAGCCGCCGAGCGGCATGGCCAGTACATGGCGGGTTTTCGCAGAACCGCGGCCGGTGCGTACGTTCGCTACGAGAACGCGGCCATCGAACTGCCTCCGGAGCTTCCGCCCGACCATCCCGAGCAGGACGCGAACGCCACGGAGCGCGGCCCCGTGTCGAATGGGGGGCCGTGCGTCTTTGTCGATTCGGTGCATTTCGACGGTCCGTTCTTCGCCAAGCTTTACGAGGTGACCGGCGAAGAGCGTTACCGCCAATTGGCGTTGGCCAACGTTCTGTCCCAAATCGAGTTGCTGTACGACCGGCGAGAGATGGCGTTTCATCACTTCTGGATGGAGCGGAGTGAAAGACCGAACGGCATCTTCTGGGCACGCGGCAACGGCTGGGGACTTCTGGGTGTCGCACTCACCATCGAAGCTCTAGGCGCGTACCAGGAAGACGTGAAGCCGCTGCGCGAGTTGATCGCGGCTTCGCTGCCTCGAATCGCCGAACTACAGGATGAGAGCGGCGCCTGGCACACGGTACTCAACGATCCGGCAACGTACCTCGAATCGTCCACCGCGGCCTTCTTCGTCGACATCATCTGCCGGTCGATCCGGCTAGGCATCGTGATCGCCGCGGACTACGAGCGCGTCATGGAGAAGGCCATCCACTACTTGATCCGCAACGTTGATGGAAACGGAGTATTGGAGGGAGTTTCGTACGAAACGTTCCCCAGCACGCGCCCCGAACACTACGGGCAGATGCCGCGTGGGGCCGTGGTACCTTGGGGCCAAGGGCCGCTTGTGGCCGCTGCCCGTTCCTACGGCGACTTCATTTTGGGCGGCGGACGCGACGGCATTCTGGAGGAACGTCATGCGTCTGGATGACAAGGTAGCGCTGGTGACGGGAGCGGCGAAAGGCATCGGCGAGGGGATCGCCAGACGCTTTCTCGAAGCCGGCGCGAAGGTTGTCCTGTTCGATATCGACGGCGCCGCACTGGAGCGCACGGCGGAGGCGCTTGGGGTGATCGGCGAAGTGCTCGCCGTGGCCGGCGATGTTGCAAACGAGCAGGACGCGAAGACGGCTGTCGCGCGCGCCACCGGTCACTTCGGACATCTGGATGTTCTGGTGAACAACGCCGGAATCGCCATCGCTGGCCGCATTCCGGATTTGAGCGTGGCGGATTGGGACCGTCAACTGTCGGTCAATCTCAAGGCCGCGTACTTGTTTTCGAAATACGCCATCCCCTGCATGGCTGGACGCGGCGGCGCCATCGTGAACATCTCCTCGGTGCACGCGTTCGCTTCCTATGAAGCCAGTGCTGCTTACGATGCGTCGAAGGCCGGAATGCTGGGGTTGACGCGCACGCTGGCGCTGGACCATGGCCGCGACCGTATTCGCGTGAACGCCATGTGTCCCGGCTACGTCTCCACACCCATGACGGAAGAGTGGTTGGCGGCGGAACCGGATCCGGAAGCGACGCGTCGGCAGGTGTTGTCGTTTCATCCCCTGGGCAGAATGGGTACGCCCGCCGACATCGCGGAGGCGGCGCTGTTTCTGGCTTCCGATTCCGCGTCTTTCATTACGGGCGCATGCCTGGTGGTGGACGGCGGCATGACCATACAAGGCCGTTGACAATAGGAGACCCTCATGCGGATCGAGAAGATCGAATGCCTGCAGTTGCGCGCCCCGCAGGCGAACGCGGCCGATTGCGACGGCGCGGTGGATACGGCCGCGATCCGCGTAACGGCGGACAACGGCACATATGGTTTGGGAGAGACCGACGCGCCGCCGCACGCAATTGCAGCGCTGCTCGAAACGCCAAGCGCGCATATCTGGAGCCAGAGCGTGCGCGACGTTCTGATCGGCGAGAATCCCATGGAAGTCGAGCGGCTGTGGGACAAGTATTACGAAGGCACCATCTATCACGGCCGCCGCGGACTGGGAATCCTGCTGCTTTCGGCCATCGACAACGCTTTGCACGATCTGCGAGGAAAGCTGTTGGGCGTCCCAGCCTACCAACTGTTGGGCGGCGCCGCGCGGCCGTTCATCACGCCGTACGCGACCTTGTTCCCCAGTATGCCGCAGGGACGCGGTTGGAAGGAGATGAAGAGCGCCTGCATACAGCTCATGGAGCGCGCGGTCACCGCCGGTTTTCGCGCCATGAAGATGGAGATGCTGTTCGACGATCTGATCGACGATCGCGAACTGGCCCGGTTCATACACGAGTGCCGCCGCATCGTGGGCGACGAACGGGAATTCATGATCGACGTCGGCTATCGCTGGCGCAACTGGAATGACGCGTTGTGGGTGCTGCGCGAAATCGAGCCGGATAAGTTGTTCTTCGTCGAAACGCCGCTGCACACCGACGATCTGGACGGGCTGGCCAGGCTCGCCGATGCCACGGCGACGCCGGTGGCAGCGGGCGAGTTTCTGCAAACGCGCCACGAGTTTCGCGAACTGATGGATCGCGGTCACTGCGACGTGATTCAGCCGGACGTGGGACGCGTGGGAGGTCTCACCGAAGCCACGCGTTGCGCGAGCATGGCCGCCGAGCGCGGCGTCGTCTGCGTGCCGCACGCCTGGAAGACGGGGCTCACCGTGGCCGCCACGCGCCAGTTCGGCGCCGCGACGGCGAACTGTCCCTTCACCGAATTCTTTGACAAAGACTTCTTTCCTTCGTATTTGCGAACGCACCTGGCGCGGCCGGAGCCGGTGTTGAGCGACGGCCGCTGGACGCTACCCGAAGCGCCTGGACTTGGTGTGGACATCGACGCGGAGGTGGTCGAGCGCTGCCTCACGGCTCCGATCACGGTAGTCCAGTGAAGAGCATTCGAAAGCCTTCCGGCTGCCGTCTGCGTGAGCACGACGTGAACGGCTTCCGCGCCGTGACGATCGAGAACGCGTTTCTCGCCGCGACGATTCTTCCGGAAAAGGGCGCCGACATCTACTCGTTGGTTTGCCGGCGGACCGGAGTGGACGTGCTGTGGAAGAGCCCCTGGAAACCGCACCATCCGCTTCCGGCCGCAAGCGCGGGCGCATCGGAATCGGCTTGGTTCGATCAATACGCCGGAGGTTGGCAGGACATCTTTCCGAACGGCGGCGACGCCTGTATCTATCGCGGAGCGGCGCTCGGATTCCACGGCGAGGCATGCGTCTCCGGCTGGGACTACACCGTACACCGCGGACGCGGCGCGGGCGTTGCGGTCGAGATGTGCGTCGAACTGCGCCGCAGTCCGTTCCGTTTGCGGCGTGTGTTGAGTGTCGAGCCGACGCTGCCGGCTCTGCTGATCGGAGAAACGATCGAGAACCTGGGCGAGGAAGACCTGCATTACATGTGGGGTCAACATCCGGCGTTCGGCGCTCCGTTTCTCGACGCGGGTTGCCGTTTGCGGATTCCGGCCAACCGCTACGTGGCGCACGATGTCGAGATCTCGCCGCACAGTCGCATCACGACCGGCGCGTCGGGCCATTGGCCGGTCGTCGACGGCAAGGTCGGAACGAGAGTGGACCTGAGCGTGTTGCCGCCGCGCGAACAGCGCGTGACCGAGTTTGGCTACATCGGTGAATTATCCGAGGGCTGGTACGCGTTGACCAACAACCAACTGAATCTGAGCTTCGGGTTGGCTTGGCCCAAGGACATCTTCCCGCACGTTTGGTTCTGGCAGGAACTACGCGGCAGCTTCGGCTATCCGTGGTATGGGCGCAGTTACGTGATGGCGGTGGAACCGTTCACCAGCGTTCCTGGAGTGGGACTGGAGAAAGCAATCGAGCACGGAAGCGCGCCGGTGCTGAAGGCAGGTGCGAGTATCGAAGCGCGATTCGCGGCGGTGTTGTTCGATGCGTGCGAGGTCGACTCAATCGGCGTCGACGGCGTCACGCGAGGGAGTGTGCGGCATGACGGGAGATGAACGGAAACAGGACCTCAGCCGTCGTGACTTGGGACGGCTGTTCGCGACCGGAAGCGTGGTGGCGGCGCACGGACAAGCCGCCGGGGAAGCACACGAATGGACCGTTACAGCCGCGGGCTGCGTGCAGAAACTGATCTTGTCAGGCGGACGCTTTCTCTGCGCTTCCTTGCTCGGCTCCGCCGGAAATCGGGAATGGATTCATTCGAAGGACCCGTCCGACGAGTTCCTTGTGCGCTTCGTCGATGGCGACCAAAGCGCCGTCACGCTGACGGGCGAGAGCGGCTGGCGCTTCGCGGGCATTGAGAACAAACCGCGAATCCACGGCTGGACGGAGACCGTGATTACGCTCGAAGCGGCCGCGCAGCCGATTCGCGTCGCGAGGCACTACCGCGCGCACGAACGCCTGCCGGTGATACGCCAGTGGACGGTGGCAACGAACACGGGCACACGCCCGCTGAAGGTCACTCAACTGGATACGTTCCGGCTACGGGTGAGCCCCGCGCCGGGTGCTCTCGAACTGCGATGGATCAACAACTTCGGCCGCGCGATGATTCCCAGCCCGGGCAATCCGATCCAGTCGCGGGTCATCGAAGAGAACACCGAGCAGTTCGTGCGAACCGGCCCTTATTCTCCGGATTGCGCGTGGTTCAGCCTGGGCCTGCCGCATACGGACGAACTGCTGGTGGGAGGCTGGGAATGGTCCGGACCGATGGCCGTGTGCTTTCGCGGCGGTGTCGATCCATGTCTGATTCAAGGCGGTCTGGAGCCGGAGCGAATGTCGGAGCCGCTTCCGCCCGGCGCTTCCATCACGTCTCCAGTGGGTTGGTACGCGCTGGTTGCCGGAGGTCTGGATGAAGCCGCCGCGCTCTCGCACGCGCTGGTGAGAGAAGCGCTCGGTCCATCGCTGCCGTTGCGCGACTTTCCGTGGGTGGGTTACTGCACCTGGGCCACGGCGATCGACGAGAAGCGGAATCCGGCCAATGAGCCCGGCACGCATCCTTGGTTCTCGACCGAAAAGAACATCCTTGGCCAGGTGGAAGCCGCCGCTGGAATCGGGTGCGAGCATTTTCTGTGGGACTACGGGTGGTTTCCCCGCGTGGGCGATTGGTGGTTCGATCCGGCGCGTTTTCCGGAAGGTCCACGCCGAGTCGCCCGCGCGGTGCGCAAGAGCGGCATGAAACTAGGGCTGTGGTTCGGTTTCGGCAACGCCGTGCGCGAATCGAAAGTAGTGCGAGAACATCCAGACTGGCTCGCGGAATACAACGGCAAGCCGATCCCCGACGATTTCTTCATCCGCACCGGCGCCTCGACATGGAACACACGCATCCTGTGCCTGGCGCACCGCCCGGCGCGCGAGTGGGTCAAACAGCAACTCGCGCGTGTAATCGAGGAGTCCGAGTTGGACTGGCTGAAACACGACTTCGATCTCATCACGATTTGCCAGTCGCGAAATCATACGCACACACCGGGTGACGGCCGCTTGGCCGCGTGCGAAGCGTTCTACGAGATCATGGACTTCGTCCGGACACGCTATCCGCGAATCGTGTGCGAGCACTGGATGAACGACAGCGCGACGCCGGATTACGGTGTGCTTCAGCGGCACCATGTGCAGTTGATCGGCGATGCCTACGAGTCCTTCCGGTTGCGGCAGATGGTGTACGGGCACTTGCAGATCTTCCCGCTCGACCGGCAGCACCGCTACTTGCGCATCGAGGATTCAGCGGGCGATCCGGCCACGGTGCTTCGGAGTTCGATGCTGGGCGGACCGTGGACGCTGCTGAGCGATCCGCGTTTGCTCGATGCCGAGCAACGTAAAGTCCTGGTCGCCGAAATAGTCCTGCACAAACGTTTCCGGCATCTGTTCGCGTCGGGCCGCGTGCACCGGTTGATCGCAAGGCCGCATCCACGCGGTTGGGACGCGCTCGAGCTTTGGGATGAGCGCGGCGGTGACGGTGTCGTATATGTTTTCCGCAACCAGCACCCCGCGCAATCGTACGATGTCCGGCTCAGAGGTCTCGACAGGAGCAGCGAGTATCGGGTGGAGTCGATTCGCGCCGGAAGGCCGGCGCAATTCACGGGATCGAAGTTAGTGGACAGCGGCATCCGAGTGGAACTGGCGGCGCCCGGAACAAGCGACTTGATCGCGCTCCGGCGAGTTGGGTGACCGGTGTGCGGACCAAGCAGTATGTCAATCTTGCCACGTTGGTTTTGGTGAACCTGCTGTGGGCCGCGCAGTATCCCGCGTACAAGATCGCGTCGGACAGTATGAGTCCCGCGGCATTGAACTTCTGGACGCTGCTTGGCGCGATGGCGCTCCTGCTGCCGTTCCTGGCTTTTTCCGCCCGTCGAGATCGGACTCCTCGCGCGAAGCTCGACGCGCGTTCGGCGATTGATTTCGTTTTGCTCGGCACGCTCGGAATACTCCCGCCGTCGCTACTGTTGTCCTGGGGCATCGCCCGCTCCACGGCGTCGAACGCCGCGCTGATCCAACTGACAATCCCGGTTCTAATGGTGCTTCTGGCGATCGTGCTGCTGGGCGAGCGCGTGACAAAATTGCGAATGACGAGCCTGGCGCTCGCACTCGCCGGGACGCTGCTTACCTCCAAACCGGATCTGGGCGGCGACTTCGCGAGCACGCGAATGCTGGTGGGTAACATCGCGGTGCTGCTGTCGGGATTGGGCAGCGCGTTCTTCAACACTTACAGCAAGAAGGTTCTGGAGCGCTTTGGAGAGTTACGCGTACTGGTCTACGCGTACGCTGTCGGATGTGTCGCCTGCGCCGCGGTATCCGCGTGGATCGACGAGCGGCCGTTCTACTCGATACGAGGTTATCCGGCAGGCGTGTGGATCTCAATTGGCATTCTGGGGGCGCTAACGTGGGGCATTGCCATGGTGCTTTGGATGTGGGTGCTGAAGCGCCTCGACGCCATTCAAGTTTCGGCATCGATCTACTTGCTCTCGATTTTCGGCGTGCTGCTTTCCGCCCTTACGTTGGGCGAGAAAGTGGGGCTGCCACAGTTCGCGGGAGGTCTGCTTGTGTTCGCGGCGACCTTCCTGACATCGGAGTACGAGAACCGGCGCGAAGCGGCACGCCGGCCGGCTGATCGTACTACATCACGGGATCGCCTCGGGAAGGATGAATAATAGGCGCTGGATGGCTGATGCCGGCACGGAAGGGACTTATCCTGTGTTTCGTGCCCGGGTATTGGCCGCGCGACTTCGAGAATCCGCAATACGCACAGATCCTGCTCAGCGCCGTCGAATGCGCTCTCTCGGTGGAATGAACACATAGTTTTGCAGGGATGCAGGCGTCGGCGCCGAGCGGGCTCACCCACAATCAGGCGATCCGCACTCAAGCTTCTGTACCGAAGGTGGGACGCGGACCTCTGGGGTACAGGTCCGCCAAGGGCGCCGTCGTCTGGACACGTGACGGGGGTAGGCCGCCTCCGGAGGAGCTTTTCGGCAACCCCACACTATGGCTTCGACCACACATTTCACGGCGTCGCTCCAGCGCACTTACGACAGCTTGGATCGTGACTCCACGGGCGATTTTGGCCACTGCTGGAAGCTCGGCTTGAATGCGTCGCGGATGGAGGTGACTCCACTTACGACGTCACACTCACCGTCAATGGGCAGCGCAAGACGCGCCACTCTACACTCGAGGCTTCGATTCTCGGCTGGTACACGCCGAAGTTCAGGGCGGAGCCGAGGTTCTACGGTGGTCTGGTCTCCACGGGCGGCAGTTGCGAGGGCGTGCTGCCGCTTTCGGGCAACCACGGGATCTGCGGACTGCTGGGCACGCCGTACCAGGAGCGCGGCTGCAAGTACACGGATTCAGCGGGGCGCATCTACACGCGGGCGTCGGACAAGTCGCTGTAATCGCCGAAGGACCTGCACGGGAACACGCTCACCATCGCCTGCCGGCCGATTCTGACCAATCCTGACCAATGCGGGATGGGAGCGACGGCATTCCTGGCATTCCCTGCATCGTGGAATCTTTAAGTTGCAGATCGGCAAGAAGAGGAAAAAGTCTGAATCCCACCCTCACCGCCATCATGATCGCGGGCTACAGATGAAACTTCGATTCCCCGACCGGTCGTGGCTAGGATTGGTGAGGCTCTCATTCCGCCCCTGAACGACAAGAGCGTTTAACGAAGATCCTCCAACAGGCGCTCGGCCTCCAGAAGCCTCATCTCGTTGCGACTGGCGCCAGTCGACATCGTCCTGGGCGTTCGTGAATTGTGGACGCTTCGGTCGAGTCCAGCAACCAGCAGTGTCGTCTCGGCGTCTCGATCCAGAATTGGGCAAACGCGTTCGAGCGCGTCACCTACTAACATCCCGCGAAATCTATTGCTGTGTGCAGTCTGCACGCTTCAAGTAGTCAACTGGTTTCTTCGCCGTTCAACAGGCGCGTGTGAATTCGGCGGGCGACGGATTCCGGAACAGAATGGCGCATCATCGCCTTTTTCTTTCCCATGCAGACCTTCAGTACGCTGACTTCATCTGCCAGGAGTAGCCGTAGGGTCGTGTCCCCTGAAACCGCGGCGGCGAGATTCAGGATGGATGAAGTTGTTATCACAACGGGCCCCGGCACGACGAACAGTCTTCACTCTCTCGGTGATCCCCTGCTCGTTTTTCTCTCGACTTCGCTGCTGCGTGCCAATAAGAGCCGCGTCCGCATCATGCGGGCACTTGGAGAAAGAAAACGTCATGGATCTTCACAAGCAGTTCGCTCCACAC
>CAZDIZ010000092.1:8461-25014 GCA_964505625.1 uncultured Solibacteraceae bacterium | reverse complement strand
ACATACGTGAGCACCGTCATGGCCGCGGCGGCGATGATCATCAGCCCGATGGCCAACCCGTCCAGCCCGTCGGTGAGGTTCACCGCATTTGACGCTCCGACGATCACCAGCACCAGAAACGCGAAGAAGAAAACGAAAGCCAACGGATAGGTGAGCGGGTTATCAAGCCACGCCCGAATCAGCAACTCGGGCTTGAAGCCCTTCAGAAACGGCACGTTGATGGCCGTCGAATACCCGCCGCGCGCGTGCAGCACCAGCAGCGCGACTCCGATCAGAAACGCCACCAGGCATTGCAGCGTGAACTTGCGCCTCCCGGTCAGCCCGAGATTCTTCCGCTGCCGCACCTTGCACAGGTCGTCCCAGAATCCGATGGCTGCGTACGACACCAGCCCGAACAGCGCGATCCAGACGTACTGATTGTGGAGGTTAGCCAGAAGCAGCGTCGGCAGCACGATGGAGACGACGATGAGTACGCCGCCCATGGTGGGCGTGCCGGCCTTCTTCTGATGCGACTGTGGACCTTCCTCGCGAATATGCTGCCCGATCTGAAATTCGCGCAGCCGCCGTATGAACCACGGCCCCAACGTCACGGATAGAAAAAGTGCCAACAGACTTGCCGCGGCCGTGCGGAAAGTGACGTAACCGAAGACACGAAAAGGGGTGAAGTGCGGAAACAGCGTCTCGTAGAACAACCAATAAAACATGACTTAGCCGTCGTTACCGGCCAGGAACCTTTCCAGAGCGATTTCCACTCGCGTACCGCGAGATCCTTTAAACAGTATGACGTCTCCGGGCTGTGCCATGCCGCGCAGCCAGTCTCCGGCTGCCGCCGGCTCGTCGAAAAAAAACGCGGCGCTGTCCGCTAAACCAGCGTCCGTCGCCCCGTGGAGCGTGTAGCGCGCTGCGCCGCGTATCCCAACAAGCACATCGACCCCGTTGGCCACCGCCTCGCGTCCGGCTTGGCGGTGCAGGGTCTCGGACCAGCGCCCGAGTTCGAGCATCTCCCCCAGAACGGCGATGCGACGCCGCCCCGGCGTGACCCGTAGCACGTCCAGCATGGCGCGGACCGCATCCGGGTTGGAGTTGTAGCAATCGTTCAATATCGTTATGCCGCGGTGTTCCATGCGCTCGCCGCGCATGTGTCCGGGCGCGAGCGTGCGGGCGGCCTGTTGCAGCCGCTCCGGCGCGATGCCCAAGGCTTGCGCCACCGCGAGGCCGGCCAGGACATTCAACACACCGTGACGTCCCACCAGCGGGATTTCAAATTCGACGCCCAAGGCGCGGAACCGCGCGCCATCGGCCATGTATTCGACGCCAGTCGCGCGCACATCGGCTTGCTGTTCGATGCCGAAAGTGACCGTGCGGCCGGGATGAACTTCACGAAACTGGGCGACCAGCGCATCGTCGGCATTGAGAACCGCGATGCCGTCCGGCGGCAGCGCTTCCACCAGTTCGCGCTTGGCGAGCGCGGTTTTCTCGAGCGCCCCGAAGTACTCGATGTGCGCGTAGCCCACGTTGGTGACCACGGCGATCGTGGGCCGCGCAATCGAGGCCAACGCGCGCAACTCGCCTTCGTGGTTCATGCCCATTTCGAGCACGGCGACTTTCGCATCCGCCTTCAAACGCAGAATCGATAGCGGCAGACCGACGTGGTTGTTCAGGTTGCCCACGGTCTTGCTCACATCGAGCGCCGCCTCCAGCAGGTGCGCGATAGTGTCCTTGGTGGTTGTCTTACCCGCGCTGCCGGTGACTCCGACTACAACGCCCGCAAAGCGCGAACGCGCCCAGCGCGCCAACTCGTGCAGCGCGTCCAACGTGTCCGCGACGCGCAGAACCGGTCCCGGCGCTTCCACGTCGCGATCGACGACCGCGGCCGCCGCGCCGCGTTCGAACGCCTGCGCAAGATGCGTGTGGCCGTCGTGGTTCGGACCGTGCAGCGCGAAGAACAGGTCGCCGCGTGTGAGCGTGCGCGTGTCGGTGCTCCAGCCATCAATGGACACGCCGGGCACGGACTCGGAGATTCCGAGAACGCGCGCGACGTCGGCCAAGCGGGCGTTCATTTGCGCTTCTCTCCGTAACCCATTTCACGCAGCACGGCGCGCGCCACTTCGCGGTCGTCGAAGGCGATGGTACGGTCCTTCAGCACCTGATAAGTCTCGTGGCCTTTGCCGGCCAGAATCACGATGTCGCCGGGCGCGGCCGTCTCCAGCGCTTTGCGGATGGCGCGCGCGCGGTCCGGTTCGACGATGTGTTTCACGTCGTGGCGGCGCAAGCCCACCAGAGCGTCGTTCATGATGGCGAGCGGATCTTCCGAACGCGGATTGTCACTGGTGAGCACCACCAGGTCGCTCAACTCGGCGGCGGCTTCACCCATTTTGGGGCGCTTGTTGCGGTCGCGGTCGCCACCGCATCCGAACAGCGTGATCACACGCCGGGGATTTAGTCCGCGCGCCACGCGAATCACATTGCGCAGCGCATCATCGGTGTGTGCGTAGTCCACCACCACCAGGAAAGGCTGGCCTTCCTCGATCTGCTCGAAGCGGCCCGACACCAGACGGCAGGCGGCAATGCCGCGCTGGATGGTGTCGATATCGATGGAGTAACTCAGCGCGGCCGACGTGGCGGCCAGAATGTTGTAGACGTTGATGCGGCCGGTCATGGGCGAGACCATCTCGAACGTCCGGCCGCGCGCATTCACTTCGAACTTCAACCCGCTGAAGCCCGCGATAATACGCGAGGCCCTGACCTGAGCATCGGAATCGATGCCGTAGGTCAGGGCCTCGCACGCTGGAGCAGGAGAGATCATGCTGCCGTAAGGATCATCGGTGTTCACGACAGCGAAGCGTGGTGGCGGCGCGCCCGGCCCTTCAAACAGCTTGAGCTTGGCGGCGAAGTAGCGCTCCATGGTGCCGTGGTAGTCCAGGTGATCCTGCGTCAGGTTGGTGAAAACCGCGGTGTGAAAATGTATGCCGTGCACGCGGCCCAGGTCAAGCGCGTGCGAGGAAACTTCCAGCGTGGCGTGCGAACCACCGGCGCGCTCCAGTTCAGCGAAGATGCGGTAGAGATCCAACGACTCCGGCGTGGTGTTCGGCGCCGGAAGCACGCGCCCCGCCAGGTGATATTCGATGGTGCCGACCAGCGCCGTGGTGCGTCCGGCCGCGCGCAGAATGGAGTCCAGAAGGAACGCCGTGGTGGTCTTGCCGTTGGTCCCGGTGATCGCCGTCAAGCCCAGACGCTCGTCGGGCGTACCGTAGAAGCGGCGCGCGGCGCTGGCCATGGCGCGGCGGCCATGTTCGACGCGAATCCACGGCCCGTCATATCCATCCGGCCGCGACGCCTCGCTCACCGCCGCCAACGCCCCGCGCTCCTGAGCCTGGCGGGCGAAGCGGTTGCCATCGACGTGTGCTCCCGCGAAAGCGAAGAAGAGGAAGTCTCTCTCCACCCGCCGGGAATCGTAGTCGAGGCCCGCCACTTGCCGCCCGGCCATTTCTGCGGGCAGGTCCGTCGTTGATGTTACGCCTTCCAGAATTTCTGCGAGCGTCATCGATTGCCGTCCAAACTACCGCGCGAACTGTACTCGTATTCGTTCTCCATGCACCAGCAAGCTGCCTGCCGGCGGGGCCTGCGCGCGCGCCAGGCCGCTGCCCTGTATCTCGACAGCCAGACCCATCGCCGCGGATTGCTCCAATACCGCCCGCATGGTCTTCCCCTTGAAGTCCGGAACCGCTGGCCCCGTCGCCTGCGAATTCACCGGAGCCGGCGTCACGGCGGCCACCAGGACCGGCTCGGCGGGCACCGGTGGAGGCGCCGACAAACCGGCAATGGCCAAATCGTCCACGCTGGCCGGCTCGTTGGTATCCGGGGAGACACCTTCGGGCAAATCCTTGGGGACGTCCATGAGCCGCAAAGCAGCCGATGCCACCTCGCGGAACACCGGAGCGGCCACCGCGCCGCCGAACTTCGAGGCTCCGTTCAACGTCACCACCACAACCACACTGGGATTGGCGACCGGCGCGAACCCCATGAACGACGCATTGTAACGGTGCGTGTAGACTTTCTTTTCGAGATCGAATATCTGCGCTGAGCCGGTTTTCCCGCCGGCCGTGTAACCATCCAGGTGCGCCTTCTTGCCCGTACCGCGAAGCACAACGCCTTCCATCATCTGGCGCGTCTTGATGGCTGTTTCGGGTTTAATAATCCGTTTCGGTTCCTCGGTCGCCTCGGCTTCCACCTTGCCACCGGGCTTTTGGTGGGAAAGGATCAACCGGGGCCGCACCAGCATCCCACCGTTGGCGATCACCGAGCAGGCCCGCGCCAATTGCAGCGTGGTGGTACTGATTTCGTGGCCCATGGCCACCGAACCGATCGAACTCGGTTCCCACTCGCTCACGCGGCGCAGCAGTCCGCTCGACTCAGCCGGCAGCGGAACGCCGGTGGCCTTGCCGAAGCCGAAGCGCTTCACGTATTCGTACATGCGCGCGTCGCCCACGCGCAGTCCAATCTGGATGGCGCCAATGTTGCTCGACTTGGCCAACACGTCGGCCATCGACAGCGACGCGTAGGCGTCGTGGTCGCGAATCAGACGTCCGAACAAATTGATTCGCCCGCTTCCGCAGGCGATGATGGAGTCCGGCGTGAGCGGCGTGGTCTCCAGCGCCGCCGCCACCGTGATCACCTTGAAGACCGAACCGGGCTCGAACGGCACCGACACCGGTAGATTGAAGCGCGCCTGTTTCTCTTTTTCGCCGGGCTTCACCGGTTCGTTGGGATCGTAGGTGGGATAAGCGGCCATGGCAAGGATGTCGCCGGTGCGCGGGTCCATCACCACGACGCTGCCAGTGAGGCAAGCGTTCTCTTCGACGGCGGTTTTCAATTCGCGCTCGGCGACGTACTGGATGCCTTCGTGCAGCGTGAGCGTAAGATTGCGCCCCGGCTGCGGTTCGACGAACACCTCGGAGCTGTAGCCGCGCTGCTTGACGTCGGTCAGCATGCGCACGGAACCGGGCAGGCCCTGTAGTTCGTCTTCCAGGGCCATTTCGATGCCGGCGTTACCCTTCTCTTCGCCGTCCACACCGCCTAGCACGTGCGCGGCCAGCATTCCTTTGGGATAGTAGCGCTGGCTTTCCTGGCGGAACTCCACCCAGTCGAGCTTCAGGCCGCGCAGCCGCTCGGATTCCTCGCGCGAGACCTTGCGCTTGATCCAAAGAAAGCCGCGCCGGCCGGGACCGTCGGCTGAACTCTTCAATTTTTCAACGAGAGCGTCTTCGTCCAGATCCAACACACCGGCCAGAATGCCCGCCGCCACCACCGGGTCCTTGATCTGGCGCGGGTCCACCGCCACCGAATCCACCGGCAGGCTCATGGCCAGGGGGCGTCCGCCGCGGTCGAAGATGGCGCCGCGCGGCGCGCGCACTTCCAGATTACGTTGATGTTGGGAGTCGGCCAGGCGGCGCAGTTCGGAGTGTTCCAGGATTTGCAGTTGCAGGAGACGCCCGAAGATTGCCGCCGCCCACACCACGGCAAACCAGAGCAGCAAGTTCATCCGGCTTGCGGCCCTGTCGCTGGAAAGCGGTTCCACGATCTTTTTCGATTCCGGAAGCCCGCGCTACTTGGACTTCACGTTCAGAGCCAGTTCGGCGCCCGATCCCGGGCTCAGGTACACCACGCGTCCGGCCTCGGGCGGCGCGAGTTCGCGCGCGCGCGCCAGTTCTTGCAGCCGCGCCGGAGCAAGCAGCCGAGCTTCCTCGAGTTCGAGCGCGGCGCGCTCGTCGAGCAGTTGCTTCTGTTGGGCCTTCAGATCCTCGAGGTCGTAGCCGAGGAACAACCCGTAGGCGCTCGGCAGAAACAGGCCGATCAGCAGCAGCGTGATCAGACCTCCGGTGCCGATGAAACGCCAGCAACGCCGTCCGGCGCGCGGATTGGCGGCTCGCACGACGCGCGAGTTATCGATGCGCTTGACGAAGAAGCAGACGTCTTCGCTCGGGGTGGGCCTCAACCGGTTCGACCCCGCGGGCACGGCCATGCGGCCCGAGGTAGCCCCAACTGTCCTCGCTCCGCCAAGTCGGTTCCAAAATGTTGCCAGCGTCGCCATTCGATTACCGTTCTTCCTCGATCACCTCCAACGCCCGCAGCTTCGCGCTGCGCGACGCCGGATTGCTAGAAACTTCCGCATCCCGCGGCTTCACGACGTGGCGCGTCAGAATGCGCACCCTTCCATCGCGTGCCAAGGCCTGAAAACTGCGTTTCACTCTGCGGTCCTCGAGCGACATAAAAGTGATGATCACCACGCGCCCGTTCACCGCCACCAACTTCGGAATACTGTCCAACAACCGATCCAACTCCTCCTGCTCGCGGTTCACCGCGATGCGCAGGGCCATGAAAGTTTGAGTCGCGGGATGCAGCCTTCCCGTTCGCGGCACGGCCCGCTCCACAGCCCGGACCAGATCTTGTGTGCTGTGGAGGGGCCGGCTGCGAACGATTGCTCTGGCTATTCTCCGCGATCTCCTTTCTTCGCCGAGGTTGTAGATCAGGTCGGCGAGCGCCTGCTCGGACATTAAGTTGACCAGATCGGATGCCGTCTCGCCCTGGCTGCGGTCCATCCGCATATCCAAGGCTGAGTCGGCGTTGAACGAAAATCCTCTTTCGGCGTCGGTCAACTGGTAGCGGCTGACACCCAAATCGGCCAGCAGTCCGTCCAGTTTGCCTCCGCCCATCGATTCCAAAACCTGCTCCAATTCCGAAAACAGTGCCTGCCGGAAGTGAATCCTTCCGGCAAGTTCGCCCAGATTCGCCCGAGCCATCTCGAGCGATTCCGCGTCCCGGTCGCACGCAATCAGCGTCCCGGTGTCCAGCCGCCGGGCGATCTCCGACGTATGTCCGCCCATCCCGGTGGTGGCGTCCAAATAGCGGCCCGCGGGTTTCACCGCCAGGTACTCCATGACTTCCGTTGGCATGACGGGTATGTGCATACATGGCCGCTACTTCATACCCTTCTTCCGCAGACCCACCAGCTTCTCGCCCACACCTTCGCCGGCCCGATCGAGCCGCCGGTTGTACTCGGCTTCGGTGTAGACGTCGATGGCTCCCCGCGAAAACCCCAGTTGCACGGTCTGGTTCTCCAGCATCAGCGCTCTGCGCAGTTCCGGGCTGAGGAGGATGCGCCCTTGCGAATCCACCTCGACGTCGGACCCGAGATGGTTGGCGAGAAACAGCACGTCGGCCGCTTCCTCGGCCATCTCAGTTTCGTTCTCAAACAAGATTTCGTTGGCACGCCAGACCGAAATGGGGTAAATTCGAGCTGTAACCTTGTCCAGGCTGGTCACAAAGACCTTTTTTTCTGGCAGGTTGCCCAGATACGACAAGAAGGCGGAGGGAAGTTTGAGGCGGCCTTTATCATCCACACGCGCCGGGTAAGCACCGCGAGGCGGCTCCAGTGGGACCGACGCTGGGGTTTCCTCAACCACTTCAGACCACTTTCTTCCAAATTCAGCCACCTCGATTGTGTCATACCCGTTTTGTGTTGTCAATCACAAATGTCGGACGCAATATCCCCTATGTGCGGGTAAGTGGAACAGTGCAGTGATACAGGTGGGACGATAGAATACTACACTTGTAATAAATCAGGCAGGAAAAGAGTGGGCTTGTAGTACAAAGCGGCGGCTTCGGCGCACGTGGAGTGTGCCAAACCCGCCGCCTGGTTCAGAAGTGGCCTAGAAAAGCTCAGCGAATCCGTGCGCCACGCCGCGGGCTTCCAGGTGGATTAGCCCGGCGTTGCCGGCCGACGGAGCAGCCAGCGCCAGAACGGCCCTGGGACCGGCGGCGTAAATGTAGATTTGTGCTTCGCTGCCCGTCACGCTGATCTCGGCCATGGGGCCGGCATTCAGGTTCTCCCCGAACTTCTTGGCCAAGTTCACGGCGGCGGCGGCCATGGCGGCAAACCGCTGCGGGTCCAGGCCGTCGGACAACGAGTGCGCGACCGGCAAACCTTCCGTAGTGGCCAGCAGCACGCCGCGCAGTTCGGGCACGGCAAGACGCAACTGGGCAATTCCCTTTTGGATATCTTCAACCTTCGACATAGTGTTTCCCCAAAAACGCTCTCAAACTAATGATTTCCGGTAACTGACACCATGATCGACCTCCCGGACCGATTGCTTTAGGGCCTCGACCTGAGAAATCCCAGCGGGAGTGAAGAAAAATACCCGATCGGCACTGAAGGGAAAGCCCCAGGGGACCGATAGATATTCGAAACCCTACAGGAGGCGGCTCGTATGAGACCTGAGTCGAGTCTACCGGCCCGCGACAAGCGCGGGAGCGGAGCGGATATGCTCATTGGACGCCAGAGCCACGCACGTCCGATCCCCACACGAGTCGGCGTGCGAAAACCAGCCAGCACGGCACTACCACCGGCGTTGGCGCCCAAGAAAGTGGACTTCCGCTGGAAGCTGGTTTGGGACGAGAGCGTGAAAGCGCTGATTCCGGTGACGCGGCCTGAGCCGGTCGTCCGGCCCACCCCTCCGGAGCCCGAACCGGCGGACGTCCCACGTTTCGCGATGATCGAACGGCCTCACGAGGAGGCCCCGGAGAGCACGCCGCGACCCACGCTCACCACATTAGCCCTGACCACGGAAGAACCCAGCGAGGCTCCTGCCTCGCCTTCTTCGTCGCGGGACGAGAGTCTGCCGGACGTGCCGGCGGCGAGTTCCGGTTGGATGAAATGGGTGGCCATCGCCATCGTCCTGGCGGGTGCGGGCGGCGGATACGTGTACTTCACCTCCGGTAGCAGCAACCAGGCCGGCAAGTCGAACTCGCGGGCGGCCAACTCCGCTAGCAGACCGTTGGCCATTGGGGCGCCGATCCAGATGGCGCCGGCCGGCTGGCGCAGCATGCCGGCCGAAGACGACTCCGGCATTAGCGCGGGAAGGCGGTTTTCGCTCTACCGCACCGTGGCGCCGATGACGGACTACATCGTCGAGTTCCAGGGCCAGGTCATGACCAAGAGCCTGGGCTGGGTGGTGCGAGCGACCGACTCCAAGAACTACTATGCGCTACGCCTGGAGTTGGTGAAGAACGGCCCGACGCCGGAAGTGGAGCTGGTGCGTTTCGCGGTAGTGGGCGGTGAGCAGGGCGCGGCCAAGCGGATCCCGGTCCAAGCGACGGTCAGGGACAACATCCTGAAGGCTCGCGTGGACGTGATCGGCCCACGCATTACGACGTACGTCGATGGCAAGGCGGTGGACTTCTGGAATGACACCCGCCTGCACAGCGGTACGTTCGGATTCATGAACGATAAAGAAGGACGCGCGGTGATCAAGTCCGTGCGGGTATCCAGCCCGGGAAGCCCGGCTGGCAACTAGATCGAGGCAGAGACAGGAGCCGCCCATGAGTCAATCGGATGAAAAGGGCCAGTTTTTCGTTGATGAGAGCTTACTGAAGTCGCTGCTGGGAGACCAGCCGGCAACGCCGGAAAAACCCGCCGCGCAACCGGTACCGGAGCCAAAGCCCGCTCCAAAACCGGCCATCAGTTCCACGCCGGCCGCGAAACCGGCGCCCCAGCCCGCACCGCCGCAGTCCGTGCCGTCACCCGTGCCACCGCCGTCGGTGACGCCGCCCGTGCCGCCGCGGATGACGCAGCGGGCCACCGTGATCACCATGGCCGAGCCGAAGCCCGCGCCCACACCGGCCGCGGCCCCTCCGGTTACAACCACGCCCGCATCGCGCGCCGCCGTCGCGCCGATGCCGGTGGTGCAGCCAGCTCCGGCGCCAGCTCCCGAAAAGCGTCCGGTCGCGACGGTTCCTGTCGTCCGCCGGCCTACGCCGGTGCCGGTGACCAACATTCAAAAGGCCGCCGTGGCCGTCTGCGAAGTGGAGTGCAGGAATCCGGAAGAGACGCTGCGCGTGTTCGAAGCTCAGCTCATGAAGAAGCCCGAGGACCCGCAGGCCATGTTCGGCAAGGCGGTGATGTGCCAGATGCTGGGCCGAAGCACGGAAGCTGAGGATCTTTACGAACGCCTGCTTGCCAAGGGCAAGGAGTCGGCGGCGCTGGTGGCGAACATGATCACGCTGAGCGCACAGCGCGGCGAATGGGAGCAAGCCGAAGTGTGCGCGCGCCGGTTGCTGGACTTCGAGCCCGGTTCGGTGCAAGCACTGGAAGCGCTCACCAGCGCGGCTCTGGCGCGGCGCGAGTGGCAAACGGCGACCGAATACGCCACTGAACTCACGACCAAGAACCCATCGAGCTTCGAAGCCTGGTTCAACCTGGGCGTGGCATTGCAACGCAAGGGGCTGCGCGACGACGCCATCAACGCGTTCAATGAAGCAATCCGCCTGCGGCCCGTGTCGGCCGAAGCGCACACGGCGCTCGCCATGTTGTATGAAGCCAACAAGGAACCGGAGCGGATGACGCAGGAGTTGAGCAAAGTGGCGGCCGTGGACGCGCATGCTCCGTCCGTGTTGTGGCGGGACGCCATCGCCGCCGAGAGCCGCAACGAATTAGCGCGCGCCGAAGAATGCTATCAAAAGTTGCTCGCGGCCGACGCCGACATTCCCGAAGCCTGGCTGCGCTACGGCTGCCTGCGCTTCGAACGCGCCGATTTCAAGGGCGCCCGCGAATGCTTCGAACGCGCAATGTCGGCGCATCCGGAGTGGGTGGAAGCGCAGCTCAACTATGGACTGAGCTGCTGGAAGCTCGGCGATCCGGACGCGGCGATCACGGCATTGGGCAAGGTGATCGCGCGTGAACCGAAAGCGGCGGACGCGCTGCGCGCACTGGCGGCCATCCATCTGGAGCGCCGCGAGTACCGCGAGGCGCTCGACCTGCAGGCGCGGTTGGCCGAACTCGGGCAGCCCATCTGGGCGCTGTCCTACAACCTCGGCCTATTGCACCAGCACGCCGGTGAAAATGAAGCCGCGGCGCAGTGCTACCAGAAGGCGCTGCAGGAGAAGCCGGACTTCACCGAGGCGCTCATCAATCTGGGCCAGGCTCTCAAGGGCTTGGGCCGCGAAGAGGAAGCGCGCTTCTGTTTGGAGGAAGCCGCCAAGGCCTCCGGCGAACGGCGTTAAACAGCACTTCACAAAGCCGGGAACCAGCGCGAGTATAATCGTTGACTTATGGTTCCGGCCTTCTACCTTTCAGGCGCTGCGGGCAACACGCCCCAGCGCCTGTTGTCTTTAGGAGTCGTTGACCTCGCCATCATCGTGGTGTACTTCGTGGCGGTGCTGGGCATCGGACTCTACCTGAAACGGCACACACGAACCGGCGAGGACTTCTTCATGGCGGGCCGCGAAATGACGGCCTGGATCGCGGGTCTGAGCTTCGTCGCGGCCAACCTCGGATCGCTCGAACTGATGGGATGGGCGGCGGCGGCCTATCAATACGGGATTCTGGCGACGCACTGGTATTGGGTGGGCGCCATCCCGGCCATGCTCTTCCTGGGCGTGGTGATGATGCCGTTCTACTACATCTCAAAGACACACTCGGTGCCCGGATATCTGAAGCTGCGCTTCGGCGAGCCGGCGCGCGCGCTGTCCGCCGTGTCGTTCGGCTTGATGACGGTGTTCATGAGCGGCATCAACATGTATTCGATGGCGCTGGTGATGAAGGTGGTGCTCGGCTGGGACATCAACTTCAGCATCTGGGTGAGTTCGCTCACCGTGGCGGCCTACGTGGTGGCGGGCGGACTGCTTTCGGCGATCTTCAATGAAGTTCTGCAATTCGTGCTGATCTGGCTGGGCGCGCTGCTGATCCCGATTCTGGGACTGGTGGAGGCGGGCGGCTGGGACGGCATGGTGGCACGCATCGCGCGGAACTTCCCGGGGCAGGACTACACGCACCTTTGGAGCACTATGGGCTCGTTCGGCGACAATCCCATGGGCATACATTGGACCGGCATCGTGCTGGGCCTGGGGTGGGTGATTTCGTTCGGCTACTGGACGACGGACTTTCTGGTGGTGCAGCGCGTGCTGGCGGCCAAGGATCTGCGGTCGGCAAAGATGGCGCCCATCATCGGCGCAGCGTTCAAGATGATGGTGCCGCTGATCGTGATTCTGCCCGGGTTGCTGGGACTAGCGCTGCTGCCCATGCAGTTGATGGGAGAGAAGCAAGCTCTGGCCACCGGCGGGCACAGCTACAACGAAGTGCTGCCGCTAATGCTGGCGCGCTACTGCGGACCGGGGCTGTTGGGATTGGGCATCACGGCGCTGATCGCGGGCTTCATGAGCGGCATGGCGGGCAACGTCAGCGCCTTCGCCACCGTGTGGACCTACGACATCTACCGTCCGCTGATGCGCAAGCAAGCCAGCGATGAACACTACGTGAAAGTGGGGCGCTGGTGCACGATCCTCGGCGTGCTGGTTTCCATCGGCACGGCCTACGCGGTGATGGCCTTCCTCAGCATCATGGACTACGTGCAGGCGTTGTTCAGCTTCTTCATCGCACCGCTGTTCGGCACTGTACTGCTGGGCATGTTGTGGAAGCGCGCCACTCCGGCCGGCGGGTTCTGGGGATTGCTGGCGGGCACGGTGTCGAGCATCAGCATGTGGGCGTGGGTGAAGGTGGACCCGAGCGCACTGGCCTACATCGCGCTGTCGAGCAAAGCCAAGGACATGGCCGAGAATATGTACCGCGGGTTGTGGAGTTGGATCATCTGCGTAGCGGTGACGGTTGTGGTGAGCCTGCTGACAAAGCCGAAACCGGAGGCAGAACTCCGCGATCTGGTCTACGGCCTCACGCCGGTGCCAGGCGAAGGGCATCTGCCGCTCTACCAGCGTCCGGTTTTTTGGGCGGTGTTGGTGGCGGTTGTGTTCGCGGCCCTAAATATTGTCTTCTGGTAGTTGGCACAGATGATTTGGGAAGAACGTTGGCACCCGCTTCGCGAGGAGTGGGTGGTGGTGGCGGCGCATCGCCAGAACCGGCCCTGGAAGGGCGATAAAGTATCGAGCGAAGTTGAGGACCTGCCTGAGTACGTCGAGGACTGCTACCTCTGCCCCGGCAACTCGCGTGTAAGCGGAAAGCGCAATCCCGTTTACGAGCGGATTTTTGTTTTCGATAACGATCATCCGAGCGTGGGCATGAACGCGCCCACCGAACTCGGAACCCCGCCGGGTATCTATCGCAACCGGCCGGCGCACGGCATTGCGCGCGTGCTCTGTTACAGTCCCAAACACAACCTGACGCTGGCGGAATTAGCGCCCACGGAAATCGAAGGTCTGTTCGCGGCCTGGCGCGAGCAGTATCTGGAACTGGGCGCGCTGAAGGAGATCAACCACGTGTTGATCTGGGAAAACAAGGGCGCCGTGGTGGGCGTCTCCAACCCGCATCCGCACTGCCAGATCTACGCCACCAATTTCGTTTGGAAGAACGTGGACAAGTACGCTGAAGTGAGCCTGCGGCACAAGCGCGAAACCGGACGCGTGCTATTCCAGGACATTCTCGATGCCGAGCGGAACGACGGCCGCCGCATCGTTTACGAGAACGACACCGCCATCGCCTTCATTCCCTACTTCGCGCGCTATGCCTACGAACTCTACATCGCGCCAAAGGCCACGCACGCCAGCCTGGCCACGATGAGCGACAAGGAAATCGCCGACCTGTCGCTGGCCTTGCATCGCGTCGAGGTCTGCTACGACAACCTGTGGCGGATGTCGTTCCCATATATTCTGTCGCTGCACCAAGCACCCACTGACGGCGCCGACTACAGCGACTTCTTCCACTTCCACATGCAGTTCCAGCCGCCGCTGCGGAAACCGAATCTGTTGAAGTATCTGGCCGGTTCGGAAACCGGCGGAGGCAATTTCCTGAGCGACACCTCGCCGGACGAGAAAGCCGCCGAGTTGCGCGCGCTGCCCAAGACGCATTACAAGCACGCGCGGAAGCGAGAGTGACGATGACGGACGCACGGGACCTGCTCGCTCCGATTCGCCGCTTGCACGAACGGATTCGCGACGAAGTGGTGCGTGCCTGCGAGCGAGCATCGCTGGAAGAGATGGCGCGCGTGGCCAAGGAAGAATCCGGCGACACGATCTACGCCGTTGATGAAATCAGCGAGTCGCTGATCGTCGAGGCGCTTGAAAAGGAAGTGGCGTGTCACGCGCCGCTGGTCTTGATCGCCGAAGGGCTGCCCAACGACGGGATCGTGCTGCCGTGCGGCGCCTCGGAGCGCGACGCGCGCTGGCGTATCATCATTGATCCGATCGACGGCACGCGCGGGCTGATGTACCAGAAGCGCAGCGCGTGGATTCTTACGGGCGTGGCGCCCAATCGCGGGCGCGAAACCACGCTTGCCGATATCGAGGTTGCGGTTCAGACCGAGATTCCGCTGCTCAAGCAACACCTGATGGACGAGTTGTGGGCGGTGCGCGGCGAAGGCGCTTCGGCCGAGCGCGTCAATCGCTTCACCGGCGAGCGGCGGCCCTTGCGGCTGCGTCCATCGCAAGCCAAATCCATCGCGCACGGCTTCGCCATGGTGGTGCGTTTCTTCCCGGGTGCGCGCGATGTGCTGGCGGCCATCGATGAAGAGATCATCCGCGGCGCGCTGGAACCCATTCGGCCCGGCAAGGCGCATTGCTTCGAGGATCAGTACATCTCGACCGCGGGTCAGCTCTACGAGCTGATGAGCGGGCACGACCGTTTCATCGCGGATCTGCGTCCCTACGCCGAACGCGTGCTGGCGCGGCAAGGGCTGGCGCTCGGGTTGTGCTGCCACCCTTACGATTTGTCGACCGAACTTATCGCGCGCGAAGCCGGCGTGGTCGTTGCCGATGTCACCGGTGGTCCGCTGACGGCGCGGCTCGACACGGAAAGCGATGTCAGTTGGGCCGGCTACGCCAACGCGCCGATCCGCGACAAGATCGCGCCGCTGCTATTGGAAGGCCTACGCACGCGCGGCCTGCTGGGCTGACTGCGCCTCAACGCGCCGCGAGATAATCCCACATACGCGAGCAGCGCTCGACGACGGAATCCACATCGCGCGCAAGAAGCAGGCGCTCATTCACCATTCGCTGAGCGGCGGCGCGCACGCGCGCGAGATAGCCGTCCTTGTTCGCGTAGCGTTCGGCAATCGATGGACGCGGGTCACCGGACTTTTCGCGCTCGGCCTTGTTCTTCGCGAATGGGAACCAGGCTCCGATCATGTCGGCCATCTCATCGGGCGCGCCGATGGAAGCGTCGCGGAAGTTCCAGCCGGTGTAAGTGGCGAGCGGCACGCTGATCTCCGGCATGCGTATGCCGGCCAGTTCGTTGCCGTCGGCATCCACTTGCGGCAGCGCGGTGACAAACGGCCGGCCGATGCGCGGCGGTTCTACATCGAGCGACGTCAGCCTGCGATAGGCCATGAGCGGGCGCTCGGGAAGCGTCACGCCTGAGATCGCCGGGAACTTCACGCCAGCAAGCGGCGCGAGTTGACCTTTCGCGATGAGCGGGTAGCGCGAAGCGGGCGGCTCGACGCCGTCGCGCAGCCACGCGTTCATGGCCACCAGAAGCGCGCGCATGATGGGATGGTAGTCGTTGGGATTCGCGACGAAGCGTGTGGAGTTTTGGCCAGGCGGAAAACGTCCCGCTCCGTGCTGCGTGCCGGTCAGCAGGTAGATGCGCGTCGAGGGCGGGAGCGCGGCGTCTTGAGTGCCATCGACGCTGGTGTGAATCAGCGACGCCACGCGGCCCCAGTATTCATAGGAACCGTTGGTGTAGAAGATCTTCGGCGACACACCCTGGCTTGTGGCGCGGTCGAGCAATCCTTCCTTGCGATGCGCGACGGGATCTTCCACCGCCGCGTCGGCGAACGGATAGACGTCGGTCGAATAGAAGAAATTCATGAAGGGGTGGCCGTCACGCGAAGCTTGCGCGAAACGGTGATTGAAGCTGCCGCGCCCGCCGCCGGCCACATTGGCCCATACACCATCGAACACTTTGCGCTTGCTTTCGTCGGCGTTGAAACCGGAGTAGACGAACGTGCGCAGAAAGCGTCCGCTTTGCGAGGTACCGAAGCCCAACGCGCGCTTAAGATGCGGCCGTAAGCCGTCGAGCGCGGACGCGGCGCCCCCGTATTTGAGATAGGAGATCAAATCGCGCACGGCGGTTGGCCCCAGACCTACCACCGCCGGGTTCTCGCTCTTGTAGATGACCTCGTAGATCTTGCCCGGTTCGAAGCCGCCATCGAGCGCGACGTGCGTCGCGTCGGGGAAGCGCCACTTCTCGCGCGGGATAACCGTGGGCGCGGCATCGGCTCGCGTGCGTACCGTCAGCGTTGCGTCAGCGGCATTCACAACCGGATAGGTGATGTGCTCTCGATCGCTGAGCAGGACCGAATTCTCCGCGCGCGTCAGTACGAAGTTCGAACGCACGGTGCCGGTGACACCTTTGATGAAAGGCGTGTACAAGCGGAGGCGTCCGGCTTCCTCCGGCACGTCGAACTGCCAACCGAGCCACACCAGCGTGTAGCCCTGCTCCATGAGAAAACCGTCGCCGAACTCTTCCGCCGTGCGCGGTTCGCGCGAGCCACGCGCTCGATTGAACGTGCCGAGCATCAGCTTGTTGCCGCGGTTGCAGACGTCGAACAGAA
>CAZDIZ010000092.1:0-8361 GCA_964505625.1 uncultured Solibacteraceae bacterium | reverse complement strand
CGATTGAACGTGCCGAGCATCAGCTTGTTGCCGCGGTTGCAGACGTCGAACAGAATTGTTCCATTCGCGGCTTTCGCATCGCGCGGCGCCAGGATGTAAAGGTCGGCCGAAAACTCGACCAGGCCTTTGGCGTTGCGCGGCGCGAGCGCGATGTCGGCGATGATGCGGTTGGCCGGCGCCGACGGATCGACGGCGAAGTAGGCCTTGCCGACGATGCGTTCGTAGGCGCCGGTCTTCCCGAACGCTTTGCCGTCGAGCACCACTTCGCGGCGTTCGATGCGCACTTCAGTGAGCGCGGCCGAAAGCAGCGTGGCCGAAAGCGCCGCGGTAAACAGTGTTCGCAGAATCATGTTTCCCCTTGAAAGGCTAGTTCGCCTTGCGTGCCATTCCCCATTTTTTCAGGAGACGGTCGAGTTCGTCTCCCGTTGGCGGATGGAAGGTTCCATCCGACGGATTCGCGACCGTCAGCGGCGCGGTGTCGCCGAACTGCGCCTGCGCCTCGTGCAACTTCACCATCATGCGTTCGATGCGCGACGCGTACGCGCGATCCGCCGAAAGGTCATGCATCTCGTCGGGATCGTTTTGCAGATCGAACAACTGGCGCCGGCCGATCTTGGGATACACGATGAGTTTGTAGCGGTCGTCGCGCCAGGCTCGCTGCACGTCGAGATACGCCAGGAAAACCGAGTCTCTACTCTTCTTCGCGCGGCCATGCGCCACCGGCGCGAAGCTGCGTCCATCGAGCCCCGCCGGAACACGTGCGCCTACCATTTCGAGAATCGTTGGAAAGATGTCCATCAGGTACACCAGCGCGTGGTTCGCACCCGGATGAATGCCCGGCCCGCGCAAGATGAGCGGAACGCCCATGCTGTCCTGGTAGAGATTCTGTTTGCCCATCAGGCCGTGACAGCCCAGCGCGATGCCCTGGTCGGAAGAGAACACAAGGATGGTGTTGTCGTACGTGCCCGACTCTTTCATGGCGGTGATCAGGCGTCCGATGTTTTCGTCCAGTCCCGTCACCACTGCCCAGTATTCGGCGAGTTGGCGCTGGATCTCGGCGCGCGTGCGCGGCCAGGGCGCCAGCAGTTCGTCGCGCACGGTCATTTCGCCGTTGTCGAACGGATGCACGGGCAGGTAGTTGCGCGGCAGCGGAGTGCGCGCGGGATCGTAGAGATCCAGGTAGCGGCGCGCAGCCACACGCGGGTCGTGCGGATTGCCGAACGCGAGATACATGAACACGGGCTTCTCGCGAGGCTCGCGCAGGAACCGGATGGCGTCATCGACAATCTGTTTGCCGGGTTCGCCACTCTGGCGCTCGGCGTTGTCGTCCAGGTACTTGTTGTGGTCGAAGCGTGCTTGAATGGCCTGCGCGGTGTTGCCGCGTTTGCCGTGATGGTAGGTGATGTAGCCGGCTTCGCGCATGGCGTCGGGGAAGTTCGGCGCATCGGCCGGAGCGCGGAGACCATATCGAAAAAACGTGCGGCCGCTCAACAGCATGTTGCGGCTGGGAAGACAGACCGCGGCCGAATTACCACCCATGCAATACGCGTTGCGGAAGACCATGCCACCGCGGCAGAGCGCATCGAGGTTGGGCGTACGGATGTGCGGATTGCCGAGCGCGGAGATGGTGTCGGCACGCTGATCGTCGGTGAACAGGAACACCACGTTCGGACGTTTCTGCGGCGCCGCAAGCGCTCGCGCGCCGCAGAACGCTCCGGCCTGCCGGAGCCAATCTCTACGATGGATGGCGGACATTGGGCCTCTTGGTAACTCTACTCTCAGCACCGGTGATGGAACAAGGCCGCGCCGGATGCGATTTGCTAACCTTTGAGAATCGGGCAAATTAAGATCTATGTACCGCATCGCACATGGGTCGACGTATGGTCTCGCGGATGTGGCGGCGTTTGTCGACACGCTGAATCGCGAAGGAGCGCGGATATTCGCGCCCGGCGAGCCGCTGTACGTTGCGCGCGCGCCGGGACGTTTGGATGTGATGGGCGGCATCGCGGATTACTCGGGATCCTTGGTGCTCGAGCTCCCGTTGCGCGAAGCGGCGCTGGCGGCGGTGCAGATCGATGAAAGCCGAGTAATTCGCATCACCAGCCTGGGCGCCGATGCCAACCATCGTTCATCCTATTTCGAAGCGCCGCTCGAGGCGTTCGAAACGCTGGACTACGCTTCGGCGCGGGCATTTTTCCAACGCGATCCGGAGACGGCGTGGGCCGCTTACGCCGCCGGTGCGTTTGTGGTGCTCGCGCGGGAGCGCGGCGTCCGCTTCGACCGCGGCGCGCGCATTCTCATCGATTCGAAAGTGCCCGAAGGCAAAGGCGTGAGTTCATCGGCGGCGTTGGAAGTGGCCGTGATGCAGGCCGTGGCCGCCGCGTTCAAGATTCCGATTGAGCCGCGCGAGATGGCGTTGCTGTGCCAGAAGGTGGAGAACCTGGTGGTGGGCGCGCCGTGCGGCGTGATGGACCAGATGACGTCGGTGTGTGGCGAACAGAACCGCCTGCTCGCTTTGCTGTGCCAGCCCGCTGAATTGCGCGGCACGGTGGAGTTGCCCGAAGACATCGCGGTGTGGGGACTCGACTCCGGCGTGCGGCACGCCGTCAGTGGAGCCGACTACGGTACGGTGCGCACCGGCGCGTTCATGGGTTTGCGCATGATTGGGCTCGCGCAACTGGACAACTACCTGACGCGCCTGTCGCCTTCGGAATTCGAGCAGCACCACGCCGCGCGCTTGCCCGAACGCATTTCGGGCGCCGGGTTCCTGGAGCGTTACGGTGGCACGGCCGACACGGTCACGCGCGTTGAGCCGGACCGCGAGTATCCGGTGCGCATGCCCACGGCGCATCCGATCCACGAGCACTTCCGCGTGCGTGCTTTCGCCGAACTGCTCGCGGCATCATCGAGCGAGAACGCGCGTGCGCTGATGGGTGAACTGATGTTCCAATCCCATGCCAGCTACTCGGCGTGCGGCCTGGGCGCCGGCGCGACCGATCGGCTGGTGGCGCTCGCGCGCGAAGCCGGCTTAGGGCAAGGCATTTACGGAGCCAAAATCACGGGAGGCGGTAGCGGCGGCACTGTGTGCGTTCTGGGACGCACATCGGCCGGCGAGGCGGTACAGCAAATCGCGGTGCGCTACGAAAGCGAGTCCGGGCACCGGCCCTATGTATTTCAGGGCTCATCACCCGGCGCGGCCGCGTTCGGTTATCTCAAACTGGAGGATGTTCAGTGAGCGTATTGGTGACGGGCGGCGCGGGCTACATCGGCAGCGCCACGGTGGAGATGCTACTCGCCAAAGGCGAGAAGGTTGTGGTTCTGGATAATCTGTCGCGCGGACATCGCGAAGCGGTGCGCGACAGCGTACCGTTCTATAAAGGCGATTTGCGCGATCAGGCGCTGGTCGCACGCATTGTGCGCGAACAGGCGGTGGACTCTTGCGTGCACTTCGCCGCGTTCGCCTACGTGGGCGAATCGGTGACTGAGCCGCTGCGATACTTCGAAAACAACTCGGCCGAAGGCGTGGCGTTTTTGGAAGCGCTGATCCAAAACGGCGTGAAGCGGATCGTGTTTTCCTCCACGTGCGCCACTTACGGCGAGCCGCGCTCGATGCCCATGACCGAGGATCATCCGCAGCATCCGGCCAATCCCTACGGCTGGACCAAGTTCTTCATGGAGCGGATTCTGGAAACCTGCGACCGTGCTTACGGGTTGAAGTTCGTCGCACTGCGCTACTTCAACGCCGCGGGCGCTTACGGAAACTGCGGAGAGGCACACGAGCCGGAAACGCATCTGATTCCCAATGTTCTGGCCGCGGCCAACGGAAAACTGCCGCACGTGGAAGTCTACGGCAACGACTACCCGACCGGCGACGGCACGGCGGTGCGCGACTACATACACATCGCCGATCTTGGCTCGGCGCACATTCTGGCGCTCGACTACCTGGCCGCCGGCAACGCGAGCAACTTCTTCAACCTTGGCACGGGCCACGGGCATTCGGTGCTGGAAGTGATCGAAGCGGCGCGCCGGGTAACTGGGCTGCCGATCAAGGTGGAATTCCGTCCGCGCCGTCCCGGCGATCCGTCGCACCTGGTAGCCGGCGCCGCCAAGGCGCGCGAAGTGCTAGGATGGGAACCCTCCTACGACAGCATCGAAGAAATCATCCGAACGGCGTGGGAATGGCAGAAGACTCATCCGGCGGGCTATGACAAACATTGACCATGCGTGAACGCACGCTCAAGATCGCTTACTGGACGCTGCCTTCGTTGTTTTGTCTGCTGCTTTATTGGCAGGGGCTGACCATCTGGTTTCTGCACGACGACTTCGCGTGGCTGAGCCTTCGGTTTCAGGTCTACGATTGGCCGAGCCTGCTGCGCGCCGTCTTCACTCCCGCCGAACACGGCACGTTCCGCCCCTTAAGTGAACGCGGGTTCTTCCTGCTGTTTTCGACGTTGTTCGGCGTGAATCCGCTGCCGTTCCGCATCTGTGTCTTTCTGACGCAGTTCGCCAGTCTGGTGCTGGTGAGTTCCATTGTGCGGCGGCTGACGGGTTCGAAGCTGGCCGGACTGCTGGCGCCGTTGTTCTGGATGGCGAATACCGTGATGACAGTGGCCATGACCTGGAGCAGCGCGTACATGCAGGTGCTGTGCGGGTTCCTGCTGCTCCTGTCGTTCCACCTGTTCCTGCGTCATATCGAGACCGGTAAGCGGCGGTATCTGTACCTGCAGTGGATTCCATTTCTCACCGGTTTCTTGGTGATGGAGACCATCATCGTGTACCCGGCGATCGCGGCCGCGTACGCGGTGCTGTGCGTGCGGGAGCACTTCAAAAAGACGCTGCCGTTGTTTGTGCCGTCGGTGGTGTTCACGGTGCTGCACATGATCCTGGCGCCGAAGCAGGCCGCGGGCACGTACTCCATTCACTTGGATGTGTCCATGGCGTCCACGCTGTGGACCTACTGGCGCTGGCTGTTCCAACCGTTCGCGCTGACGTTCCCCTCGACGACTCCACTGCGGTGGTGGCTCTGGACGAGCACGGTGGTGTTCACGCTGGCGCTCGCGGGCTTCGCCGGATGGATGGCTTGGCGCGGACGCCGCGTGCCGTTGTTTTTCCTGGCGCTGTTCGTCCTTCTGCTCGCGCCGGTACTGCCGTTGCGCGAACACGTCACCGATTATTACCTAACGCTGCCCAGTCTTGGCGTAGCTTCGCTGGGCGCGGCGGCGGTGGCGTTTGCGTTTCAGCAAGCCGGCAGGCCGGTGTGGTTGTGGCGTGCGTTAGCGTTGGTGCTGGCGGTGTTCTTCCTGGCGGTTTCGATACCACAGGTTCACAAAGTCACGCACTGGTGGCACGCGCGCGCCCGCCGAGTCCGCAACTTGACTCTGGGCGTGGCAGAAGCGCGCCAGATGCATCCGCGTGAAACCATCCTGCTTACTGGAGTGGACGATACGCTGTTCTGGGGCGGCATTCTGGATGGCTGCTTCCGAGCCGTGGGCGTATCGGAGATATTCCTGTCGCCGGACACCGTCGGGCACATACAGAGCCGGCCCGTGTTGGGCAACGTGGAGCGCTTCCTATTACCCGGGCAAGCCATTCTGCGCGGGCTGAAAAATAACGCGATCATCGTATACGATGTCTCGGACGGAAAACTGGTCAACGTAACGCGGCGCTACAGCCAGGCCGCTCCCAGTAAGTTCGTGGATCGTCCGCCATCGCGCGTGGATGCAGGCAATCCGCTCACGGCGTACGTGTTCGGCGACACCTGGCATCAGATCGACAACGGCTATCGCTGGATGCCGCGCCGCGCCACGTTACGGCTGCGCGGGCCGGATGCGCCAGGCGCGACGCTCACGGTCCAAGGCTTCTGCCCCAAGCGCCAACTGGCCCAAGGACCGTTGGGCTTCACGGTTACCATCGATGGAGTACGCATGCCCGAAGTGAAGATCACGCGCGGTGATGCGCAGTTCACGTACGACTTTCCCATTCCGGCCAGCGCAGTGGGCAAACCCGAAATCGAGATCGCGCTCGAAAGCGAGCGTGTCTTCAAGGCCGAAGGCGACGGGCGCGAACTCGGCCTGGTGTTCGGCGTGTTCGAGATCCGCTAGACAAGTGTCAGACTGCGCGCGTCAGGCTTGGATGGACGCGACCTCTACCGGCGAACGGTGCCCCTCGACCACCACGATGCCGCTCTCGGTTACGTAATGTTCCTGGCGGTCTTTTTCGAGGTCGTAGCCGATGACGGCGTCCTCGGGGATGGAGACGTTCTTGTCGATGATGGCGCGGCGGATGCGCGCGCGGCGGCCGATGTCGCAGTAATCGAAGATGATGGAGTCCTCGATAAAAGCGCCGGCGTGCACGCGCACAAAACGTCCGATGACGGAGTTGCGCACCGTGCCGCCGGATAGAATCGCGCCCCCGCTCACCACCGAGTCGATGGATTGTCCGCGGCGTCCTTCATCGTCGAAGGTGAACTTGGCGGGCGGGTCCGTGTACCCGGCGGTGCGCAGAGGCCAGTCGCGGTTGTAGAGGTTCAGCGAAGGACGCACGGCGCGCAGATCCATGTTGGCTGCCCAGTAGGCGTCCACCGTTCCCACGTCGCGCCAATAGACTTCCTGGTCGGTGGGGTCGCCCGGAATCACGTTGCTGTTGAAGTTGTAGGCGTACATGGGCGCGCGGCCGACCAGTCCGGGCAGAATGTCGCGTCCGAAATCGTGGCTGCTTTCATCGTTCCGGGCATCGGCGCAAAGTTCGTCGTAGAGACGCTTGCGTGAAAAGATGTAGTTGCCCATGGACGCGTAGACGTGCTCGGGATCGCCCGGCATGTGCGGCGCGTACGGGTTCTTCTCATGGAAATCCACAATGGCGCCGTCCGGCGCGGCTTCGATCACGCCGAACTCCGCGGCCTGGCGCCGCGGCACCGGAATGGCCGCCACGGTGACCTCGGCGTTCTTCTCCAGGTGGTACTCGATCATGCCGCGGATGTTCATGCGGTAGATGTGATCGGCGCCGAAGATCAAAACCATATCCGGATCGGATTGTTCGATCAGGTTCACGTTCTGGAAGATGGCGTCGGCGGTGCCCTGATACCAGGTTTCGTCCGGCGTGCGCATTTGCGCCGGCACGGGGATGATGAAGTGGCTGTTGAGCAGGCCGCTGAACTGCCAGCCGTCGCGCAGATGCTGCAGCAGCGACTGGCTCTTGAACTGCGTCAGGACGTATATGGAATAGATTCCGGAGTTAATCAGATTACTGAGTACGAAATCAACGATCCGGTATTTACCGCCGAACGGCACAGCCGGTTTGGCTCGCTCCTTGGTCAACGGATAGAGGCGAGTTCCCTTCCCCCCGGCGAGCACGAACGCCAGCACGCGAATTTGCATCCATCAAGCTCCCTATTAAAACAATACCGAAAAATCCCGTGCCCTTGGCGCGGCGAGTTGTATCGGCATGGCAGGGTTCGACTCCGGTGCGCGCAGGCTACGCGCGCCTAACGATATGGTGCGTTCGCGCGGCGGAAGGTCTCTGCTATTTTGTTCGCCGGGCAAGTGTTTTTGGTCCGCTAGATCGCTTCCAGTTCTTCTTCGATCAATTGCTTCTGGTAGAGATCGGCGTAGTAGCCGCCGGCCGCAAGCAGTTCGTCGTGCGTACCGCGTTCGACAACGGCACCGTGTTCGAGCACGAAGATGCAACCGGCGTTGCGGACCGTGGAGACGCGGTGCGAAATCAGGATGGTGGTCCGGTCCTTCATCAAGCCGGCCAACTCCACCAGGATGCGCTCTTCGGTGATGGTGTCGACGCTCGAAAGCGCGTCGTCGAGAATCAGAATCTTCGGATTACGCAGAATGGCGCGGGCGATGGCGGTGCGTTGCTTCTGGCCGCCCGAAAGTGTGATGCCGCGCTCGCCGATCACCGTGTCGTAGCCGGCGGGAAAACTCGCAATGTCGGCGGCTAACCCGGCCGCCTCGGCCGCCCAGCGGATGCGCTCAGGCGTCGCGTCCGGCACGCCGAAGGCGATGTTCTCCGCCAGCGTGGCGCTGAACAGGAACGTTTCCTGCGGAACGAAGCCGATCATGCGGCGCAACTCACTCGGATCGCACTCGCGCAGGTCGATGCCGTCCAACAGCACACTGCCTTCGGAAGGATCGAGCAGGCGCGGAATCAAGCTCACCAGTGTGGTCTTGCCGCAGCCGGTGTGACCAACGATGGCCACGGTGGCGCCCGCTGGAATCTCAAGATCGACACCGCGCAGCGCCCACCCGGACGGATGTTCGACACCCACGCCGCGGAATTGGATGGCGCCGCGCGCCGCCTCGGTGAGCGGGCGCGGGTTCTCCGGCGCCGCGATGGCCGGACTGGCTTCGAGAA
>CAZDIZ010000091.1:23883-25203 GCA_964505625.1 uncultured Solibacteraceae bacterium | reverse complement strand
TGGATCACTTTCTCGATGAAAGAGCGGAAGTGGTGCTCGACGGCGGCGCGGTCCATCTTGTCGACTTCGGGCGATTTGCCGCCGCTGGCCGGCTGCACGAAACCGCCGGTCCAGGTGTGGCCAATACGGAGGATGGTCCAGTCGCCAGGGGGTACGTCCCAGGTGAGTGTTCCGTCGGAGTCGATCTGCGAAAGAAGTTCGATTGTGGACGCGGGATCGATGGCGCGGTCGGGAGTCGTCGCGGGAGTGCGATCAGCGGGCGTGATGAAATCGGCGACTTGTCCGGACTTATCTTCCCAGCGATGCACGCGGGCGCCGGCCAGCAATTCCACTTCGCGCAAATCCACGCCCGGCGCGAAGCGCGGCCGGAACTGGATGCGCCAGTGGCGCGCTTCGACCGGAGCGAACGAACCGGTCTTGCGCGTGAACGCATCTTCATCGGCGAGGTTACGTATGGGAGGCGGAATGCGGCAGACGTCGGTGTAACGCAAGCCGTCGTTTGAAGATTGCAGCGTGGCTTCGCTTTCGACGGTGACGTAGTAACCGCCTTTGATCGAGGGCTGCCGCGCGGCGTAGTGTATGGCGCTGGCCTTGACGGGGCGGTCGAAGTCGATGCGCAGCCAGAGCCCTTCGGGCGAACTCGCCACCGTGCCTTTGGGATCGAGCCTGACGCCGGTCGAAGCGTCACCGTCGGTCAGTTTGTCTAGCGCCAGATTCGTGCCGCCATTCGAGGAGAGCTTCGGTTTCAACTCGGCCACGGTCCAGGTGTCGCCGGCGGGAGTGCGATAGGCGAGTACAGATACGTCGCGATAGACCTTGTTCGAATAGGGCCGCGGCAGCGCGCCGCTAAAATGGCGAGGCCCGCGCAGGCGCATTTCTGCGCTCACTACGCGCTGCATGGCCATTTCGGGAGCGATCCATTTGCCGCCGGATTCGCTCCAGCCATCGCAGTTGTGCATTCCGAATTTCATTCCCAGCCGCTCGCATTCGCGCACCGTATGCACGAACAAAGCTCGCCACTCCGGCGACATGAACTCCACGCTCGGCTGGATGAACTGCGGAACCAAAGATCCGCTCATGAGCAGGACACCGCCCGCGCCGGCTGTGTGGAAAGCTTCCAGGTCCTTGGTGATGCCTTCGCGGGTAACGTTGCCGCTAAGCCAGAACCACAGCACCCAGGGGCGCGCTTCGGCCGGCGGAGCGGCGAACGACCGCTGAATGGAGTTCATCTCCGCAGGGCGCGCCGGTTGAGTCAAAGCTGCGGCCAATACGAGCAGAACAGGGGACAACCACGACTTTTTCAAAGTTTCAACTCCGAAG
>CAZDIZ010000091.1:19838-23783 GCA_964505625.1 uncultured Solibacteraceae bacterium | reverse complement strand
TGCGCGATGGGAATCTTGCTCACGTGCAGCGAGTAGTTGAATACCGGGGCGGGGAAGTCGCGGAACAAGTCGAGATATTCGGCTTCGACGTGGGCGTGCAGGAAATTGAGCCATCCACTGCTGGCGGCTTCCATCACGCGCCGATCGAAGGGAAGGCTGAAGCGCACGTAATCGTCGCGTGTCAGCGAAGCCGCGTTAGCGTTGGCGACGGACAGGAAGATGCCCGCCGCACCGGTTTTCAACGCGCGCTTCACGTGATTGATTTCCGATTGCGTGATGACATCGAGCGCATCCAATAGCGCACGAGGGTTCTCGCGCTTGAGCCGTAGCACTTCTTCCTTTGAAGCGAGCTTCTCGGCGACATTCCATGGGTTGAAGATGGTTTCGAGGATCGGGGCTTCGCCCTTTACACCGTCGCGAATCAATTCGAGCGCGCGAATCTGCGGCGCGAAGGGATTCGCTTCCGGCTTCAGGTCCCACCACTTGCCGGCCGGCGCAGGGTAAGGAAAATCGCTCATGACCTTGACGATGTCGGTGCGGTAATCGCGATGGAACTTGAGCGTGGCCGCCGCATGCGCTTCCGGCGTCTTCAGGCCGAAGTGATGCCAGAAGCTGAACGGAGGACGGTCGAGATCGCGTCCCGCCAAAGCCCGCCGCACGCGCTCGGTCTTTGAGAGAGAAGCCGAACCTCGCGCGAAAGCGGCGGAGGCCACAAGAAGGAATTCTCTGCGGAGCATATCAGGCACTCCTTTCAGCCCAGAGATGACTGCCGTGAGTAGTTATCCTAGCAGGAAAGAGATTGCTTCACGTAGGAAAACTCCGCGAAGCCATCAACGCTGTCGGCTTTTGTCCAGAGGCCGGTCTTTCCAGCCTCCGCAAATGAAGACCGACGAGCTCACGGCCAACTCGGAATCGCCGTTTGGTTTTTGCCGCCATTGGGTGCATCATAGCTTGCAGAGGGGCCATGGTGGTTTGCTACGTTCAGGTCCTGACACCTGAACATCAGATCCTGGCCATCCAGACTGGGGCGGCTCTATCCGCTCGTGAGTGAGATGATGACTACCCGGCTTCGACGGTGTTGCAGAGAGGTGCGGAGTGGGCGACTATCGACTCTCGGATTTGCTTGATCTCACCATCATCCAGAAGATGGCTGATGCACACTACCGGGCCGCGGGCATGCCGATCGGCATCATTGATGCCATCGACGGCTCGATCATTGTTGGATCCGGCTGGCAGGAGATCTGCGTCAAATTCCACCGCGCCAATCCCATCTCACTTCAGCGTTGCCGGGAGAGTGACGATTTCATCAAAGAGCGCCTGGTTCCAGGGGAGGCCTGCCGCTATAAGTGCAAGAACGGACTCTGGGATATCGGGATGCCGATTGTTGTGGCAAGACGTCATCTGGCAACCATGTTTTTGGGGCAGTTCTTTTTCGAAGGAGAGGTTCCGGATCGGAAGCACTTCACGCAGCTTGCAAATGAGCTCGGTTTCGATGTTGATGACTACCTTGCGGCACTCGATCGGGTGCCGGTTTTCAGCCGCGACAAAGTCGATTACATACTTGAGTATGACAAAGCGCTGGTGAGTTTCATCGCCGATCTTGCGGAGCATTCTCTGTTGAAGATCCAAGCGGACGAGATAGTTCACGCGAGCGAGCGAAAGTTTCGCGCCATCTTTGACCACGCCTATGAGTTCCTTGGGCTGCTTTCCACCGAAGGTAAGGTGCTGGAAGTAAACAAAACTGCGGTGAGGTTCCGCGGTGTTGACGAGGCCGAGGTCATTGGCCAACCCGTCTGGGAAACCTCCTTCTGGACACACTCCCCGGAACTACAGGAAGGAGTTCGCCGCGCGGTGCAGAAGGCCGCGAGAGGTGAGTTTGTGCGGTTTGAGGCCACGCATCACGCCGCTGATGGCAGCCTGCACTACGTGGATTTCTCTCTCAAGCCGGTGAAGGACGAAGCTGGCGACGTGGTTTTGCTGATATCGGAAGGTCGAGACATCACCGCGCGCAAACGGGCGGAGGAAGAGGTGAAGCGGCAAGCGGAATTCCTCCAGGTCATGATCGACGCTATGCCGTATCCGGTCTTTTACAAGGACCGCCAGGGCCGGTACATAAGCTGTAATCGGGCCTTTGAGCAGTTCTACGGAATATCGAGAGAGCATCTCGCGGGGAAAACGGTGTTCGAGATTGCTCCGAGGGAACTGGCCGATGGGTACGCACGTGCCGACGACGAGCTCTTTGCTCACCCTGGAAAGCAGATCTACGAGGGATGCATTCAATCCGTGGATGGGGTTCAGCATGACGTGATCTTCCATAAGGCGACCTTTGAAGGGTCAGACGGATCGCTCGCGGGTCTTGTCGGTGTCGTCGTTGACATCACCGATCGCAAGCGGGCGGAACAGGAAAAGCAAAAGCTCCAGGACCAGTTGGTATTGGCACAGAAGATGGAGTCCATCGGACGGTTGGCCGGAGGTGTAGCCCACGACTTCAACAACATGCTCGGGGTGATTCTCGGCAATGCGGATCTGGCACTGTCCAAAGTGGACCGGGCGCATCCGCTCCTCAAGAATCTCGATGAGATTCGAAAGGCGGCGGAACACTCGGCGGATATCACCCGCCAACTGCTGGCGTTTGCTCGGAAGCAAACCGTCGTCCCCAAGGTGCTTGATCTGAATGAGACGGTGGAGAAGATGCTCGCGATGCTGCGGCGGCTTGTCGGGGAGGAAATCGACTTGGCGTGGATGCCGGGGCACGAACTCTGGCAAGTTAGGATCGACCCCGCTCAGATAGACCAGATCTTGATGAACCTGGCAGCCAACGCCCGGGACTCCATCTCCGGAGTTGGGAAGATCAGCATCGGAACACAGAACGTGGTCGCCAATGACGCTGATCGCGCTGTGCTGGACGGTTCCTTGCCCCGCGAGTATGTGATGCTGGCGGTAAACGACAACGGTTGTGGCATGGATCCACATGTGCTGGCGAGGATCTTCGAGCCCTTCTTCACCACGAAGGAACGGGGCAAGGGGACCGGCCTTGGCCTGGCTACCGTGTACGGAATCGTGAAGCAGAACGATGGGTTAATCAACGTCTACAGCGAGCCGGGAAGCGGTACGACTTTCAGGATCTGCCTGCCTCGATACACTGGCGAGACCACCGATCTGCCGACGGGAGCCCCTGGCGAATCGACAGGTGGCCCGGAGACCGTGCTGGTGGTTGAGGACGAACCAATGCTGTTGCGGCTGGCCGAAGCAATGCTCAAGGAATTGGGATACACGGTTTTGACCGCGAGCACTCCGAGCGAGGCGATTCGCTTGGCAGATAAGCATGGCAGGGAAATCCATCTACTGATGACGGATGTGGTAATGCCTGAGATGAACGGTCGTGATCTGGCGAAGCGGCTGCTCTCTGTCCACCCGAATATCAGGTGTCTCTTTATGTCGGGGTACGCGACGAACATCATCGCGCAAGGGAGCGTCTTGGTGGACGGAGCGCACTTCATGCAAAAACCGTTCTCTCTGAAAGACCTTGCCACCAAGGTGCGTGAGACGCTGGATCACAGGTAGGCTCGAAGTCCATGTTGACCTTCAGGAGTGACACGTTCAGCGGCTGCCATGCCGTCGAGGAAATCAGCCATGTCATCCCTATGTGCGTATTTGCCGGTCCTCTTGCATGCGTAGCAGGCCGTGCAGTGCGAGCTTCTGAATCATGCGGCCCGCAATACAGACCAGGAGTCCGGCGCCGTAGGACGGTAGCAGCCACTCACGCGACTACAACGGCGCTCCGGTTACTGCGTTCCATGCCGGCATCGATGCCACGCTGGCCAACACAGCGACCGAGCCAATCCAGTCTACTTTTCGTGCCTTGTCTGCCCACCCGCCGCCGGTCAGATAGTCAACTGTCAACACGGCGATAGTTCCGACCAAAGCTGTCGCGGACACGTCGAG
>CAZDIZ010000091.1:12704-19738 GCA_964505625.1 uncultured Solibacteraceae bacterium | reverse complement strand
CCGAACAAAGGCAAGGCGAACCCGAGCAACGCGGTTTTCGCGACGCTCCGCCGGCGTTGACTAGAGTTCACGAGGCTCGCCGCGAACAACGCCAAAGGGGCCGCGTAGCCAATCAAAATGGGATTCCAGTCCAGATGTGAGATAGCGACTTGCCGCTGGCCGGAAAGCCTTTCACGGCCTCCGCCATCCTTCATGGACGCGTATCAACGCCGCCAGCAGAACTGCCGCCCCAAGCTTGGTGGTGAAAAGCGCCAACTTCGCATTGGTGGTTGCGCTCTGCGAAGCGGTGATGAAAACGAACGCCAGGATGGCGGCGGCAGCCAGGACCGACTCCGTCCAGGCTGCTTCACGGCGCAGGATGCTCCCGATCCACCAGAGCAACGGGACGGCTGTCATCTCTGCCATCCAGATCACCAGGAATATCACCGAGCACGCGCGGAGAATGAGTGCGGGAATCGTGCCGACCGAGCCTTCGATTACTTCGAAGACCGACCTTTTTGCCTTTTGCACCGCCAGGGCCGGTCCGAAAAAGAAGAGAACTGAGATGAGCAAAGCCGCGCCGGCTACTATCCCCGCGTGTGTCAGCAGCGGGTAATGCATGGAGAGATCGTCGGCGTGCCGCACCCAGAAGTGGATGTTCAGAAACAGCGTCGCGGCCATCCATGCTACGAGCCGCCAATCCGCGGGCGCAGGTGCGTCGTTTGGTTCAGGGTCGAACCAGCGAATTCGCGGCATGAAAGCTTAGACACTGCCCCGCTTGGCGAGAGTTCCTGTTGCGAAGCACGTAGGTTCCCACCTGCCCACCCAGCCACACGGCTGCTACTAACAGGCTTGTGTCCACCAGCACGTCCACCAGGAACATGTGCTTGATGGTGTCTTCGATTCCCACCGCGAGTGTCACCACGACGAATTCGGTTGCCGCCATCGCCAGTAACAACGCGACAAGGTCGATCTCCATCCGTTCGTTGTTTCCGGATCGTTTCCGGCGGAGAAAGAACAACGCGAACAGATACAAGGCGAGCGGCAGCGCGAACCATGCGATTCGTTTCGGATACGCCCATCCGTGCAGAGAGCCTAACAGCGTGAAGGCGCCGCTGAGCGCGTACGGTGGCCGTCCGGCCGAACGTTCGAAATTCGAAAGCGAAGGGTTGCGCAGCAGAAGCGTTTCCCGGGCCTCGCGGTCCAGCGCGCCCACGAATCGTCTGGGATGTTTGGCGTAGAACCGCAGCACCTTGCTGTAACTAATGCGCTCGAAGAACGCCTGACGAAATTCGGGCGTGTCGATGCCGGAGTCGGCCGGATAAGGGCTGCGCATCGTGTAGCGCGCCAACTCCGGTGTCAGGCCCAGTTCGCGCAGGTCGTGCGCCGGGTCGGGTGACTCCGGCAGAACGCCGTAGAAAACGGATGGATACGCCGCCATCTCGCGCATCTCCTGAAACGGAGCGATCTTCCAATACACCGGGGACCACCCGATCAGCACGAGCCCGACCGCGAACGTCGCCCGCTTCCACGCGAGACCGCCGTTGAGCGTGCGCAGGTGGAACGCGAAAGCCCCCAACAGCAATCCGAGCGGCGCGTACTGAGGTTTGGCGGAGACGAACAACAGCGCCGCGAACGCCCACAGCGCCAGCAGTCCGTAACCGCCTTCGCGCTGGATCAGACGCCAGGTGAGTGCGGCCGTGGCCAGAAAGAACAGGAGTCCCGCCGCTTCGCTATAAAACGAGTTCAACCATTGCACGTAGCTGACGTCGGTCACCGCGATCACCAGTAGCGCGATGAACACCGCGCGCGAAAGGTCGCTCAACTTCCGCGAACAGATCAACAGCAGCCACACCACGGCGAGCAGCAGCGCGGTGTGAAGCAAGCCCATGATGCGTATGTCGAAGAGCCCGTCCTTGGACACCAGACCGTTCAGCTCCCTGCCGAGCCAGACGAACAGAGTCTCGCTGGTGACGAATCCGCTGTCCCAGTAAGCGTCTTCACTGAACTGATACTTCGTGGTGAAGTACTGCCCTTCAATGTCCTGTCCCGGAAGATGGCCGAGACTGAACGGCCCGATCACACGCGCGAAATCGCCGTTATCCGCAATTCCGACCAGCGGCGGAATCATGAGTTGGTAGACAACGATGGCGCCGATCAGGCAGAGGACGAGTATTTCGAGGCGTGGGCGTGGGCGGGTTGTTTCGCCCTCCATCTAGGTGGCGCCTTCGACGAGATCGACACGGTCGACCACGCCGATGACGGCCATGTCGATGGGGGCCAGTTTGTGGCCGACGCTTGTGAACGCGCTGAAGCCTTCAGTGGCGAGCAGCACGCGGTCGCCCACGCCAGCATCCACCGCGTCCAACGCCACGTAAGCTTCCCCGCGGTCGCTGCCGTCCAGATTCAACGGCTGCACCAGCAGGATCTTGCGGTCTTCGTGCGTCTGGTGTTTGCGGGTGGCGACGATCTCTCCGATTACACGGCCGATGAGCATGGTTACGACTTCGCCTCCCGCTTGATACTCATTTCGTCGACGATGCCCACGATAGTGAAGTCGGCCGGTACTTCCGGTTGCGGCAGCGCGAAACTGGCTTCGCGTCCGCGCACCCAATAGATGGTCTCGCCGGCCCCGGCGCCGGTCATGTCGGTACAGACAATGCGCTTACCGACGCTTGCGCCTTCGGGTGTGATGGGTTGCACCACCAGGAAGCGCTGGCCTTCGAATTCGGCGTTCTTGACGGTGGACCAGACACGGCCCACCACGCGTCCCAGGTACATGTTTGCTACCGGCTTCCGGAGTCGATCTGCACGCTGTCGACGATGCCGATGATGGCTGTGTCCACCGGGCGGTCCTTGCATCCGTCGGCCATGCGTGCGCTGGAGCCCGCAACGGTCAGGACAGTTTCACGATAGCCCGCGCTCACCGTGTCCACGGCGACGACGTAGCCGGCTTCGTCCTTTCCTTCCGGAGACACGTAGCGCAGGACCAGAAGCTTCTTACCTTCCAGCCGCGGGTCCTTTCGCGTGGCAACCACATTGCCGACAACGCGGGCTAACTGCATGCAATTCCTTTCAAGGGCGTTCTTACTTCTGCATCTTGCCGATCGGCAGCACGTCTTCCAGGCTCGGATGCGGGCGCGGAATCACGTGCACGGCGATCACTTCACCGATGCGGCGCGCGGCGGCGGCGCCGGCGTCGGTGGCGGCGCGAACCGCGGCGACATCGCCGCGAACCAGGGCCGTCACGTATCCGCTACCAACCTTTTCCCAACCGACCAGCGTTACCTTGGCGGCTTTGACCATGGCGTCGGCGGCTTCAATCATCGCCACCAGACCGCGGGTTTCGATCATTCCTAACGCTTCACCCATTGATCCTCCAGCCATTTCCACCTTGTCCCGGCGCGGCACTTGGTTTACGCCACACCGCGGGCACGCAACGCCTCATCGATCATGGCGATGAGTTCGTCGCGCGTCACCCAAATCTTGTCGCCCTGCGACATCACGCTCTCAGCCGACAGCGGGCAGCCCGGTTGACCGGCCGACGCCGCTTTCACGCCGTAGCGCGTGCGCGAATCGAGCAATTTCTGTACTTCGGTTTGCGGCAACACCTGCGGGCCGCCCAGGAGCTCCGCGACCACGGAAATCTTGGCGTAGTGCTCGACGGTCTCCATGCGGAAGAACGCCTGAAAGACGTCGCCGCCGTAGCTGACCACACCGTGGTTACCCATCAGAATGGCGTCGTACTTCGGAATCAGCGGAACCAGCGGATCAATCAGCGCCGGCGTGCCGGGCAGGCCGTAATCGGCCAGCGGCACACAGCCCAAGCTGATGATCACCTCCGGCAGCAAGGCCAGGTTCAGCGGCTTGCCGGCGGCGGCGTAACCGGTGGCGGCCACCGGGTGCGCGTGCACCACCGAACGCACGTCCGGACGCAGTTCATACACCTTCAGGTGCATGGCGATTTCCGAGGTGCGTTCCTTGCGCCCGTAGAGCTTGTTGCCCTGCATATCGCAGACGATCAGGTCGTCGGGCTCCATCATGCCCTTGCTCACGCCGGTGGGCGTCGCCAGCAACCGGTCCTGATCCATGCGGACAGTGATATTGCCATCGTTGGCGGCCACCCAACCCTTCTCGTACATCAAGCGGCCGATCCTAATGATGTCGTCGCGGTACTCTCGCTCAGTCTTGTTCATCCAGAATCCTGATTGTAGCAAAGCGCGAACCGAGTGAGGCAAAGGTAAGATGGATAGTAGTGGATAAACGCCGTATGTGCCCGCACTGCCGGGCATTCATCACAACCGACGATCGGGTTTGCCCGTATTGCGATACAAAGGTGGGGCCGCGCGCCATCGATCTGCGCTCACCAGGCGACATTCTGGGCGGGCTCATCCCGCAGGCGCACTTCACCACCGCGCTGATTCTTACCATCAACATAGGCCTCTACGTCGCCACCATGGTCTACAGCATGCGCGCCGGGCAGGGCACGCTTATGGACATCGACTACCAAACGCTGAAAGCTTTCGGCGGCAAGTGCGACGAGATCCTGGCCGGGCAGTGGTGGCGCCTGGTCACCGCCGGGTTTCTGCACGGCGGACTGTTTCACATTCTGATGAATTCCTGGGTGCTGCTGGATCTGGGGCGGCAGGTGGAAGAGATTTACGGCGCCAAACGGTTCATCACTATCTACTTCGGGTCCACCGTGTTCGGCTTTCTCGCCAGCACGTTCTGGTCGGGGAATCTGTCGATTGGTGCCTCGGCGGGCATCTTCGGACTTCTTGGAGCCATGATCGCGTTGGGCGCGCGGCATCGCAACCCGCTGGGCGACGCCATCCGCGGCCACTACCTGCGTTGGGCGATCTACGGTTTCGCGATCGGCTTGATTCCGATGTTTCGCGTGGACAACGCGGCGCACCTGGGCGGGTTGGCCGCCGGTTTCGCGAGCGCCTACGTGATGGGAACCCCGCTGCTGGTCGAAAACTGGCGTGAGTGGATCTGGAAAGCGACGGCGATTGGCTCCGTCGCCCTTACCGCGCTGGCGTTTGTCGAGATGTACATCTGGTTCGCCAAGGGCTGAAACTCAGACCGCGCCTGCAGCGTCCGTACAGGCAGAGGCTATTCGTAAATCTGGGATGAAACAACTAACTGGGACTGTATTTCTCGCCGCGTCTATTGCGGCAGCCTATCCGAACGGATCGCGAGTTCCCAATGGCAACGCAGGTGAACCGGGCACGGGGACACCGTGTTCATCGTGCCATTCGGTAACGCTCAATCCGACCAGCGGCAGCGTCTCGCTGACTTTACCGAACGGGAACACATTCACATCAGGCGCCGCGCAGCGATGGATTGTTTCCATCGCCGATGCCAACGCGAGTTACAAAAAGGGATTTCAACTCACAGCCACCGCCGGAACTTTTGCCGCGGTCAGTTCCACGGTGGTGAATAGCAGTTCGGCGAAGCAATACGTCAACCACACCACGTCGGCTTCGAGCTACACGTTTGACTGGACTCCACCTTCCGATGCCGACAACGTGACGGTCTACGTCGCGGGCGTGGCCACCACCGGCACGAGCCGGACGAACGTGTACACGCGCACCTTCACGCTAACCAAAGCCGCCGCGAAACCGGCGATCGCGTCGAGCGGAGTGGTGAACGCGGGTAGTTACGCGGCGGGGATCAGCGCGGGAGCGTGGGTGACCATCTTCGGAACGAATTTGGCGCCATCGGGTGTGGCTCGGGCGTGGTCGGCGGCGGATATCATCGGCGGTACATTGCCCACGTCGCTCGAAGGTACCGCGGTCCGCATTAACGGCAAGAACGCGTCCATCGCGTACGTGAGCGAAGGCCAACTGAACGTGCAAGCCCCGGACGACACGGCGCTGGGACCGGTCACCGTGGAAGTGATCACCGCGTCCGGCGGCACCAGCGACGCGTCGACGGCAACGCTTGCCACGGCGGCTCCGGGGTTGTTCCGGTTCAGTCCCGGCAGCTATCGCAACGTCGCCGCCGTTCACGCCGACGGCACGCTCGCCGGACCCGCCGCGTTGTTCGGCGACGCTGTTACGGTCAAGCCCGCGCAGCCCGGCGAAACGCTGCTGCTGTTCGGCACCGGATTCGGACCCACGGACCCCACCGTGTCCGCCGGTATGGCTTTCAGCGGAGCGGCGCCGCTTGCGAGCGGCAACAACGTGACGGTGCGCATTGGCGGCGTCACGGCCAAGGTCTCATTCGCCGGACTGAGCGCCGCGGGACTGAACCAGTTGAACGTCGTGGTCCCTAATCTGGCCGATGGCGAGCATCTGGTCGAAGTCACGGTTTGGGGCGTTGACGTCCCTACCAAGCAGTACCTGACGGTGAAGCAATAGTGCTCAAGCTGGCACAATGTTGTTAAATCCGCCTTAACAAAGCAACCGTCGATCCACCGCCAGACATCCATCTGATCGAGGTGCGAACGACATCCATGTTCACGGCAACAACGGTAAGCCGCAGGGGACTGCTGCTGGGCGCGGTGGCATCCTGTGCCGGTGAGCGGCTTTGGTGCGTCCAAGCTCCGAATGTCACGTTTTCCGCCGACGTCAACGTCGTCAACGTCTTTGTCACCGTACGCGACAAAGACGGACACATCGTCAAGAATCTGTCCAAGGAAGATTTCATCATTAGCGAAGACGGACGGCCGCAACCCATCCGCTATTTCTCGCGCGAGAGCGATCTGCCGCTGACCATGGGACTGTTGGTGGACACGACTCCCAGCGAGTCCAATATGCTCGACGAAGAGCGCCGGACCAGCCGCGCCTTCCTGCACAAGATGATGCGCCCGGAAAAGGACAAGGCGTTCCTGATTCAGTACAGCAACGAAGTGGAACTGTTGCAGGATCTCACTTCGTCGGCTGAGAAATTGGACGCGGCGCTGAACCTGCTTGAGCGGCATCAATTTGAGGGGCCCGGCCGGGACAGGCGCGGTGGCGGTGATCCGCGTGGCGGAAGCGGCGGGCGCGGATCGTACGCGACGGTGCTTTCCGATGCCGTCTATCTGGCTTCCGACGAGGTTCTGAAAA
>CAZDIZ010000091.1:10260-12604 GCA_964505625.1 uncultured Solibacteraceae bacterium | reverse complement strand
TACGCGCAGATCGAAGAGGAACTGCGCAGCCAGTACAGCCTCGGCTACACACCGGACACCAACGCAGCCAGCGGATATCGCCGCATCAAGGTGGACGTCCAGAAAAAAGGTCTGCTAGTTCAGGGCCGCGAAGGATACTACCCGGCCGCGAAGTCGTGAGCTTCGGGCTATCGCCTAGCTTGCCCCTCGCGCTGCGGCGATCATGGCTTTCAGGTTTTCCGGTGGCGTGGTCGAGGGGATGGCGCAGCCCGCGTTGAGTACGAAGCGCGGTTCACCTTCGAACACAGCGAGCAGTTCCCGCGTCTTTTCGCGTACTTGCTCGGGCGTGCCCAGCGCCAGGACTCCGCTCGGGTCGATGTTACCCAGAAAAACGGTCCGGCCGCCGAGTTTCGAACGCGCCAGGCGGACATCGGTCTTGTAGTCCAGTTCCAATCCTCCGGCTCCGGTCGAGACCATGTCTTCGAGAATGCGGTCGGTCTTGCCGCAAATGTGGAGCACGTACGGCAGCCCTAGTTCGGCCGCGTGCGCTGCCACTCGCTGTTCGTAGGGTAGAGCGAACTGGCGATAGATGGCAGGCGATACCAGATCGGGCGACGCCAGGCTGTCGCCGTTGGAGAGCATGTGCGCGCCGGTCTCTTTCATCAGCGATAGAAACTGGTTGGTGACGTTAGTCGTGTATTCGAGCAGGCGGTGAACGCGTTCGTGCTCAGACGGCTCGGTGAGTGCAAGCATCCAGTCATCGATGCCGAGCATGAGCGCGGCCAGATCGAACGGACACTGATCGCAGTTGCCGCGAATGCAGATTTCATCGGAGAAATGGCGCACCAACAGGCGCGTGGCTTCGAGCCAGATCTGAACGTCCGGGTGTCGTGAGATGTCGGCGGGCGCGAGATCGTCCACCTGATCGAGCGATCGAAGCAACTTGCCCGAACAGCGCGCCGGCTCGTCGTCGGGGAAGTCCACCGGCACGCCGACCGCGCGAGCGAGCGTAGCCGTGTCGATATCGACCACGATGCCGTCATAGGCGTACTTCTCCACGGCTTCCACAAACACGCGCGCGATGGCACGCGGGTCGGAGCGGTACTGGCGCATGGTCACACCGGCCTCGCGCGCCGCCATCATGAAGTTGTGCAGCATGATGGGGGTGTTGTCCGCCGCCTCGCCGCGAAAAGCCGCCTGGATACGCTGATTGCCGTTCATGGTTCTGGTGCAATCAGGTTAGCATGCGCGATGAGGTAGGATGGGCTGTCATGGGAAGAGGGTTCGTGCTTCTTCTGGCAGCCGCGCTGGCCACGGCGGCGGCCGACCCACCGTTCTCCAAAACCACGCACGTCTACAAGACTGTTGGGGCTTTGGCAATCCAACTCGACGTCTACCGCGGCGCGGGTGCGGAACTACGTCCCGGCATCTTCTGGATTCATGGCGGCGCGCTGATCGGCGGTCATCGCGGCGGCATTCATCCGAAGCAGTTGGCGCGTTACATCGAATCCGGCTTCAACGTGGTGTCGATTGATTACCGCCTGGCTCCGGAGACGAAGCTACCCGACATCCTCACCGACGTGGAAGACGCTTGGCGATGGGTGCAGAAGAACGGAAAGAAACTCGCCGGCATCGATCCGAAGCGCGTGGCCGTGGTGGGCCATTCGGCGGGAGGATACCTGACGCTCGCCACCGGTTATCGCGCCAAGCCGCGCCCACGAGCGCTGGTGTCGTTCTACGGTTACGGGGACATCATCGGCGATTGGTATTCGAAGCCCGATCCGTTCTATTCGAGCAAGCCCACGGTCCCCGAGCAGGAAGCCCGCGCTTCGGTGGGAAGCGTGCCGCTGTCCGGTGCAGCGGGCGCCAATCAGCGATTCCGCTACTACCTGTTCCTGCGCCAGCACGGCTGGTGGCCCAAGGAAGTGGCGGGTGTGGACCCGGCCGTCAACCCGGAAGCGTTCCGCCCCTGGAGTCCGGCGCTGAACGTGACTGCGAAGTTCCCGCCCACCATGCTGCTGCACGGCGACAAGGATACCGACGTGCCAGTGACGCTATCGGACCAGATGGAAGCGTTATTCAAGCAGCATGGCGTTCGATACCAATACGATCGCGTTTCCGGCGCGGGCCACGGCTTCGATGGACGGATGAACGATCCGGCCGCGGCGGAGCACTTCGAACGAGCCATCGCTTTCTTGCGCGAACAGTTGTATCCTTGACCGTTCCGGCGCGGTTTCCTAAAATCATGATCAAGGGGAGTTGTTGGAAGCAACGTGAAGCTTGACGGCACAGTCCTAACGCCCAGAGAGGTCGAGGTGTTGCACGACATCGTGCAGGCCTTCATCCGGACAGGTGTGCCCGTCGC
>CAZDIZ010000091.1:0-10160 GCA_964505625.1 uncultured Solibacteraceae bacterium | reverse complement strand
TCGAGGTGTTGCACGACATCGTGCAGGCCTTCATCCGGACAGGTGTGCCCGTCGCTTCTCGAACAATCTCCAAGCGGCTCCGGCGCCCGCTCAGTCCGGCTTCGATCCGCAACGTGATGTCGGATCTGGAAGACGAAGGCTATCTATCACAGCCGCACACTTCGGCCGGTCGTGTGCCGACGGAAAAGGCCTTCCGCCTGTATGCGCAGACGCTTTCGAACGAGAGTGTGGCGCGCACGCCGGTCGAAAACCTGCGAACACTGTTCGGCGAACCGTCCAGCGTCGAGGAGGGCGTGGAACGGTCTTCGCACCTGCTGACCGAGTTGACGCGCAACGTGGGCATCGCCGCGGCGGCGCCCGAATTGAGCCAGACGCTGGACCAGATCGAACTGTTGCCGCTCGCCGACCAGCGCGTGCTGATGGTTCTGGTGACGCGCGATCAGATGGTGCGCAATCGCGTGGTGACGCTCGACGAAAGCGTGACGACGGACGAGTTGGTTTCCATCCGCAATTACGTGAACCGCGAATTCAGCGGTTGGACCATCGATGCCATTCGCATGGAGCTGGACCGCCGCCTGGCGGAGACCCGCGCGGCTTACGACGCCCTACTGAAGCGTTTGACGCTCTTCTATCAGAAAGGCCTGTTCGACTTCAAGGCGGTCGAAGAGATTCATTTGGAAGGCGCTTTCACGCTGCTGGCCGCGGATCTGGACCTGACGCGCGAGAAAATGTTCGAGCTGCTGCATGCGCTGGAGGAAAAGAAGCGCATTCTGAAGCTGCTCGACGAAGTGCTGGAGCAGCCCGCCGGAGAGGTGGGGCTGCAAGTGGGGCTGGGCGAGACCGACCCGCTGATGAAGGACCTATCGTTGGTGGGCCTTTGGGTGCGCTTGCCCGGTGGCTTGGCCGCCAAGATCGCCGTTTTGGGGCCCATGCGGATGAACTATTCGCGGGTGATATCGGCGGTGCGCGGCGTCGGACGGGCGTTTGCCGGAAACGTGTCCTGACGGGCCGGTCCGGCGGCTCATTCCATACACCTGTTAATCTGGAAGTGTGAGTTTAGCAATGCAGGAAGGGGATCCCATCATCACTCCATCCGACGGGGCGCCGGAAGCGCCTGAACTAGTGGCGGAAGATACCGCGCCCGCGCAAGAGGATTTGTCTGCCGCGTTGGCCGCCCTGGCCACCGAACGTGACAAGCTTGCCGCGGAGAAGGCCGAATTGCACGAACGTTTGCTGAGACGCCAGGCTGAATTCGAGAATTTCCGGCGGCGCGCGCAGCGTGAGCGCGAGGAATACCTCGAGTTTGCCGGCGCCGATACCATGTCGGCGCTGCTGCCCATCCTGGACGACTTCGAACGCGCGCTGAAGGTAGAATGCAGCGACGCGGAGTACGCGCGCGGCATCGAGTTAATCTACCAGCGCTGGATGGATGCCGCCAAGAAGCTGGGTCTGGAGCCGATTGAGTCGGCGGGCGCGAAGTTCGATCCTAATCTGCACCATGCGGTGGACCGCGTGCAGCGCGAGGATGTCGAGGAAGACACCGTGCTCGACGAGTTGCAGCGTGGATACAATTACAAGGGCCGCCTGCTGCGGCCGGCCATGGTGAGAGTGGCGTACAAAGGCTAACAAACTTCCGTGACCAACCGCGATTACTACGAGATCCTGGGCGTGAGCCGCGACGCCGACGATCAGTCGCTGAAGAGTGCCTATCGTAAGCTGGCGTTGAAATTCCACCCCGACCGCAACCCCGGCGACAAGGAAGCCGAGGAGAAATTCAAGGAAGCGGCCGAAGCTTACGGCATTCTGAGCGATGCGCAAAAGCGCGCCGCTTACGATCAATACGGCCATGCCGGTTTGCGCGGCGCCGCGGTGCCGGATTTCAATAGCGCGGTATTCGAGGACTTCAGCGACATCCTGGGCAGCTTCTTCGGGTTCGGCGATTTGTTCGGTTCGGGCGGCGGCCGGCGACGCAATCGCGCGCAACGCGGCGAAGACGTTCGTTACGATCTCGAAATCAACCTGGAAGATGCTGTGCGCGGCATGAGCGCGGAGATACGGGTGCCGCGCATCGAGGCCTGCTCACGCTGTAATGCGACGGGCGCCGAACCGGGCAAGGGACTGGTCACATGCCCCACCTGCCGCGGACGCGGTGAGGTGGTCTACCAGCAGAGTTTTCTGTCGATTCGACGGCCTTGCGGGCAGTGCGGCGGGCGCGGGCAGATCATACGCCATCCCTGTTCGCATTGCAGCGGCGAAGGCTACGTGCAAGTGGAGCGCAAGCTCAAGATCACCGTTCCGCCGGGGGTGGACACCGGCACGCGTCTGCGCTTGAACGGGGAAGGGCAGCCGGGGGCGAACGGCGGCCCGCCGGGCGATCTCTACGTTGTGCTGCGCTTGAAGGAACATCCCGTCTTCGACCGCCAGCAAGACGATCTGCATTGCACCGTGCCGGTGAATGTGGCGCAGGCCGTGCTGGGAACCCAGGTCGAGGTGCTCACTTTCGACGGATTGCAGACGGTGCGCATTCCCGAGGGCACGCAGAACGGCGCTGAGATTCGCGTGCGAGGACAAGGCATTCCGCACCTGAACGCCGGTGGCCGCGGTGACTTGGTGGTCCACGTCGGCGTGAAGATCCCCACGAAACTCACGCGCGAGCAGCGCAAACTCTTCGAGCAGTTACGCGAAATGCTGCCGGAAGAGAACGAGCCCGAAGACAAGGGCCTGCTGGACAAAGTCAAAGACTACTTCATGTAGCGCTCTAGCCGGTTGCTGAAAACCGGGACAGACAACTCCGCCCCCGGCGGGCAACGCTGAATACGTGGAGTCCCTAACGCGGGGCGGAGCAGTCTGTCCCAGGTTTTCAGCACCTTTATCGTGACTTGTGCCCGATGGCGATCAGCGATGTCGGTCCCCAAGGCAGGAATCGGTCGATACGGCGCCACAGCCAGACCAACCGGTCGAATACCGCCAATTGGAATCTGCTGAAGGTGCTGCGGCGCAGAATCCGTCCGCTTACAAACCAGCCGGGGAGCGTGACGTGGTTGAACTCAATGATTCGCTCAACCTGGAAACCGGCCTGTTCCATGCGCTGCGCGAGTTCGGATTTCGAGTAGCGCTTCACGTGGCCGAGCGCGCGATCGAGCGTGCCGTAAGCCCATTGCCCTTGCGGCACCAGAACCACGGCCGTGCCGCCCGGCTTTAGCGCCGTGTTCAGGTTGCGCAACCCGCCGAGGTCGTCTTCCACGTGTTCAACCACGTTGAGGCACACGACCGTGTCGATCGCGCCCGCGTAAGGCGCAAAATCGGCCGCCGCGGTCAGGTCGCAACGCGCGACCTCCAGGTTGGGCCGGTGGTGCAGCCGGTTGCGCAGCCGCGCCAAGTGTTCCGGATCGATATCGGTGGCGATGTAGCGCCGCCGCCGCGGCGCGAGATGCCGCGTGAGATTCCCGATCCCCGCGCCGATTTCCATGACTGTTTCGCCCAGGAACGGGCGCACCGTATCCGCCATCCAACGGTTGAAATTCGACGTGGACGACAGCACATCCAGGATTTCCGGGCCGGTTTCCTTGTAAATGTCCCGGATCAGCCAGTAGCGCACGATGACGGCAAACGTCTTGATGCCGTCCCACGGCCGGATCTTCTTTCCCTCCTCATACGTGCGGCCGTAGTAGCTGATGGGCGTTTCGTAGATGCTCAGGCGCCGCCGCGCCAGTTTCATGGTGATTTCCGCTTCGAACCCGAAGCGGTTGGACCGGATGGGAATGCTCTTGAGCAGCGAAGTGCGAAACGCCTTGTAGCAAGTGCCGATGTCGGTGAGGTTCAGATTCGCCAGCAGGTTCAGAAACCCGGTGAGGGCGTGGTTGGCCAGCGCGTGCCAGTAGTAAAGAACGCGGCGTTCACCGGCGATCATGAAGCGCGAACCGTAGACCGCGTCGGCCTTGCCTTCCACCAGCGGCTTGAGCAGACGCGCGTATTCGCCCGGATTGTATTCGAGGTCGGCGTCCTGAATCACGACGTAGTCGCCCGTGGCGGCTTCGAGTGCCGTGCGGACGGCCGCGCCTTTCCCGATGTTGCGGGCGTGGCGCAGGACGCGAACCGTGTCTGGATGCGCGGCGGCGAATTCGGCGGCGACTTCACCCGACCCGTCGGTGGAGCCGTCATCGACGACCACGATTTCGCGATCGAGTCCGGCGGGTAGCGCGGCCGCGATCACGCGTCCAAGCAGCGCGGCAACGAACTCTTCTTCGTTATACAGGGGGACGAGAATGGAGAGCGTCTGTGGCACTTGATTACTAGAGACGGTAGAGCATCCAGTATACGATTACTCCGGTCACGCTCACGTACAGCCAGATGGGCAGCGTCCAACGCGCGAGAGCGCGATGGCGCTCCCAACGGCCGCGCCAGGCACGGTACAGCGTCATCAGCGCAAGCGGAGGCACCAAGGCAGCCAGCACGGTGTGCGTCGCCAGGATCGAAAGATACAGCGTGCGAATCCAACCGGGCTTGGTGAAGCGCACGGATCCAACCTGGTAGTGATAGACCAGGTACGAAATCAGAAACAGCGCTGACGTCGCGCACGCCGCCAGCATCGCCGCGCGATGCGCTCCGCGCCGGCCGCGCCGGATGAAATAGAATCCCAATACGAGCAGACTCGCGGAAACCGCGTTCAACGTTGCGTTCAGGGCCGGCAGATCGCGTGCGTCCATTCGAAGAGGAAACTTCCATTCTAAGCGGACGCGCACGCAGACAGGAAGCGGGTGCGGTATCATCCACGAAGGATCATTCAATTCGAGGATGGAAATGAATAGAACAGGTTTAATTGCCCAATCGTTCCTGCTAATCGCCGCAGCGGCCGGAATGCTGCACGCCGACGTGAGAGTTCCCAAGATCATCTCCAATCACATGCTGGTGCAACGCGGTGTGCCGGTGCATATCTGGGGCACTGCGGCCGCGGGCGAAGCCGTCGCCGTGAGTATGGCCGGTCAGAGCGCAAAGACCGAAGCCAGCCCGCTGGGCCGCTGGGAAGTGTTTCTGGCGCCCGTCGGCGCCGTCGGACCGCACACGCTGACCATCGAAGGCTCGAACAAGCTCACCATTGAAGATGTGCTGGTGGGCGAGGTTTGGGTGGCCAGCGGTCAATCCAACATGGAATGGCCGCTGCGGTTGAGCGATAACGCGGAGCAGGAAATCCGGGAAGCCGATTTCGCGCAGATCCGTTTGTTCAAGGTGAAGAACACCACTTCCGAGTATCCGCTGGACGACGTCGAAGGCGAGTGGACCTGGTGCACGCCGGAAACCGCCAAGGATTTCTCCGCCGTGGGCTACTTCTTCGGCCGCCACCTGAGGGAGAAAGTGGGCGCGCCGGTCGGCATCATCAAATCCGCCTGGGGCGGCACGCCGGCCGTGGCCTGGACCAGCCGCTTGGCATTGGCCTCGGACCCGGCGTTGGTCTCTTCGGTCGCCGATTACGCCAAGTCCATCGATGACTATCCGCTCGCTTACGCCCGGTACCAGAAGCAACTCAAGGATTGGGAAGCCGCGTCGGCCAAGGCCATTGCCGAAGGTAAGAAAGCGCCGAACCGTCCCGCGCAGCCCGTGGGCCCCGGCCATCCGTGGAATCCGGCGAGCTTGTACAACGCCATGATCGCGCCGCTCACCCCCTACCCGATTCGCGGGGCGATCTGGTACCAGGGCGAGAACGACGCCGTAGTGCGCCGCTCTTACGAGTACCGTCGGTTGTTCCGCGCCATGATCGAAGACTGGCGCCGCGCTTGGGGCGTGGGCGATTTTCCGTTCCTGTTCGTCCAACTGGCCAACTTCGCTAAAGCGCCGCAGGGACAGTGGCCGGAGCTACGCGAAGCGCAGACCATGACGCTCGCGCTGCGTAACACGGGCATGGCGGTCTCGATCGACATCGGCAACCCGACCGACATACACCCGCGCAACAAGCAGGACGTCGGTCTCCGGCTGGGTCTGGCCGCTCGCGCCATCGCTTACAACCAGAAGGTGGTTTACTCGGGGCCCATGTACCGGCAGCTCACCAAGGACGGTAACGCACTGCGTGTGTGGTTCGACTTCACTGATGGGGGCTTGGTGGCTAAGGGCGGGGAACTCAAGAGCTTCGAAATCGCTGGATCCGACGGCAAGTTCGTCGCCGCGCAGGCCCGCATCGAAAACAACACAGTCGTTGTGAGCAGTCCCGACGTTGCCAATCCGGTGTCAGTGCGCTACGGATGGGCCGACAGTCCGGAATGCAACCTCTACAACGGTGAGGGACTGCCCGCGTCGCCGTTTCGCACCAACCGTTGGACCGACCCGCTGGTGTATCGATAGTTGGTTGCTGAAAAAACCAGGGACAGACCACTCTGCCCCCGCAGTGAAACGCGGGGCAGAGCAGTCTGTCCCGTTTTTTTCAGCGCCCGATAAAACTAACGGCGATCCACGTTCACCGAACGGACGTTGCCGTTTGACAGATCCACCGAGCAGGCGAAACGGAAATCCTCGACGTGTCTGCCACGGCGCGCCGTGGCTGTGCCCACTACCCAGTCATGGCGTCCCGGGCGGTTGTCGACGTTGATGTCGCGGATGCGGATTTCGTGGAACCCGTCGCGGCGCATACGGTCGGTGGCGGCATCACGGCAGACATCCACCGCGCGGGCGGCCGAGAAGCGGCCTCTTTCCGGCGGACGGCGGTCGTCGTAGCGGCGTGGTCCATCGTCGTAGCGGCCCGGGCCGCCGCCGAAGCCGCGCCATTCCAGGTCGAAGGTGTAGCCTTCGCGGCCACCCCTATTGTCGACAATACGCACCACGGCGACGCCGCGAGTGGAGCGCGGATCACGGACCAGATCCACACGACCGCGGCCGTCAATGCCGCGGAACCGGAAATCTTCGGGATCATGCGGCATGGCGCTTGTGCAATCCATGCGTACGAAGTGTGCTGGCGCGCCGGCGATCGTGCGGATCCGCCCGCTATCGCCGGAGATTTCCACTTCGGCAACTTCGTCAACCACTACTTCAATAGTGCACTTACCGCGGTCACCATGAGAACCGGTGATACGTGCACGAATCGTCTCGCCGACGGCAAGCATCGGCACACAGGCTGTAACAGCCAATAAAGTGAAGCAGATACGATTTCTCATAAGAGGTCGTGAGATTTCCCCCCTACCTGATTATCATGAATTGAGCCTTCCCATGCGAGAAAAAATGTCCGTGCTTGTCATTTTGTTTGCCAGTGCCTTAACGGTATGGAGCCAACAACCGCGCCGCGACGTGGTGGCGGCCATCGCGCTGGAGACGCCGCCGGCCGTGCGGCGCGGTGTGCTGGAGCCGAAGCCCCCACTCACGGTGCCGGATGTCGAACTGGAATCGCAGCGCAGCGACCCGGCCGTGAACTTCCCGCGCCGCGCCGTCATGCGCACCCGCGAGGAGTTTCGCGCCGGCTTGGCTGCCTTGCGCCGCCAGTATGCCCCGTACCTGGAGGACCGCACGCCGCCCGCGGCTTCCACGCGAGCGCGCGTCGAATTCGATACCTTCGATTTCCGCATGGAGGAAGCGGCTGACCGTGCCGACATCGCTCGCGTATTCCGGGGCGAAGGCGTGTGGAGCAAAGTGCGCATCCCGGACTATCGCGGTCCGGTGGGCTGGTGGGCCGGCTACTACCGCAAGGTCTTTCGTGTGCCGGCGAGCGTCGCGGCGAAAGAACTGGCCGTGCTGCGGTTCAATGCGGTCGATTACCGCTGTCAGGTCTATTTGAACGGCCGCATGGTGGGCGCGCACACCGGCTACTTCGCGCCGTTTGAAATCGACGCGACCGAGGTGCTGCGCAAGGACGCCGACAACGTGCTGGTGGTGCGCGTGGAAAACGAGAGCATCATGCTGGGTCTGGAATCCTGGAAAGGCCCGGCGGCGGATGGCGACAAGATCTACGCCGCGGTTGGACCGGGTTGGGACGAACCCGGCGTCGGCTGGCACGAGTGCGCGCCGGGTGCCGGGATCTGGCAAAAGGTCTTTCTGGAAGGTCGGCCTAAGCTACATGTCACCGACATCTTCGTGCGACCGGACCTGGACCGAGGCGAAATCGAAGTCCGCGCCGAAGTGTATCAATCAGAGAAACGCAATCGCGACGTGGAACTGGAGCTTTCGCTCTACCCGAAGAACTTCGCGGGAACCGCCGTCGAGCGTATCTCGCTCGGCACGATGACGGCCGGACCGGGATTGTCGGAGAAGATCGCGCGCGTGCGTTTGACCGATGCGCGCCTGTGGCGGCCCGAAACGCCGTATCTCTACACTGCGCGCGTCCAGGCTCGCCCGAAAGACGGCGGACCCGCCGACATCGCGCAAACGCACTTCGGAATGCGCAAGTTCGCCATGGACGACACGTCGCCGGTGAAGGGCACGCTGTATCTCAACAACGAACCCGTGATTCTGCGTGGCGCAAACACCATGGGACATCTGATGGTGGCGGCCATGAAGGGCGACCGTGACCAGTTGATCGAAGACGTGCTGATCGCCAAGCTCGCCAATATGAACTACTACCGTTTGACGCAATCGCCTGTGCAACCGGAAGTCTACGACGTGTTCGACGCGCTGGGCATGATGGCGCAAACCGATCTGCCGCTATTCGGCTATTTGCGCCGGCCGGTGCTCGAAGAGGCCGCCAAGCAGGCCGGCGAGATGGAGCGGCTTGTGCGCTCGCACCCTTCGAACATCATGATCAGCTACATCAACGAGCCGTTCAACCCTCGCGGCAAGGAGCACCGCCACCTGACGCGCGAAGAGATGGAGCGTTTCTTCACCGCCGCGTCGAATTTCGTGCACGTGTACAATCCGGACCGCGTCATCAAACCGGTTGATGGCGATTACGATCCGCCGGGGCCCAGCTTGCCGGATAATCACATCTACTCGACGTGGTACGGTTCGCACGCCGTGCCCATCGGCAAGTTCATGCGCGGTTATTGGATAGATACAAAGCCTGGTTGGAAGATGGGCAGCGGTGAGTACGGCGTGGAAGGTCTAGAGGACGCCGAGACCATGCTGCGGCATTATCCGAAAGCGTGGTTGCCGGCCACGCCCGATGCGAGTTGGCATCCGGGGAAAATTCCGTTCGCGCAAACCTACACCATGCACCACTCCTGGTTCGACGCCGAGGACACCATGCCGGCGTGGATCGCGGCCAGCCAGCGTCATCAGGCCTGGGGCGTGCGCGTGATGACGCGCGCCTTTCGCCGCCAGTCGGACCGCATCGTGTCCACGGCCGTGCACCTGTTGATCGACGCTTGGCCGGCGGGTTGGATGAAGACGCTGGTGGACGTGGATCGGCGGCCCAAGCCCGCGTACTTCGAATTCAAGGAAGCGCTCACGCCGCTCATGGTGGATATCCGCACGGACCGTTCGCGCTACTACGCGGGCGAGAAGCTGCGGCTGGAGTTCTGGGTGGCCAACGACCGCCGAGCGGAGTTCGAGCGCGGCCGCCTGGTGTGGGAAGTTCTCCGCGCGGGCGAGCGCGTGTTTGCGCAATCCGATGTGGCGCGCATTCCGAGTTACGGCACCGCGTTCCAGGGCCACTTCCGCTGGACGGCGCCCGCAGTCGAGCGGCGCGAGCGCTTCACGGTGCGCCTGGGTTTGCTCGCGCCCGATGGGCGCCTCATCCACGACAGTGAAAGCGAAATCGAAGTCTTCCCAGCGGCGAAGAATCTCGAAACCGAAGTGGCTATTGTGGGCCGCGTGGGAGGCCGCGCCTGGAAGTTGGCGGAATCACTGGGTGCGAAGCCGCGCCTGTTCACGCCGCAAGCGAAGGCGATTCTCGTCGACACTCCTGATGCGTTCGACGTGGCGCGCGAAGCCGTGCTGGCGGCAGCACGCGACGGCGCCAGCGTAGTGTTTCTTGAACAATCGCAAGACGCCGAATGGAACCTTGGCGATCGAGTGGTCAAAGTGAGGCGCATGCGCGGAAAGGAATTCGTCTCGCGTAAAACCGGCCACGCGCTGGTAGCCGGATTCGAACCGTTCGATTTCGCCTACTGGTACGATCCGGAAAAGGACTACGTCGAATACGTCGCGCAAGGCTACGTCGAAGCTGACGGACTCGCGCCCGTACTGCTCACCGGCGAAAACGCGCGTCCCGGCGACGCGTATCCAATTCACCGAGCAATGAGCGTAGT
>CAZDIZ010000090.1:22504-25384 GCA_964505625.1 uncultured Solibacteraceae bacterium | reverse complement strand
GTGAAGTCGAGGTGCGACAGCCCGAATGCCTTCCCGTTGGCGAGCAGCCGCAGAAAGTCACCCGCGTTCTTGCCTCCAGTGACAACCAGGATGTCCCGGATGCCGGCGTCGACAAGCGTCTCGATGGGGTAGTAGATCATCGGCTTGTCGTAAATCGGAAGCAGGTGCTTATTGGTGATCTTGGTCAGCGGGTACAATCTGCTGCCGATTCCGCCTGCCAGAACTACACCTTTCATATGTGGCTCCAGTCGTGCCAAACCCCTATGATACAATACCGCCCGGATGACTCTTTATCGTTGGAACGAAATTAACAAAGAACGCATGAATCCACGGCTCGTGCGCCAGGCGATTCACGGCGAACGTATGACGGTGGCCCGCATCACGCTCGAAAAGGGCGTACTGGTGCCGTCGCATGAACACGAGAACGAGCAGATCACGCTGGTCATGGAAGGAAAGCTCTTGTTCCACATCGACGGTGAAGAAACCGTGGTGGAACCCGGCACCATTGTGATGATCCCGCCCAACGCCCCGCACTTCGTACAGGCGCTGGAAGACAGCGTGGCCGTCGACCTGTTCTCGCCCGTTCGAGAAGACTGGCGCCGCGGCGACGACGCTTACCTGCGCAAGTAGCGAGTTCGCCCATGCACACGTGGAAGCAGACGCTGGAGCGCTACTTCGAGTTCGAGACGCTGGGCACCAATTGGCGAACCGAGATCCTGGCCGGGGTGACGACGTTTATGACGATGGCTTACATCGTCTTCGTCAACCCGTCCATTCTCGCCGAAGCCGGCATGCCGCTGACTGCTGTCGTCGCGGCCACGTGTATTTCGGCGGCGTTCGGCAGTCTCATGATGGGCATTCTGGCGCGCTACCCGATCGCGCTCGCGCCCGGCATGGGCCTCAACGCTTACTTCGCCTACACGGTAGTGAAGGGCATGGGCGTGAGCTGGCAGGCGGCGCTCGGCGCGGTGTTCATCTCCGGCGTGGTCTTTCTGCTGCTCACCGCCGTCGGTGTGCGGCAGCTTATTGTCTCCGCGATTCCGACCGAACTCTACTCGGCGGTGGGCGCGGGCATTGGTCTGTTCATCGCCCTGGTGGGATTCCGCAACTCGGGGATCATTGTGCCCAACCCGGCCACCACCGTGGCGCTCGGGAATCTACGCGACCCGCACACGTTGCTCGCCATTTTCGGCCTGGTGCTGATCGGCGCGTTGATGGCGTGGCGCGTGAAGGCGGCCATGCTGTTGGGCATTCTGGGTACGACGGCGGTCGGCGTGGTGTGCGGGCTGGTACGCTGGCAGCCGCAAACCTATCGTCTGGCCGACATCGCCGCCACCGCGTTTCAACTTGACCTGAACGCCACGCTGAAGCTGGGCGCACTCGAAATCATCTTCGTGTTTCTGTTCGTCGACCTGTTCGACAACGTGGGAACGCTGGTGGCCGTCGGTAAGAAAGCCGGCCTGTTCGACAAGGCGCACCAGATCCCGCGTGTCAACCGCATCCTGGTTTCCGACGCGACAGCCACCGTGGTGGGCGCCGTGTCGGGTACATCCACGGTGGTGAGTTACATCGAAAGCGCGGCAGGCGTGGTGGCCGGCGGACGCACGGGCGTCACGGCCATCGTCACGGGCTTGCTGTTTCTGCTGGCGCTGTTCATCGCGCCGGTGGTGGGCGTAATTCCGGCCGCGGCCACGTCGCCCGCGCTCATTGTGGTGGGCTGCATGATGATGACCGCTATCGGCGAGATCGATTGGAACGATCCGGTGGTCGCCATCAGCGCGTTTCTCACCATGACGGCCATCCCGCTGACCTTCAGCATCGCCAACGGCCTGGCTTTCGGCTTCTCCAGCTACACACTGCTCAAACTGGCCTCTGGACAGGGCCGCAAAGTGAACTGGCTGGTGTATGTGCTGACGGCACTGTTCATCCTTCGCTTCCTCTACCTGGCGCACGCGTGACGGCCAGCGCACAGAACGCCGCGCGTCGCTACCGGCTGGGAATCGATCTCGGTTCGGTCTCGCTCAAAGTGGTGCTGCTGGACGGCGAGCGCATCGTGTTCGAAAAGTGGACGCGCGTCGAGGCGGGTCCGCTGGATGCGCTGGAGCGTGTGCTTGCGGAACTCGCCACGCTTCACTCGGATGCGATTATCGTCGCCGTGGGAGCGACCGGCAGCGGGCGCTCACTGGTTGCCTCCCTTCTGGACGCGCGCGAGGTGAACGAAATCTCGGCGCACGCCCGCGCCGTCGCGCTGTTGCACCCGGAAGTGAACAGCATCGTCGAAATCGGCGGCCAGGATTCGAAGCTCATCATCCTCGGCCCCGCCGATGGCGGCGAGGAACGCGCTGTCGCACACTTCGCCATGAACGAAGTGTGCGCGGCGGGTACGGGCGCATTTCTTGACCAGCAGGCCGCGCGGCTCCGGCTTCCTTTGGACGAGTTTGCACGATTGGGACTCGAGTCCACGACGCCGGTCCGCATCGCCGGCCGCTGCGCCGTCTTCGCTAAGACCGACATGACGCACCACCAGCAGGAAGGACGTCCGCTGGCGGACATCGTGGCCGGACTGAACGAAGCGCTGGTGCGCACGTATCTGTCGAACCTGGTGCGGGGAAGGGAACTGCCCGTTCCCATCGCGTTTCAAGGCGGTGTGGCACGCAACAACGGACTGGTGGCCGCGTTCCGGCGATTGTTGAAACTCGGCGACGATGACCTGATCGTGCCGCGCTACCACGGTGTGATGGGCGCGATCGGCGCGGCGCTGATTGCGGCGAAGGCGTCCGGTGGCGATCCGCGTCCGCTTGCTGACATTCTGGATCGCGTTCGCGCTAGAGCGCGGGGGCGTTGCGCCGAAGAGCACGATGCGTGCCTCGCGCGACTTGA
>CAZDIZ010000090.1:19091-22404 GCA_964505625.1 uncultured Solibacteraceae bacterium | reverse complement strand
CGAAAACGAAATCACGGCGCAGGCGCGCGCCGCGGCCGTCTTGTTGCCGGGCGTAGACACCGTTGTTGAAATCGGAGGGCAGGACGCCAAATTCATTCGTTTAGACGGACGCCGTCCGTCGGATTTCGCGATGAACCGCGTCTGCGCCGCAGGCACCGGCGCGTTCCTGCAAGAGCAGGCTGCGAGACTCGGCGTCGCTATCGAAGACGGGTTTGCCTCCGAAGCGTTCGAAGCCGCGGCCCCGGCGGCGTTGGGCGCGCGCTGCACCGTCTTCATGGAATCCGACCTGGTGGCTCATCGCCAACAAGGCGCTTCGACGCGGGACTTGATCGCGGGCCTCGCTTACAGCGTGGTGGAGAACTACCTCGACCGGGTCGTCGCTGGCCGCAAGACCGGCGATCGGGTTCTGTTTCTGGGCGGCGTGGCGGAAAACCGCGCGGTGGTTGCGGCCCTGTCGTCGAAACTCGGGCGGCGCGTTGCCACCTCACGCGCGGGAAAACTCTCGGGCGCTATCGGGGCGGCGTTGGCGGCCGTCGAAGCCAAGCGGCGCGGCGCGTACACCGCAACCGGTTTTTCGCTCGACAATCTTGCGGCCGGTGTCGAGACTTTTCTTTGCGAACACTGCGCGAACGCCTGTGCAATCACGCGGCTCGGGCGCGACGGTGCCAAATACTTCGGCGGACGTTGCGGGCGCTGGGACTGCCACAGGCCGGATCGTCCGGACACTGCCAGCCTGCCGCGCCGCCGCATGGAACTCCTCGAAGCCGCAACAGGCGCGCACCGGAACACGGGAGCCCGCCGGATCGGCATTCCGCGCGCGCTGATGGCGTTCGACCGTCTGGCCGCCTGGCGAACGTTTTTGGAAGCACTCGGCTTTGAAGTGGTGCTCTCGCCGGCGACCAACGACGCCATCCTGCGCGATGGCGGGCGGCGTCAGGTGGTCGAAACGTGTCTGCCGGTGAAAGCGTTCTGCGCGCATCTGTCGTGGCTGGAAGAACACGGCCGTTGCGATGCGTTGTTCGTCCCGTCGCTGGTTTCGACAGGCACAGACCGGCACGGCAAGGAGACGCTGCATTGTCCCTTCGTCCAGTCCGCCGCGCAGTTCGCTCGGCCCGTGACGTCGCTTCCACTGGTGAATCCCGTCATCAATGCGCGGTGGCGGCCGGAGGATGAAGAGTCGTCGATGGTGGAAGCCGTCGGGTGTCTCGGCATCGATCGCGCACCTGCAAGGCAGGCTTGGGAAACGGCTGTGGCCGCCGATCAGCGCTTTCGGACTTCCATCCGCGCGTGGGGCGATGAAGTGCTCGCGAAGTTAGCCACCGGCAAACTCGCGCGCGCCTTCGTTCTGCTCGGCAAGGATTACAACATCTGCGACCCGCGCCTGAATAGTGGTGTGGAACGCATTGTGTCTTCGCGCGGCGAGTGTGTGATGACGCAAGACATGATCGCCGGCGACGACGGCGCTTATATGCCCGCCTACCGCACCATGTACTGGTCGCATTCGAAGGAGATGCTGGCCGCCGCGGAACTGGCTGCGCGCACGCCCGGTCTGTACACCATCCTGATCACCAGTTTCGGTTGCGGGCCGGATTCCTTCACCACGCGCTGGGTGCAGGACATTATGGGCGACAAGCCCATGCTGGTTGTGGAAGTGGACGAACACAGCTCGGCGGTGGGCGTCGAGACGCGCATCGAAGCCTTCCTGGACGCCTTGCCGGAAGCACCGCGCACTACTTCGACGCCGCCGCGCGCCGCCATCGGCGCGCCACGCGGAATTCGCCGCGTTTACGTGCCGAATTTCTCCGACCACGCGCTGGCCTTCGCCGCCGCCGTGCATGGGCTGGGACTCGAACCGGTGCTCGCCGATCCGCCCGACGACCGTGCCGCCCGTGCCGGCGTGAAAGGCTGCACTGGCGGCGAGTGCCACCCGTTCGCACTGCTGCTCGGCGGTTACATGCAGGCCGCTGAGCGTGAGCGTGGCGCAAACGACGCCTGCTATCTGATCCCGGAAACCACGCTGTGCCGCCTGGGGCAGTTCGGCACACAGATGCGTCTGGTGGCGGACGATCTCGGCCTGACGCTTCCCGTCTACACGCGGTTTGAAGAACTCGCCGCGGTGGGCAGGGCCGGCATGGTGCGCGCGGGGCTCGACTACTGGCGAGCCATTCGCGGCGTGGATTTCCTACTGCAGAAGCTCTTCGAAACCCGCGCGCGGGAAGTTGAGCCCGGCAGCGCCGACAAGGCCTACCGCGACATTCGGCCAGCGCTGGTCCAGGCAATGCTCCGCGGACGTGTGAAAGAAGGTCTGCGAGCGGCATCGGCGGCGCTCGACGCGGTCGCGGTCGATCGAGGCCGCCGCCTGGTGAAGATCGCCATCACCGGCGACTACTACACGCGCATCTCGGACTACGCCAACGCCGACATGTTCCGTCACATCGAGCGTTTGGGCGGTGTGGTGTTGCTGCCGCCGACTCTGTCCGAGTTCGTCACGTACCGCGCGCATTCGGCGGTGGAGCGCGCGGTATTGAACTGGACCGAACGGGATATTCGCCGAATGTTCGGAGACTCGATCGACTACGATGTCCCGCTCGACTATGAGCGCGGCATGAAGCTGATCGAGCCGTACATGGACCGGAAGATGCCCGTGGGGCTGACCGGTTCGGTGGCGTCGGTTGTCGAACAGATCCAAGCCGGCGCCGACGGCATTCTCAATCTGATCACCCTGCACTGCAGCTACGGGCTGGTCCTCGGTTCGGTGCTGGCGTCAATCGAGCACGACTATCCGCGACTGCCCCAGCTCACGCTCATCTTCGAAGGACTGCGGCCCACGCACAATCTGACGCGGCTGGAGGCCTTCATGGAACGTGTGAAGGATCGCCGGTAACTGCTAGACCGACGGATACTTCCACGGGGCTCGGTAGTTGCGCCGGAGCAGCTTGTTGGCCGCCGCGTCGCCCACGATGCGCTCCTTCTCGCCGTCCCATTCGATGGTGTGTCCTACCTTATAGGCGATCATGCCCAGCAGTGCCATGGACGTCGAGCGGTGTCCCACTTCGATGTCGCAGATGGGCCGGCGTCCGGTCTTCACGCAGTCGATGAAGTTGGCCCACAGTTCGGGGATGTTGTGCCCGCCCGGCACGTGCAGTTTCGCATCTTCGTGCACCGTGGGCTCTTTCGAATCGACCGGATAGAACGTCCAGCCATCGCCCCAGCCCAGATGCAGCACGCCTTTCGTGCCGTAGAAGTACACGCCAATGTCGTGCTTTTCGCCGCCCTTGCCGGCGTAGGTGCGGTGTTCCCAAACGCAGGTGAA
>CAZDIZ010000090.1:0-18991 GCA_964505625.1 uncultured Solibacteraceae bacterium | reverse complement strand
TCGACGGCTTCCTGCGTCATCTTCGGGTCCACATCGCATACGGCGACGATGTCCACAGCGCCCGATTGCATAGCCATGTCGGTAATGACCTTGCCGAACCAACCCGTGCCGATGGTGGCGGCGCGGTATTTGCCGGCCTTCTGTGCGCCGTGAATAGCGGGCGCGGAGGCCGCCAGCGTAAGCGCGGAAGTGCTCAAGAAATCGCGGCGATTCATGATGCTCCCTTTCGAGATGAATGGATCGTATTTTTCCGGTACGGTCCGCCGGAAGCAGATAGTATACACGGGATTGATCCAGGGGGCGAATCGCTACACGAAAACAGTGTACACTTAGATCGTGTGAAGAATATCACTCTCAGTGCCGACGAGAACCTCATCGAAAAGGCTCGACTCGTGGCCCGCTCGCGCCACTCCACACTGAATATCGCCTTTCGGCAGTGGCTCAATGACTATGTGGCCCGCGCCGGTGCCACGGGCGATTTCGATGCTCTTATGACGTGCCTGGAACGTGTCGATGCCGGCCGCCGCTTCACGCGGGATGAGATGAATGAGCGCTAGGTTCTTTCTCGACACCAACATCTTCGTCTACTCATTCGACTCCAGTGCCCCGGCTAAGCGGGAGCGCGCGCTGGGCCTTATCCGGCATGCCGTTACGACCGGTGTTGGAGTCGTGAGTTACCAGGTTGTCCAGGAGTTCTTTAATGTCGCTCTACGGCGTTTTTCGCGGCCCATGAGCGCTGACGATGCGCAACAGTACCTGGCGACGGTTTTCCGGCCGCTTATGGCGGTCGAATCGTCGCTGGGGCTGATGCGGCAGGGATTGCACATCCGTAGCCGTTATAGCCTGTCCTGGTTTGATGCGCTCATCGTTTCGGCTGCGGTGGAGGCCCGCTGCGGCGTGCTCTACACCGAAGACCTTCAACATGGCCTGGAGATCGAGCGCGTACTGGTCCAGAACCCGTTTGTGGGATAGCTCGCCCAATTGCTGGGGTATATCACCCAGGACCAGAACCTGTAGAACCATTACTCTAAGCGTGTCAACACCCAATCGTGGCCTCCAAATTGCTATATTGATGGTATGCATGGTCACGGGCATGAAGGCACAAACCGCCCCCGTCTGATCTTCTGGGAACTCACAACTGGTTGTAATTTAAGGTGCATACACTGTCGAGCGAACGCTTCTGAGCTGATGAGTCCGCTGGATTTGGACTACGAGCAGTGCGCCAAGATCGTCGATCAGATTGCGGAATATGCCCCACTTATCCTGGTTTTGAGTGGTGGTGAGCCACTGTGGCGTCGTGACGTGTTCGATATCGCCGCGCGAGCGACCTCGAAGAATATCCGCGTGGCACTGGCCACCAACGGCACCCTGGTCGACGAAGCCATGGCGCACCGGATACAGGATGCCGGCATACAACGCGTTTCGGTGAGTCTGGATGGCGCCGACCGCCAGACCCACGACAGCTTCCGCGGGCACGCCGGAGCCTTCGATGCGGCCATCTACGGACTTAAGTGCTTGCAGACATTGGGTGTTTCCACCCAGATCAACACCACCGTTTCGCAGCACAACGCGCACCAGTTGCCCGGAATCCTGCGCCTGGCGCAATCGCTTAAAGTGGATGCGTTCCACCTGTTCCTGCTGGTTCCGGTGGGCTGCGGGTTGACCATTGCGGAAGACCAATCGATACAAGGCGCCGAAAGCGAACGGATCTTGAACTGGTTCTATGACCGCTCGCTCGATTCGGGCCTGGAATTGAAAGCCACCTGCGCGCCGCACTACTACCGCATCGTGCGGCAGAGGCGCGCCGATGCACGCCGCGCCGGCCTGGACGTTCCCGAGCTGCCATCACATGGGATGAATGCGATGACGCGCGGCTGCCTGGCAGGTTCGGCGGTGTGCTTCATCAGCCATCGGGGTGAAGTGCAGCCCTGCGGCTACCTGCCGGTTTCGGCCGGTGATCTAAAGAAAACCTCGCTGCGTCAGATTTGGGAGAAGTCCCAGCTCTTTAACACACTACGAGATACGGGGACGCTCGAGGGGAAGTGTTCGCCTTGCGAATTCAAACAAGTTTGTATGGGCTGCCGGGCCCGTGCTTATGGAATGACCGGCAATTACCTCGCGGAAGAGCCATTCTGCATTTACCAGCCGAAGGCCTTCCAGGAAAACCGCGTGGAATGAAAGGTGGGGTGCAACTAGAGCCCCAGTGCGCGCACGTAATTCAATTGAGACAAACATGCCAGTAGAAACAAAACCGCAGACCGCCCCCGCGGCGGCGGCAAAAGACAACCGCGATAAGATGCTGGAGCGGGCCATGTCGCGTCACCATTACTCGGGTGACGCCCTGATCGAGGTGCTGCACACGGCCCAGGAACTGTACGGATTCCTGTCGCCGGAACTGCTCAAGACCATTGCCCGCAAATTGAAGTTGCCACCCAGCCGCGTGCTGGGCGTGGCGACCTTCTATCACTTCTTCTCGCTCGCTCCCAAGGGTGAGCACTCCATGATCGTCTGTCTGGGGACGGCCTGCTACGTGGCCGGCGCGCTCGGCCTGCTGAACGTGCTCGAGCACCGCTGCTGCAAGGCTGGTTCCACCAGTGCTGACGGCAAGGTGAGCGTGGCCGGAGCGCGCTGCATCGGCGCTTGCGGTATCGCGCCCGCCGTCATCTACGATGGCCGCATTCTGGGCCGCGTCACTCAAGAACAGTTGCACAAGGAATTGGATCGGATCGGTGTGAAATGACCATCGAGGAACTAACAGAACAACAGGAACAAGAACAGGAGCGCCAGCGCGGGCTGGAAAACCGCATCTGCTGCTGCACGGCGGCCGGATGCGTTTCCGCCGGCGCCGATGCCGTCAAGAAAGCGCTGACCGACGCCGTGAAGGCGGCTGGCAAGGAAGGCAAGGTGGAAGTCTGCGGTACCGGGTGCCTGGGGCTGTGCAGCAAGGGCCCCATGGTGCGCACTTCGGCCGACGGCGCGCTCTACGGCGATTTGACGCCGGAAGACGCGACGGCACTGGTAAGCGACGCGCCCGAAGATAAGGCCAAACTCGCCGCCAAGAAGTTGGACGAGAAGGCGGACTTCTTCGCCAAGCAGCAGCGCGTGGTGCTGGCCAATAGCGGCAAGGTGGACCCCGAGCGCATGGTGGACTACATCGCCGAGGGCGGCTATCAGGCGCTGGCGAAGGCCATCAGCGAGATGAACCCGCAGCAGGTCATCGAAGAGGTGAAAGCCAGCGGGTTGCGCGGGCGCGGCGGCGCCGGCTACACCACCGGTTTGAAGTGGGAACTGGTAGCCAAACAGCGCTCCGACATCAAGTACGTCGTCTGCAACGCAGACGAAGGCGATCCGGGCGCGTTCATGGACCGCAGCGTGCTCGAAGGCGATCCGCATCGCGTGCTGGAAGGCATGGCCATCGCGGCTTACGCGGTGGGCGCGCAGCAGGGTTACATCTACGTCCGCGGCGAGTACGGCCTGGCCATCCAGCGCCTGCAAACCGCCATCAAACAGGCTGAGCGTGAACGCCTGCTCGGCAACCGCATCTTTGAATCGGGCTTCCAGTTCCGCGTGGATATCCGCATCGGCGCCGGCGCGTTCGTCTGCGGCGAGGAAACCGCGCTGCTGGCATCGATCGAAGGCAAGCGAGGGCAACCGCGGCAGCGGCCTCCGTATCCGCCGGAAGCCGGACTGTGGGGACGGCCGACGCTGATCAACAACGTCGAGACGTACGCCAACATTGCTCCCATCATCAACAACGGGAGCGCCTGGTTCGCTTCGATCGGCACCGCATCGAGCAAGGGCACCAAGGTGTTCGCGTTGGCCGGCAAGATCAAGAACACGGGCCTGATCGAAGTTCCCATGGGCACTCCGCTGCGCCAGATTCTGTTCGACATCGGCGGCGGCGTTCCGGGCGGGCGCGAGTTCAAAGCCGCGCAGACGGGCGGTCCTTCGGGCGGCTGCATTCCGGCCGAGCACCTGGACACGCCGGTGGATTACGAATCGCTGTCCAAGATCGGTTCGATCATGGGCTCCGGCGGTTTGATCGTCATGGACGACACCAGTTGCATGGTGGACGTGGCGCGTTACTTCATGGAATTCTGCATGGACGAAAGCTGCGGCAAGTGCATCCCCTGCCGCGCCGGCACCGTGCAGATGCACGACGCGCTGGTGCGCATGACCAAGGGCGAAGGCACCCAGGCCGACCTCGATCTGCTCAAGGAACTCTGCGAGTTGCTCAGGGAAGCCAGCCTTTGCGGCTTGGGCCAGACCGCGCCGAACCCGGTGCTGAGCACGCTCCGGTACTTCGGCGAAGAGTATTCCGCGCACATTAACGAACACCGTTGTCCCGCGGGCCAGTGCGAAGAACTCACGGCGGGAAGTAAGGAGAGCGGTCAATGAGCGTAAAAAGTCTTGAGATCGACGGCAAAGCCGTGACCGGTCTGCCGGAACAAACCATCTTCAACGTGGCGTGGGAAAACGGCATACACATCCCGCGTTTGTGCCACGTGGGCGGCGTCAAGGACGTGGGCGCCTGCCGTTTGTGCATGGTCGAAGTAGAAGGGCGCCGCAAGCTGCAGGCCGCCTGCATGACGCAGGTGGAAGAAGGCATGGTGGTGCGGACCGACAGCGAGCGGCTGCGCAAGTACCGCAAGCTAATCATCGAGCTGTTGTTCGCCGAACGCAACCACGTCTGCGCGGTGTGCGTGATGAACGGCGCCTGCGAATTGCAGGACCTGGCCTCGGAGTTGGGCATCGACCACGTTCGTCTGCGCTATCAATTTCCGGCGCTCAAGGTGGATACCAGCCACGACCGTTTCGGCATGGACCAGAACCGTTGCGTGCTGTGCATGCGCTGCGTGCGCGTTTGCGACGAAGTGGAAGGCGCGCATACCTGGGACGTGGCCGGACGCGGCACCAAGAGCCGCGTGATTTCGGACCTCGACGAAGCCTGGGGCGACAGCGAAAGCTGCACCAGTTGCGGCAAGTGCGTGCAGGTGTGTCCGACGGGCGCTCTGTTCGCCAAGGGTAGATCGGTAGCGGAAATGAGAAAAGATCGCGGTTTCCTGAAGTACATTGTCACCGCCAGGGAGAAACATCAATGGGTGCGGTAACGAAGAAAGCCCGTTTGGCCACTGTATGGCTGGGCGGATGCTCCGGATGTCACATGTCGTTTCTGGACATGGACGAGCGTTTGCTCGATCTGGCGCAGCGCGTGGAATTGTGCGCGTCGCCGGTCACCGATTACAAGGACTTCCCGGAAGTGGATGTCACGCTGGTGGAAGGCGCGGTGGCCAACGTCGAGCACCTGGAACATATCCAGAAAGTGCGGGCGCGGACCAAAATCCTGGTCTCGTTCGGCGACTGCGCAGTGACGGGCAACGTTACGGCGATGCGCAATGCGTTCAACGTCGCCGACGTGCTCGATCGCGCCTACCGGGAAAATTCGACCACGGTGGTGGGGATCCCCGAGGGCAACTCGGTGGTGCCCAAACTGCTCGATCAGGTACGCCCGGTACACGAAGTCGTGAAGGTCGACTACTTCCTGCAAGGCTGCCCGCCTTCGGCCGACGACATCTATCAACTGCTGGTCGATCTGCTCGCTGGACGCGAGCCGGTGCTGGATGAACGGAGGTTTGGATAGCCATGGCCGAACGTATTCTGATTAGCCCGGTCACACGCATCGAAGGTCACGCCAAGATCTCGATCTACTTGAACGAGGCCAATGAAGTCGAGAGCGCTCAGTTTCACGTGGTCGAGTTCCGCGGCTTCGAGAAGATTTGCGAAGGCCGTCCGTTCCACGAAATGCCCGGTCTGATGGCGCGTACCTGCGGCATCTGCCCGGTAAGTCACGTGCTAGCCAGCGCCAAAGCCGGCGATGCGCTCTTAGGCGTCGAAGTTCCTCCAGCGGCGGTAAGGCTGCGCCGTCTGATTAACTACGGCCAGATTCTGCAATCGCACGCGCTGAGCTTCTTCCACCTGTCGGCGCCGGACTTCCTGCTCGGATTCGATTCGGAACCGGCCCAGCGCAACGTGTTGGGCCTGGCCGAGCGCGATCCGGACCTGGCGCGCCGCGGCGTGCGCCTGCGCCAGTTCGGCCAACGCGTCATCGAGTTGCTGGGCGGCAAGCGCATACATCCGTCCTGGGGTACTCCGGGCGGCGTGCTGAACCCCATCGACGGGCGCGACCGCGACGAAATCGCCGGCTGGATTCCGGAAGCGTTGTCGAGCGTGCAGATGGCGCTCGGCCGCATGAAGGCGCTGATCGATCAATTCCCCGAAGAGATCGAGCACATCGGGAATTTCCCGTCCTTGTTCTTCGGTACGGTCAGCCACACCGGCGGGCTGGAATACTACGACGGTCTCATCCGCATCGTGGATGCCGAAGGCAACGTCGTGGCCGACGGTTTGGACCCGCAGCGCTACCACACCTTCGTGGGCGAAGCGAGCGAAGAGTGGAGCTACTGCAAGTTCCCCTACTACAAGCCCATGGGTTACCCGGGCGGGCATTATCGCGTGGGACCGCTGGCGCGTTTGAACGTCGCCACGCACGCGGGCACGCCGTTTGCCGACCGCGAACTGCGCGAGTTCAAGCAACGCTTCGGGCCGACCGTGAACCAGTCGTTCCACTATCACCTGGCGCGGCTGATCGAAGCGCTGCATTGCGTGGAGAAGATCGAGGAACTGGTTACGGATCCCGCTCTTCTCGACAAGCACACGCGCGCCCGCGCCGGACAGAACCGCAACGAAGGTATCGGTTCGTCGGAAGCGCCGCGCGGCACGCTGTTCCACCATTACTGGGTGGATGACAGCGGCCTGATGAAGAAAGCCAACCTGCTGATCGCCACCGGGCAGAACAACATCGCCATGAACAAGACGGTGGAACAGACGGCCAAGCACTTCGTCAACCCGCTCAACCTGACCGAAGGCATGCTCAACCGCGTGGAAGCCGGCATACGCTGCTACGACCCGTGTCTGAGCTGCTCCACGCACGCTCTGGGCAAGATGCCCATGATGGTGGATGTGCGCAACCGGCGCGGTGAAGTATTGCGCCGCTACGAGCGCTAGTCATACATGCAGGTTCTCCTGATAGCGGTGGGCAATCCTCTACGTCGTGACGATGGGATTGCCCACCGCGTTCTTGAGATGCTCGATCCGGACCGGACGAGCGGTGCGCGCACATCATCGGTCCATCAACTCACGCCCGAACTGGCCGAGGAGTTCTCGCACTACGACACGATCATCATCATCGACGCCGATGTCGAGCCGGGGGAGGCGTTTCTCGAAGAGGTAGCCGAACCGGCTCGCGCCGCCGCGCTGGGACATGAACTGGGAGCGGCGGAAGTCGCGGCGCTGGCGCGAACGCTGTACGATTGGAAGGGAGCGTGCGTATTGTGTCACGTTCCCGGCGCGGACTTCACTGAGGGTGGCGGCTTCAGCGACGAAGCTGAAGGGAACGCCTGGCGAGCCGCGCGTCTGATCGAGGAGATGCTAACTAGTCCTTCTACATGACCCAACCCGTAATCGCTTTACTAACCGAATACCCCATCCTCACACTGTTTGTCGTGATCGGGCTCGGTTACCTGCTGGGTGAAATCAGTCTTTTTGGATTCCGTTTGGGCGTCACCGGTGTTCTGTTTGTCGGACTCGCGGTGGGCGCGCTCAGTCCCGCGGTGGCGCTGCCGGAAGTGGTGCCGAGCTTGGGGCTGATCATCTTCGTCTACGCCGTGGGCATTCACTCGGGGAAGGCGTTTTTCGAATCGTTCCGGCGGCAGGGCTACCGCGACAGTCTCTTCACTGTTGCCATATTGGCTTTCGGCGCCGTATTGACGATGGGCGTGGCGCAGTTCCTGAATCTGCCGGCCCCGCGAGCGGCCGGCTTGTTCTGTGGCGCGGTGACCAACACACCGGCGCTGGCGGCGACGCGCGAGCGCGTGCACGAGCGTGCCATGGCTTCAGGCGCATCGACCGAAGAAGTGCGCCGTTTGTCGGAAGAGCCCGTGGTGGCTTACAGTATCGCGTACCCCATCGGCGTCATCGGCGTGTTGTTGTGCTTCCAGATTCTGCGCAAGATCTGGCGCGTCGAATTCGTGGCTCGCGACGAGGGCGGGGAAATCCTGGTGCGCGACTTCGTGATCCGCAATCCCGGCATCATCGGACGCACCATTGGAGACGTGCTCGGGTTACACAAGGAACTCGGGTTCGTGATCAGCCGCATCCAGAAGAACGGCGTCACCGATATCGCCCGTTCGGACACGAAGCTCGACGAGGGCGACATTGTGGCGGTGGTGGGCGAGGAATCGGCGCTCGATCGCGCGCAGCAGATCTTTGGCGAAACCACCGAGATGCACATTGAACTGGATCGCAGCCAATTGGATTTCCGGCGCATATACGTTTCGAGCAAGGAAGTTGTCGGCAAACGCATTCGCGATCTGGACCTGCAGAACCGCCTGGGCGCCACCATCACCAGGTTGCGGCGTGGCGATGTGGACGTGGTGCCGACGCCGGAAACGCGACTGGAAGCCGGCGATCACCTGCGCGTGCTCACGCGCACGGTGAACTTCGCCGCCGCGCGCCAGTTCTTCGGCGACTCGATTCGCGGCACGGTGGAAACGGATTTCGGTTCGGTGGCCATCGGCATGGTGCTGGGCGTGTTTTTGGGCATGCTGCCCATTCCGTTGCCCGGCGGCAGCGTGGTGCGGTTGGGATTGGCCGGAGGGCCGCTGCTGATGGCGCTGCTGCTCGGCAAGACGGAGCGCAGCGGACGCATCACGTGGGTGATCCCGATCAGCGCGAACCTGACGCTGCGGCAGATCGGCTTGCTGCTGTTTCTGGCGGGCGTGGGCACGCGCGCCGGCTTCGGCTTCGCCGGTACGTTGCGGACGAATGGTTTCGAGATGCTGGCGGCCGGCGCCGTGTTAACGTTCGGCGTCACGCTGGCGACCATGATCTTCGGCTACAAGGTGTTGGGCGTGCCCTACGATTCGCTGATCGGCATGATGAGCGGCGTGCAGACACAGCCCGCGTGTCTGGCTTACGCGACGGCGATGGCCTCGCCGTCGGAAGCGCCGAATCTGGCGTACGCGGCGGTCTACCCGGCGGCCATGATCACCAAGATCGTGCTGGCGCAGTTGCTGGTGGCTTGGCTGGGCGGGTAGACGTAGGGCGGTCGCGCGCCACGAGATAGCCGGCGCGACGTTACGATGTCCCCTTCACCAGTTCGACCTGGTCGATCATCTTCTTGATCCAATCCTCGCTGTTCGTCATGTCGAAGCCGAGCATCTCGTAGCGAAGCACGCCCTTCCGGTCGATCACCCAATTCGTAGGAATTGAAAATACTCCGAGAAAACTGTCAATCATGTCCTTGGCCAGCAGCACCGGAAAGCTGTACTTGTTTTCCTTGAGAAACGGCTCCACGACGCCGATGTTGTGATCCAGGTTCAGCGTCAACAGTACGACATCTTCGCGGTCCTTGATCCGTTGGTACAGCTTCTCAAGGTGTGGCAACTCTTCCCGGCACGGTCCACACCAGGTGGCCCACAAGTTGACGAACACTGTTTTTCCCGCCAACTCGGCTTTCTTCCACGTCTTGCCCTTCATGTCGGCGACTTCAAACTCGGGCAGGGCCCGCTCCATCTTGGCCCAGGACATATTGGCGGTTTTGGAAGAAGATCCCGAGACAGGCGTGGCCGATTGCGCCAGCCAGCTCTGCCACCCTTCGCCGGTTCCGCCCAGTTCCTTCCAAAGAGCCTGCGCCTTCGCCGTCAGCAAATCACGCTGTGAGCGGTTCCCGGAGGCGCTCGAACGCACCGCCGCCTGGTAGAACGCGAGCGCGTCCAACTTACGATTCTCCGCCGCAGCCAGTTTGGCCAGCGATTCCTGTAAGGCGGCCTCTTCTCCCGGCAGCCCCTTCACCGCCGCGTCCATGAGCATTGCCGCCATGTCCCGGGGCTTGTCCCTCGGAAGGTCGGCCAGCTTCTTTTCCCAACCGGCCACGGACTTGCGCCAGTCCACCAGTTCGCGCTCAATCAGCACCACCGTTTCGCGTGCCTTGTCGAAACGCTTCTGCTTGAGGTACGCATCGAGAACCGCCTCGCGCCCGGCTCTGGTGTTGTAATGGTTCGCATATGCGGCCTGCTCGCCCGAACTGCCACCGAACAGATCCGATTGTCCTTCTCGGTTTTTCGCCGTCTTGGCGCGCTCCTCGATGCCCGCCTGAACCAGCGTCGGAACTTCATCCAGGCGTACACCGCGCTTCGCGTAGAGACGGGCCACTTCGATCTGGTTGACCAGTGCTCCAGAAACAGTCGAGGTCTTCTTCTTTTCGAGCTCGAAGTACTTGTCGATGAGGGCCAGAAATTCACTGTCCGGATGATCGCTCAATTCCGCAAGGGTCCGCGCCCGATCGAGCAGAAAGAACGGCTCCTCCGGCGCCATCTTCACCCATTCCTCGCTGGCTTTGTATCGCGCTTCGTACAGGGCGTGCTTGGTGTCCTCCGGATCTCCCGGCTTCGGATAAGGGTGCTTTTTGCTCCATTCCGCCATCGCCTCGAATACCTGCCCGGTGCCCGCCCCCCGCATGCCGGCCAGCGCGGTCTTCTCCCCCTCCTTCTCTCCAAGCGTCCGATAGCCTTCGGCCAACACGGAGCGGACCTGCCGGTGCTTTTCCGGATCCAACTGCTTCAGCGCGGCTAGGTCCTTCCGGATCTGCTCCCGCAGTTTATCGTGCTCCGGAACGGGAGTGTTCTTGAATTCCAACCGCCAGAGGGTCGGCCAGCCGGTCAGCGCTTCGTCGTCCGTCCGCCCGGTCAGCATCTTCCGCAACCGAGGTGCCGCTTCTCGTTGCAGGGGCGAACTCGGCAGCCCGCTCAGCCGCGTATACGCATCCACGGTCTCCGCGCATTGGCTGAAGAACGCCTCAACCACGGCGGTTCGCTTGGCATCGTCGCGGAAGTTCGGTGATGCGTAAATGATGCCCAAGGTGCCCAACGCCGCCGGGAAGTTGGGGTGCTTTTCGACGAGCTTCGTCAGGATGCGAATCGATTCCGGCGTGTCGTGCCCCATCAGTGCCCTGGCGTACAGATACTGGGCTTGAGGATCCTCGGGCTTGGCTTGAAAGCGCTGCCTGTAGTCTTCCACCACTGGCTTGGATCCGCCCATCGATGCGGGAAACACCTCGATGTACGCTCGATGCACGAAGAAGTTGTCCGGGTACTTTTCAAGCAGCGCCTTCAACTTGGCTGCTTGCTCATTTCGCACTTCGGAGTACGGCCGGCCCTCTTCGGGACGGAACTCCTTCGCGCGATCGATTTCAGTTTGGATGCTGGGTTCGGCCCGGCAGCCGGGAATGTTGGACGATTGGGCCAGAAGTGCAGCCGACAGGAGCAGGGCGCTTAGGAAGAGCATACGTCTCCTTTCGTAATGCAGTTCTTCACAGCAGACGCTGGAAATGAAAAGGAAGTTTCCGCGAAGCTCTGAGATTGAAACAGGAAATTTTGGTCTGGAATTATCGACCGCCCGCTCGCGCCGGAGACCCAACCCGGCATACGCGGCGGTCTACCCGCTGGTGGCGTGGCTGGGCGGGTAACGCGTTTCAGCGCGCTTTGGGGTCCGGCTTCCAGCCGTAGGCCGCCATCATAAACTCAAACATTTTGGCGTTGGGGAAGTATCCCCGGATGCGCTCGGCGCCCGGCCCGTGCGCGGCCACCATGACTTCTTCGCCGGTGTGACCGCCCAGCACGCGGATGGGCGCTTTCGGCGAGGCCAGCGCTTCTTTCGATGCGCCGGCCGGAGGCACCAACGATTCGCCTTTCATGCCGCCGCGCAACCGCGTGTCGAAGGAGTGGTCCGCCGCGAAGACCACCAGCGTGTCTTTGCCCGCAGTGCGGACGGTCTTTTCGATGATGCGGTCCAGAAGCAGGAAGCGATCCAGCCCCTCGCGCAGGTTGCTGGTGTGCGCATCCACTTCGACCATCAGAAAGTAGCCCTTGCGATTGCGCGACAACAACTGGATGGTGTGTTCGACGGCGGCCGCTACATCGAAAGCCGGCGCGTCCGAGAGCACAATCGCCCGGCCGGAGGTGGACTTGAATTCGTCGACCGTTTTCAGCATGGCGTAGCCGCGCTGCTTCAGACCGGCGGCGACGTCCGTGCCCGCGACTTTGCCGGCGTCATCGAGAACGTTCTTGCCATTTCCGATCAGCACGTCGACGCCGTCTCCGTATTGCGGCTTGAGCAATTGCACGAAGATCTCACCCGCTTTTGAGCGGCTGTTGCTGTGTGCGTAACAGGCCGCCGGCGTGGCGCCGGTGACTCGATCGGTGCTGATGACGCCGGTGGAAAGGCCGCGCTGCTCGGCGTATTCGAGAATGGTCTTGAGCGTCTCGCCATCTTTCTTGCCGCGGATGGCGGAGTCGGATTGCGAAAGTACTCCGGGCGCCGTCTTGCGTCCCGTCACGATGGCCGTCATGCCCGCGGCCGAGTCCGAGACCCATGCTGTCGAGGTGGACGTGTCCATCAGCCCGATGTTCGGCATGCTCTGGATGTACAACGAGAGCGGCGACCCTTTGTAAGCCGCGGCGGCGTTGACTACCGGCACGCCGGCCGCATCGGCCAGGAACAGAATGACGTTCTTGGCGCGGCTGGCCGCGTCAAGCGACGCGGTCCCCAGCAAAAAGAAGACAGTGACGAACTGAATAGACCTGCCGTGGGTTAGTTTCATTGTGCTCCGGTTTCCTCTCACTTCTTGACGAACTCGACACGGCGGTTCTGCGAGCGGCCTTGCGGCGTGTCGTTGGAATCGATCGGTTTGGTTGATCCGAGGCCGGCCGTCGTCAGGCGTTCGGCGGCGACCTTGAACTGCGTTACCAGGACCGACTTCACGGCTTCGGCGCGGCGCCGCGACAGGTCCATATTGGCGGCGGCATTGCCGACTGAGTCGGTGTGCCCTTCGATCAACAGCCGCAGAGTTGGATTAGTTTCAAGCCCCTTGGCAATGGACTGTATGACGGGTGCCGATTCGGGTTTGAGACGGTCGCTGGCGGTGTCGAAAAGGATGCCGTGCGACACATAGCGTCCGGCGGACGTGATCACCTGACTGAAATCCGGTGTGGATTCAGCGAAGCGGACACTGCGATATCCGATGGACTGGTTGAGACCATAGAAGTCGTGGGCGAACTCGATCTTGTTGATGACGGGGAATTCAACCTGGTTGGCGTCCAACTGCTTTTCACCGTTCAGGAATGCGCGCACGCGGCCATTTTGAACCCAGAGCGCGATCTTGGCGGGTTCGTTCCAGTTGACCGGGAAGCGCTTGCGGCCCAATTCCTGGTAGGGGCTCCGCAGCGACATCACCATGTCGGCTTCTTTGGCCATGGCGGTGGTCGTAAACGACAGGATGTGTTTGGTGTTCGAATACAGGTTGAGAGTGGTGAGTACGCGATTCTTCGCCTCGAACTTGATTTCAGCTTCAACGGTGAAGTTCTTCGAGAGCACCGTTATGTTGGGAGATGCTACGCCGCGCTGCGTGAAGGTGAGTTGCCGGATGCCTTCGGCGGCCCTCAGTTCGGGAGCGACGCCGCGGATTTTGAAATGCGGAGGCGCATCGTCGGCGCCCATATCGCTGAAGTCGTCGTAGAAAATGGTCTTTTCGCCAGGGACAAAGCTGGACTTGAGCGTCGTCATCTCCGGCTGATCTGTGGCCGGCTGCGAGAACGCGGCGAAGCCGGCGCAAAAGAGGATGGCTATAACTGCCAGTGTGGTTTGGTGTCTGTACATTCAATTTCCTCCGAAGTCCGGCGTTTGCCAGCGGCAGACGCGGACACTTCGATTTCTACCAGATCCATTGGAGGGCGGGCAAGTCCAAGCGGCATAGGGCCCCGCTTGCGCCGGCTATGCTGGAGCGCGCCGGCAGGGCGAGAAATGCCGGCGGTCGAGTGACGTAGACAGGATGACGGATGTGGTGGTCGGACCGTACACCGTGAGCTTCTGGATCAGGGCTTCGAGCGATGGCACGGCGTCCACCGCGGCGCGCAGCACGAAGGACTCACCGCCCGTGACGTGGTGGCATTCAAACACTTCATCGAGCCCTTCGACAAGCTTCTTGAAGCGTGTGTAGTCCTTGGGCGCCACCACCACACGTAAGTAGACGTGCAAGCCGCGCCCGAGCGACGCGAGATCGATTTCGGCGCGGTACGCACGCACGACGCCGCGTTCTTCCAGCCGCTTCATCCGTTCGGCGACCGTGGGCGGCGAGAGTCTCAACTTGCGGCCCAACTCGGCGTAGCCCAACCGTGCGTTGCGTTGCAGCAGATCCAGGAGCTTCCAGTCGGTCGCGTCCAACCCTGCCTTCGGATCGAATCTCATAATGACATTATGCCTGCGATTCGAAGATGGAAACCGCTATCTGCTTTCGATTCTCTATTTTGACCATGGGCCATCATGCGTACCATGGACTGCATGAGCGAATCGTTATGGCGAGGCCTGTGCCTCGGGTTTTCGATCGCCGCTCCGGTGGGTCCGATCGGGTTGCTGGTTCTGAAACGCTCACTGGAAGGTGGCCGGACAGCGGGGCTCGCCTGCGGATTGGGCGCCGCGCTCGCCGATCTGGTTTACGGACTGCTGGCGGCGTCGGGCGTGCGCATGGCGGCAGGCTACCAGGAGCCGGTTGGCATCGCCGGCGGGGTGCTTCTGTTCTACCTGGCGTGGAAGACGTGGCGCGCGCCGGTGGCGGAAAGCGCGGCTCGGGCAGCGGGAGCCGCCACCACGTTTGCTCTTACGATTTCGAATCCCATGACCATTCTGGCGTTCGCGGCCATGGTGGCCAGTGCCGGAGCCGCCGCGCCCATTTGGTTTGTCGTGGGTGTCTTTGCGGGGTCGATGCTGTGGTGGACCATCCTCAGTTCCGCTGCCGGATGGCTGGGAACGCGTATGAGCGCGAATGGCACCCTGCTCAGTCGCGCTTCCGCGCTCATGCTCGCCGCGTTCGGAGTCTGGGCAATCTGGCGCAGGCTCGCCGTGTAGCCTACGACTTCAACGCCTCCTCATACATCGCCGCGACGTTTTCCGGCGGGACTTCGGCTTGTATGTTGTGCACCGCGCCGAGCACGTAGCCGCCGCCGTCGGCGAGGTCGCCAATACGGCGGCGTACTTCCTCGCGCACCTCGGCGGGCGTGCCGCGCGATAGCACTCGCTGCGTGTCGATGCCGCCCCAGAACGTCAACTCGCGGCCGTACTCGTGCTTGAGTTTCGCCGTGTCCATGCCCGCGGCGGCCACCTGCACCGGATTAAGCGCGTCGATGCCAAGGTCGATCAGGTCTGGGAGCAGCGCGGCCACTGACCCGCAGCTATGGTAGAGAACGTACATGCCATGCCGCTTGACGGTTTCCACCATGCGCCGGTGATACGGCTTGATGAAGCGGCGGTACAGCTCGGGGCGAAACAGCGGTCCGCTCTGCGTGCCGATGTCATCGCCGAACAACACAACGTCGATTCCGCCCGCGCACTCCGAAAGAACGCGGTTCATGGCTTCGATCCACAGGCCGACGTACCGGTCAAGCAACGCTTCGACAAACGACGTGCGCAGCAGCAGATCTTCCAGCCATTCGGCGTAGCCGCGCATGAACTGGGAAAGATGCACCGGGCCGAGCCACGCTGTAAGGGCCACGGCATAGTCCGCGTCGCCGCGCAATGCGCGAGCCCGCTCGCCAAGGCCCTGGTATCGCGACGGATGCAACGGGTCGGGCCAATCGAAATGTTCGACGTCGGTCCGCGTGGGATCGTCCAGCTTTTGAAACGGCCCGTTTACGTTGATGTAGTGCGTTCCGGAATGACGTTGCCAGGTGACGCCGAACTCATCGATGAATGCGGAATCGGAAATATCGCGTTCGGCTGTCTCCGGCGCGCCGGGGAGCATCGGTAGAACGTCGCACTGAAATTTCTCTATGATGGCGCGATCGATAAACGCCGTGGAGCCGCGTCGCGAAAAGAACGGCGCGGGTGGTTCGGCGGCGATTCCCAGATGAGCGCGCAGGCGTGCGTGCGCGTCCACGGTCATGGTGCTGCACCCGGTGCCGCCAAGGTCCAGCGGCACGCGATCTGGCTGCCGGCGGGCGAGCGCACTAAGAATGCGTTGACGGTGTGTCAATCGAAACCTTCCGATGCTTCAAGTGTATGCGCTGCGCAGGTTACTTGATGGCTACCGTGACGCCGGGCTGCGATGTCCACTGCCCGATGCTCAACACAATTGGCACGGCTGCTCCGGACGGTGCGTCCTTGGGTACGCGCACGTTTACCTGCAGCACGCCGGAGACGCAATAAGGCGCCGCGCCCGCGTAGACGATCTCGGCTTGCTTGCCGCCGATGGTGCATGCCACGGCCAGTTTGGGCTTCGGGAGCGTCGTCGCGTTTACCGCGCCATCCACACCTGCCGGCGTGGTTTCACCTTCGCCGGTGGCGAAGATCACCAGGATGGACTCCTTTTCGGCCATCTGCGCTGCGCCGTTCACCGTGCCGTCCTGATTGAGAACAGCGCCGGGGCCTGTGCCTGACGCGTTGAGCGTGAAGATCCCCGGGCTTGCGGGTATCACCGCCAAGGGATAGTAGCCAGACTTCACGCCTTTGTACTCGGCTTCAATCAGCGTGAATCCCTTGCCCGCCACCGAGTACGGCACCACGGCGCTGACTTGTCCCTTCAGCGTGTAGATCAACGGCGACGGCACGCCGTCGAAGTAGATCCTGGTGTCGGAGATGGTAGTGTCCACCATTCCCGCGGCGGTGAGCTTCATGCCCACCAGCGTGTCGGGTCCCAGGTTGAATCCAAAGAACGTGGCCAGTTCGCCCGGAGACACGCCGCCGAACAGGAAACTCGCTGCATTGGCAATGCCGCCCAGAGCCAGCCGGGGCGCCGTGGCTGTTTGTGCCGGGAGCTTCGCGACAAAGGCGTCGTAGGCGCCCGCCAGATTCGTCTGGTAGGTCCCTGTAGTTACTGGGAAGTTCTGGCTGATCGTACGGCCCGCGATGTATGCGTCGCCTGCGGAGGTGACCGCGATGGCGGCGCCCTGTTCCGGTCCCGTGCCGCCCAGGTAGGTCGAGTACATCACGTGCGTGGCCGCGCTATCGATCTTCAGTGCGAAGGCATCGTAGCTCAATCCGTAAGTCGCCTGCCAGGCGTTGACGATGGGCAGGTTCGACGACCCGGTGGTACCGGCGACATAGATGTTGCCCGCGCTATCCAGCGCCACGCCGCGTCCTTCGTCGTCTCCGTTGCCGCCGAAGTACGTCGAGAACAACACACCGCTGCCGTCGGGCTTGAACTTCGTGACAAACGCGTCGGTCTTTGAGGACAGATTGGCTTGAATCGGCTTTGTCGTGGGAAAGTTTGTGGAAGCCGTGCTGCCTGCGACGTAGGCGCTGCCGGATGAATCCGCCGTGACGGCGTAGCCGATATCATCACCGCTTCCGCCGAGCAGCGTCGAGTACAGCAATGTACCAGTGGGCCCGATCTTGGCGACGAAAGCGTCGATGCCGCCGCCGGGAGTGTTCTGGTAGGCGTTATGAATCGGGAAGCTCGCTTGGTAGGAAGCCTCTCTACGAGGCACGGTGGGCAAGCCCGCGCTGGTAGTTTGTCCGGTGACGTATGTGTTGCCGGACGCGTCGATGTGGACGCCGCTGATTTGATCGTTTCCGCTTCCGCCGAAATAGGAGGCGAAATCCTGCGTGCCCGACGCGTTGTACTTCACGATGAAACCGTCGGTGCCGCCGGCATTCTGAGACTGAATAGGGTTCGTGGTTGTCAGCGTGGTGCCGCTGGTGACTCCGGCCGTTACCAAAATCCCGGATAGATTGACAGCTACGGCGAGCATGACGACATCGACGGTCGATCCGAACAAGTTGGTGCGCTCCAGCATCGAGCCGCACGGGCTGAACTTAGTGACGAAGCCGCGCCGGACGCCGGCGTACCGGGGCGCGAGATCCTGCTTGGAAGCACCTACTACAGAGCCGGGGAAGTTTTGCGATAGTGTGGAGCCGGCCGTGTAGATGTATCCGGTTTTCTGATCGACGGCCACGCTGCTCACAACGTCCGAGTCGCTGCCGCCGAAGACAGTGGATGTCGCGACCTGCTTGAGCGCCGCATCGAAAATTGTGATGTAGCTGTCGATCGGACTGCCCTTCAACGAACCGGTCGCGTTCACGGTGGGGAAGTTGGTGGAGTTGGTCTGCCCTGCCACAACCACAAGCCCGCCGGGCGTGATGCCCACGCTGGTGGCATAGTCATCCTGCGATCCGCCGAGCAGCGTGGCGGTTATACTCACTGCCGGATCGATCACCAGGGCGCGCGATTTGTCGTAGGCGCCGAGCGCGAAGGAAGCCTCGTTCCCGTGCAGCGCCCATCGTCCCTCTACTTGGCGCCGGCCGGCGTCGCTCTCCTGATACACATACGGGCGCATATGACACAACTCGCGCCCGGTGGTGCGGAGAACAAGCTCACCGTTGCGGCCCATCGCCGGCCGCGCATCGCCGTCGAAGGTGAGACGGATACGGGATGGGTCGGCGCCCGGCGAGACGCGGAAATCGTACTCGATGCTGCCATCGTGGCTGTAGTAAATCAAATCGATGCCGTCGTACACATTACGGTAATGCACGCGGGCGAAATGCGGCACGCCGCGCCGCCAACTGCTTGGGTCGTCGCCGAGAAAGTAGTTGGTGGTTCCGGGCAGGCGTTGTTCGCCGCGGATGTCTGCCCGCCGGCGCGCACCTTCCAGACGAATTCGCGTCACCGCACGGTCAAGCTTAAAGACGGCCGAGTCTTGCGTGAGGAACATGACCAGGCCCTTTCCGCGCGCCAGGAACTTCACTTCGGTGTTGGACTGGCCCTGATTGGGTTCGAACGTGACCGGCAAGGGAGGGGAAGTTTCGCCGCGGGAAGACGTCGCCAGCGCGGCGAGAATCAAGACGAGAGATCTCGCACCAGGCATGCTTCCTCCGTTACGTTCAA
>CAZDIZ010000089.1:21775-25425 GCA_964505625.1 uncultured Solibacteraceae bacterium | reverse complement strand
AAACTCTACTGCCTGCCTGTGTCATCAGGCGCTGGAGCGGGTCCGGCGTGCACGACACGTCGAAGCGCCAGCCGCGCCGCGACGATTGGGAATAGCATCAGCCAGATCCAAACGGGCCAGGCGGATGTGTCTATCTCGCTCCAACGCAACAGAAACGGCAGCGTCGGATATGCGCCGCCAAGGATCGAAGAAACGTATATGCAGACCGGCGTTGGATGGACCCTCCCGCTCGTAAACACGGCGACCGAGCCCGCAAACAAGGACAGACCAAGCAACGTTAATGACGGCGTCGGCGAACAGCCCAGCTCGAAATGTTAACGCTGGTGCGCCCCGAAATTTCTCGTCAGATATTCCCAGTACAAAGACCGCGAAGAACTCCTCCGCAACTGCGACTACGACCGTACTCAGCGAGTATGCGGGAATCAGAAACCAAAGGTACGTGCGACACAGTCCGGCCACGACGGCAATCACGGCGGAAAGAAGCCGCAGCATCGCCCATATGTACCGAGGCGCGGCACCAAACGGCCACATTGTTCCGAATTGTAACGGCGGCGAGTTTCGTACCAGCGTAGCCTGTCCCCGAAACTCCGAAACTCCAAACTCCCTCGATGGTAGCCTGAGAAGAACTACCATGCCGCTGTCACGTCTGGCGTTTTCCGCACTCTTTCTCGCCGGCTTGCTGTTCTTTACGCCGCTTTCGGCGATAGCACAGGTCACGGCGATCCTCGCCGGCAAGATGATCGATCCGGAAACAGGCACCGAAGCCGCCGGAGTGACGATTCTGGTCGAGGCCGGCAAGATCAAGGCGGTTAGCCAAACGCTGACCATTCCAAGTGGCGCCCGGATCATCGATCTTTCCGGCAAGACCGTTCTGCCCGGTCTCATCGACGCGCACACGCACCTTCTGGGCACCGTGGATCCGAAGTGGGATCTTGGCGATTTCTGGATCATGGCGCTACAGCGCCGGGCCGGGTGGCGGGCGATTCAAGGTGCGGTTCACGCGCGGGAGATGCTCGAAAGCGGATTTACCACGGTTCGCGACCTGGGCAACGCCGGTGATCATCTCGACACGGATCTCGAGAAAGCGATTCGCTTCGGCTTGGTTCCGGGGCCCACGATGGTCTTTGCCGGACGCATCATTGCTCCGTTTGGCGGCCAGTTCTGGGATACGCCGGCTGACGCGCGCCTGCTGGACAATGCGGAGTACTGCTTTGCGGACTCGCGCGACGAGATGCGCAAAGCCGTGCGCGAAAACCTCTACTGGGGTGCGCGAGTTATCAAGCTTGTTGTTGACGCCAAGAAATACAGCTATTCAGCCGACGACATTCGTTTCCTGGTGGCTGAAGCCGCGCACGCCGGTGCGAAGGTGGCAGCGCATGTGCAGACTGAGCGAGGAGCACGGGCCGCGATCGAAGCCGGCGTGGCGTCGATCGAGCACGGCTGGGTGCTGAGCGACGACGACCTGGAACTCGCGTGCAAAAAAGGCGTCGTGCTGGTGAGCACGGACTTCACGGTGAATGCGCTGGTGGCTTGCGGCGCCGATTTGGAGTCGGCCCGGCGCACGCACGAACGCTACATCGCCCGTCTGAAGCGTGCCCGAGCCGCCGGCGTGAGAGTTGTATTTGGCACGGATCTTATGTCGGACGTGAAAGGAAGAACGCGCGGAGAATTCGCGATCGAGTACATCGACAGTTTCCGTGAGGCCGGCTTCAGCGCCGTCAGCACACTGCGAGCGATGACAACGCACGCGGCTGAGTTGCTCGGCGTCGACAAGGAGCGCGGTGCGATTCAAGTGGGCATGGCGGCGGATCTGGTGGCGACGCCTGTCAATCCATTCAAGGACGTCGACGGACTTAAGAAAATCGACTTTGTGATGAAGGACGGAAGGATCTGGCGCGGAAGATAAGTTTCGAGTTTCGCGAGACAGGCTACGCTGGCACGTAACTCCACCCAAGTGCAAAGAGTTTCGTACCAGCGTAGCCTGTCCCCGAAACTAGTTACACAATCCCTTCGAACAGAATCGAACTAAGGTAGCGCTCGCCGGAGTCCGGCAGGATGGCTACGATGTTCTTGCCGGCGAACTCCGGCAGTCGCGCCAGGCGCAGGGCGACGGCCGCCGCCGCTCCGCAGGAGATGCCGCTTAGGATGCCTTCCTCTCGAGCCAGGCGGCGTGCGGTTTCAATCGCGTCGTCGTTCGACACCAGTTCGACGCGATCCACTATCGACAGGTCCAGCGTGTCCGGAATGAAGCCGCCTCCGATGCCTTGGATCTTGTGCGGTCCCGGCTTGAGCGGTTCGCCCGCGCGCGTTTGCGTGATCACCGGGCTCACGTCGGGTTCGACCGCCACCGACAGGATCTGCTTTCCGCGCACCTGCTTGATGTAGCGCGAAATGCCGGTGATGGTGCCGCCGGTGCCGACGCCGCTCACCAGCACGTCAATCTGCCCGTTGGTATCCTCCCAGATTTCAGGCCCCGTGGTCTTGAAATGAATGTCCGGGTTGGCCGGATTCTTGAACTGCTGCAACAGCACGTAACGGTTCGGGTCCGAATTGAAAATCTCTTCGGCCTTGGCGATGGCTCCCTTCATTCCCAAGGCGCCTTCGGTGAGCACCAAGTTCGCGCCGAACGCTTTCAAAACCTTGCGCCGTTCAAGCGACATGGTCTCCGGCATGGTCAGCGTGATGGGGTAGCCTCGCGAGGCGGCCACGAACGCCAGCGCGATGCCGGTGTTGCCGCTGGTGGGCTCCACCAGTTCGCTGCCGGGCTTCAGCAGGCCGCGCTGCTCGGCGTCCCAGACCATGGAGGCTCCAATGCGGCACTTCACCGAATAGGCCGGATTGCGGCCTTCGACTTTTGCGAACACTGTCGCCCCGCTGCCCGCCGCCAGCCGTTTCAACTTCACCAGCGGCGTCCTGCCAATGCTGAAACTGTTGTCTTCGTACGATGCCATGGCTTACTCCTGTGAGCTCCGCAGAGCTTGATCGAAATCCGCCTTGATGTCCTCAATCGATTCGATCCCGACCGACACGCGCACGTACTCGGGTGAAACGCCCGTCGCCCGCTGTTCTTCCTCGGTCAACTGCGAGTGCGTGGTGGAGGCCGGATGAATCACCAGTGTCTTGGCGTCGCCGACGTTGGCCAGATGGCTCGCCAGCTTCACGCTATTGATGAACTTAACACCAGCGGCCTTGCCGCCGCGAATGCCGAATCCGAGAATCGCTCCCGCTCCGTCCGGCAAGTACTTCTTCGCGTTTGCGTAGTGCGAGTGGCTCTTGAGGCCGGGATAGTTGACCCACGTCACCGCCGGGTGCTTTTCCAGCCACTCGGCCAGCGCCTGCGCGTTCTGCACGTGGCGCTCCAGGCGCACGTGCAGCGTCTCCAAGCCCAGTAGAAACAGGAACGACGCGAAGGGACTCTGCGCCGCGCCGGTATCGCGCAGCCAGTGCGTGCGGATGTGGATGATGTAGGCCAGATTGCCTAACGGCTTCAGCGCTTCCGTGAACACAACGCCGTGGTAGGACTCCGACGGCGCGGTGAACTCGGGCCACTTCGACGGATTCTCCGCCCACTGGAAGTTGCCGCTGTCGACGATGGCACCGCCCACGTGCACGCCGTGTCCACCCAGGAACTTGGTGGTCGAATAGACCGC
>CAZDIZ010000089.1:13768-21675 GCA_964505625.1 uncultured Solibacteraceae bacterium | reverse complement strand
GAGACGAAGTTCTGGCCGGCGTGCGTGATGGTGAGAATCGCGGCAGTGATGGCCGCCTGGCCGGAGGCGAACGCCAACGCGCCGATGCCGCCGTCGAGCGCCGCCAGACGCTTCTCCAGCACATCGTTGGTCGGGTTCATCAGCCGCGAGTAGATATTGCCGAATTCGCGCAGGCCGAACAGATTGGCCGCGTGGTCGGCGTCGTGAAAGACGTAGCTCGACGTCGCGTAGATGGGAACCGCGCGCGCGGTGGTCGCCGGGTCCGGAATTTGGCCCGCGTGCAGCGCCAGGGTGCCGATTCCAGGTTTTCTGTCAGAGGTCGCCATGATCTTGTGTCCTTTTCGATGTCAGATACCGTAAGAGATGCCTAGCGCGAACTGATGACGCACTTTCAGATCGACTCCGGGCAGAATTTTTCCGGCCGCCTGGGCCACGCCAAAGTCGATGTTGAACTTCGCCTTGGGGCTGGGCGCGATGCGCGCCGCGTAGGTGATGGTGGTCGGCACAATCGCTCCCGGCAGATTCTGTACTTCGCGCGGTTGTTGCGCGAATTCGGAGCCGAAGATGAGCGTGCTTTTCGACGGCCCCTTGAAGACGAACGCCGCCGCGCCAAATAGACGTCCTTTGTATGCTGGCGCATTGCCCGCCAGCCCGAATACCGACGCGTTGGTAGCCTTGTAGCCCAGACTCAACACGATGGGCACCGCCTTGGTTTGCGTGACCGTCTTTGAGGCTACGGCATAGAAGTCCGCGTTGTTGTAGTCCTTGTTAGCGAGCGATCCGCTGACGTGGTGCACCTGTGTCCGCGCCACGAAACCGGCCGAGATCGCCGGCACCCACTTGTTATTGCCGGCGTTCTCGGTTACAGCATTCACCTTCGCATGCACGATGTTGAAGCCCCCGTCCCACAGCGGACTCAGCGAGGGCGTGTCGCCTGGCTGATGAAACGCCCGGGTGTAGCCGAACTCGATCCGCTTCACCAAACCCACGGTGACCGATGTCGTGTGGAAGTTCCCGAGCACCGGTCCGGCGTTCAGAAAGTGGTACGCGACGATTGGTCTTCCGAAGTTCCTTTCGGGCGACGCCGCCGTGTAAGCCAAAGGCGTTACGAAAACGCCGGTCTGTCCTTCCCAGTTCAAACTCTGCGCCGTTGCCGGTACAACGGAAATCGCTGCCGCCAGCGCCGCGATGATGTGTGTCGATTTCATTGCTATGTCCTTTTCTGTCTGTTAGATAGTTGGGTCAACAAGAGACGGGGACGCCGCCACCACCGCCGCTGAATGCCGAAGCGGAAGGGCGGCTACAGACAGCAACATACGGAAAGGTAGAAGTACATTGGCACGGATAATACCGATTGTAGATCTAGATCAGGTAGTATGCGTGCCATATGTTCTATTTTAGAGGCGCCTGCGGTTGGTGTCAAGGCAAAAGCTCTAATTTATGATCTACAATTAGGTGATTAGGCGCGGCCCGCAAAAATGGTAGATTGGGAACGCTTGTCCGCCGCACGGCGGGTGCCCCATGCGAAATCTAACCTCCGCGATCTGTTTGCTGTTGTTTGCGCTGGCGTGCGCGGCCGAAACACCGCAAGGCGTCTACTTCGCCAAAAAGGCCTACACGCCGGAACCGCTGCCGGTCTTCGCCGAAGCGCGTCTTAAGTTGCCTGCGCCGGTCATCGACGGCGAACCGCACCTGATCGAGATGTACTGGAAGGCATGGGAACTGGCGTTTCGCAACTTCCATCAACCGAAGCCGGGAAGCGGGTACGTCTCTAACTTCATCGACGCGGCGTTCAACCAGAACATCTTCCTCTGGGACACGTGCTTCATGACCATGTTCTGCAATTACGGCCACACGGTGGTGCCGGGTATCGCGTCGCTCGACAATTTCTACGCCAAGCAATACGACACGGGGGAAATCTGCCGCGAGATCGACCGCACCACCGGCATCGACTACAAGGCGTGGCGCAACTTGGAGCGAGCGCCGTTGTTCTCGCGCTGGGGCTACGGCTTTCCCAAGCGGCAGGGTGCAGTGCCGGTCACCTATCGCGGGCGGCCGGCGCCGCAGCCGAATCCGATGGTGACGCTGGATGCGTTGAATCATCCGATCCTGGCTTGGGCGGAGGTGGAAAGCTATCGCGTGACCGGGGACCGTGCGCGCCTGAATCAGGTTTGGGAGCCGCTCGCCCGTTACTACGAAGCACTGCAAAAGTACGTGCGTCAGGGCAACGGACTCTACATGACGGATTGGGCGTCGATGGACAACTCAACGCGCAACCCGTACCTGGACGGCGGCGGCACCTCCATCGACACTTCATCGCAGATGGTTCTGTTCGCGCGCAACCTGGCGGAGATTGCGCGCATCACCGGACGCAAGCGCGAAGAGAAGCGATTCGATCAAGAAGCGCGCGACCTCTCGGCCGCCATCAATCGCCTCATGTGGGATCCGGCGCGGCGGTTCTATTTCGATCTGACGCTCACCGGCGAGCGTTGTCCGGTGAAGACCGTCGCCGGGTTCTGGGCGCTCGTCGCGCGCGTCGCATCGAATGAGCAAGCCGACGCGCTCGCCGCCGAACTCGTGAATCCGAAAACCTTCGGACGCTGTCATCGCGTGCCCACGCTCCCGGCGGATGAGAAGGGCTATCACGCCGACGGCGGCTATTGGTGCGGCGCCGTGTGGGACCCGACCACGACCATGGTGGTGCGAGGATTGGAAGCCCAAGGGCGTGCCAAACTGGCGCGCGAGATTGCGCTTGAAAACCTCGACCGCGTTTTCGAAGTGTACAAAAAGACGGGAACGGTTTGGGAGAACTACGCCGCCGATTCCACCGCGCCGGGCAAGCCCGCCAAGCCAGATTTTGTCGGATGGAGTGGGATCACGCCGATCATGATGCTGCTCGAATACAAGATTGGACTCAAGCCCGACGCCGCCACGAACACGCTCAGTTGGCGCATCGACGCCACCAAGCGCGTCGGCTGCGAGCGCTTCCGCTTCAACGGCCACGTGGTGACACTGATCGCAACGCCCGAAGCAAATCCGGGCTGGAAGATCGACGTCACTTCCGACGCCGCCTTCACCTTGAAAGTGGAACACCACGGCCGCACGCGCACACTCCGCGTGAAGCGGGGATTTCAGGACTTCGTGTTGTAGGCGCGCGTTACCGCGGCCGGTTCAGTGATACTTCCGCCGCGATGATGGCCTCCATCGCGCCCAGACGCACCGGCTTCGGTGTGCCTTCGCGCGAGAGCGTGCTGTAGAGCGAAAGCCCTTCGGCGCGCAGTCCCTTGGCGAGCAGACCTTCGGCGCATACCAGACCGGCGGCGGCTACCGCGTCGCGCACGGCGCCTTTGGTGCGCGCCAGCGCGCCCTGGATCGACTTCAATGCTTCCAGCCCGCTGATGTGTCCGACGGCCGACGCGGCGGCCTTGGCCACTTCGATGTCGGCGCCGTAAATCAGTTTGGTGAGCGCGGGCACGGCCTTGGGATCTTTGCGCTTGCTAATCGAATTCACCACGCCGAGCAGCGTCTGCCCTTTCACTTTGGCGAGCGCCGCTCGCAACGCGTCGTCGGCGGATGCGTCCGGGTTGGTCTCCAAACCATAGCGCGCGTAGTGGCTAAGTTGCGCGTTGGTGAGCAACGAGGCCAGCGCGGGCACGGAATCCTTGTTGCCGATGTTCGCCAGCCGCTGGCATGCCTTGGCTTTTTCGAAAACCGTCGCCTTGGGGTCTTTCAGGAGATTCTCCAGCGCGGGCGCGTCCAACTTCAGGAGCTTTTCGGCCTGGAATTCGGGAGGCGGCACCGGTCTGGGCGGTTGCTTCGCTTCTTCTTTCTTCGCCACGGGAGCCTGTTGCGTAGTGTTGTTCTGCATTGTCGTTATCTCCTCCTGAAAGAGCCTCAAATGCGCCACGGTTCGCGCAGCGCCCTGGACCTCATGCGGTTGGCCACTTCCTCGCCGGGGAATTCGCGCTTCACCGGGTCCCAACGCAGCTTGCGGCCGAGTTGGAAGGCGATGAACGCCGCATGGCAACTGATGTGGGAATTGCAGGCGTGGGCGGCACTGGCGCGCGGTTGCGTGCGCGCCTTGATGCAGTTGAGCCAATCCTGCATGTGATAAGCGAGCGCCACGTTGGCCTTGGTGGTAGGACGCAGCAGGTGGCGCAGATTCTCGCTGACTTCGATCTTGCTCGAATCGCCGGTCTCCACCCAGCCGTTGTCGCCTTCGAAGCGGACTGTGCAGGAGCCGAGTCCCAAACGCCCGTTCCAACCTTCGTCGCGCATTTCAAGCTTCAAGCCGTTGGCGAATTTGCAGTGCACCGAATATGGCGCGTCGCCGCCGATTTGCGGTTCGTATTCGACGGGTTGCGTGTCGTCGGCGTTGGCGGCCCACTGGCACAGGTCAACGGTGTGCGAGCCCCATTCGAGGATGGCGCCGCCGTGGAAGTCGTACCAATTGCGCCAACCGCCGCGCACGTACCGCGAGTTATAAGGACGCCATGGCGCCGGCCCCAGCCAGCGATCCCAATCGAGAACCGACTTAGGCGGCTCGGGTTCGGCGGGCAGCCAGTCGTGACTCGGAAACGGCGGCCAGTCCTTCCACGGTCCGGTGTTGGCGACCACGGTGTGCAGTTTGCCGAGGTGGCCGTTGTGCGCCAGCTCGACGGCGAATTCGACGTTGCCGCCGTTGCGGCGCTGGCAGCCGGCCTGATAGATGCGGCCATAACGGCGGAAGGCATCGGCCAGCGCCCAGCTTTCTTCCATGGTCATCGAGCAGGGCTTTTCGCAGTAGACGTCCTTGCCGTGCTCGGCGGCCAGGATCGACAGCGGCGTGTGCCAGCGATCACCGGTGGCGATGAGGACGGCGTCGATGTCCTTGCGCGCGAGCAGTTCGAACTGATCGCTGTACATGGCGCAATCGTGATTGCCGTACTTCTTGTCGATCAGCGTCTTGAGTTCTTCGCGGCGCGCGTTCTTCACGTCGCAGATGGCCACGAAGCGCACCTGCCGGAAGCTGATCAGCGCGCGCAGATCGTCTCCGCCGCGCCCGCCGATGCCGATTCCGCCAGCGACGATCTGGTCGCTGGGCGGCACCGCGCCGGCGCGTTGACCCAGCACGGAACTGGGTACAATCATGGGCGCCGCGGCCACGGCACTGGCTTGCGCCGCTTTCCTGAAAAAGCCTCTTCTCGAAACCGAACTGCTCTCGCCTGTTATCATCGACTCTCTCACGCCGCCTGAAGCAGCCTTAGCATTATACAGGGGTTGTGAGTGGGGCGTGTTCAGCGGAACTTCCAGCGCGGCGCTGCGTAGCATAGGGAAATGGCCGGCGAAACTTTGTTGAGCCTGCGAGGAGTCACCAAGCGGTACGGACCCCTGACCGCGGTGGACGATTTCAGCCTGGAGGTCCGGCGCGGCGAGATCTTCGGACTGCTGGGCCCCAACGGCGCTGGAAAAACCACGCTCATACACTGCACCACCGGACTGATCGAACCGGATGCGGGCAGCGTGGAAGTCCACGTGGACGCGAGCGGCAACCCGCGCCAAGCGGAGGTGCGCGCGCGCATGGGCATCGCGCCGCAATCGCTCTCGATCTACGAAGTGCTGACGGCGGAAGAGAACCTCGCGTTGTTCGGAAAGCTCTACTCGCTGCGTGGCAAGCGGCTCGAAGAACGCATCGGCTGGACGCTGGATTTCGTGGGGCTCGCCAACCGCAGGCGGGACTTGGCGAAGAACTTCTCCGGCGGCATGAAGCGCCGTCTGAATCTCGCTGTGGCGCTGGTGCACGATCCGGCGATCATTCTGCTGGATGAACCGACCGTGGGCGTCGACCCGCAATCGCGCAATCTGATTTTCGAAAACATCCTGACGCTCAAGCGCGAAGGGCGCACGATCGTCTACACCACGCATTACATGGAAGAGGCGCAGCGGCTGTGCGACCGCGTCGGAATCATGGATCATGGCCGTCTGCTGGCGCTCGACACCGTGCCCGGGTTGATTGCGGCGCAGGGACGTCACCCTCGTTTGGTGGTCGAGCGCGGTGGCAAGGAAATCGAGATGTTCGTCGCCGACCCGCTGGCGGAGTTGAACCGGTTATCCGCCGAGGCGCCCATCGAACGGTTTCGTCTGGAAGAGCCGACGCTCGAACAGGTGTTTCTGAATCTCACCGGTAGAACGTTGAGGGACGACGAGTGACCGCGATTCTTGCACTGGCTGTCAAAGACATCCGCACGCTGTTCCGCGTGAAGTCGGGATTGTTCTTCGCTTTCGTCTGGCCGCTCTTGGTCGCCGTGCTGTTTGGCGTCGTGTTCGGCGATTCCTCCGGCGACGGGCCGAAGCGGCTGGCGATTGCGCTGGCCGATGATGACCAAACAGCGGCGAGCCGCGACCTGGCCGTGCGCATCACAGCGAGCGACGACTTCGCGGTGCAGACCACTACGCGCGCCGAAGCCATCGATTTGGTACGCAAGGGACGCCAGGCCGCGGCCGTGATTCTGCCGAAGGGATTCGGCACCGCCAACGAACGGATGTTCCATGGCGAGCCGCCACAAATCGAGATCTGGAGCGATCCCAGCCGCAAGGCTGAGGCCGCCATGATCGAAGGTCTGCTGTTTCAGAAAATCATGCAGGGTTTCGGCTCGAAGCTCACCAACCCGACGGTGATGCGCGCGGACTTGCGCAAGTCGATGGGGGAACTCGAACATCAGGCCGGGGTTCCGGACAAAGAGCGCGCGTCGATCCTGCGGTTCCTGCGCAGCATGGATCAAACCATGGGCGAGATGCCGCAAGTGGCGCCATCCTCGGGCGGTTCCGGCGGGGTTCAGTGGCAGCCGTTGAAAGTCGCGCGGCATGAAGTGTCCATTCACAAGCAAGGTCCGAGCAATTCTTTCGAGATCACTTTTCCGCAAGGGCTGTTGTGGGGCGTGTTGGGTTGCGCCATGGCCTTCGCGATCGGCTTCGTGACCGAACGCACCCAGGGCACGCTGCTGCGCTTGCAGATGGCTCCCATCAGCCGCGTTCAACTGCTGGCGGGTAAGGCCCTGGCCTGCGGCGGCGCGTGTTTGATCGTGGAACTGACGCTGTGGTTGGTGGGACGTTTCGCGTTCCACGTAGTCCCGCACAGTTGGCCGCTGTTGTTTGCGGCGGGTGTTTCAACCGCGGTGGCTTTTGTCGGCATCATGATGCTGGTGGCGGGATTGGGTAAGACCGAGCAAGCCGCGAGCGGCATCGGTTGGGCCACCATGATGCCGCTTACGTTGTTCGGCGGCGGCGCGATTCCGCTGGCCTTCATGCCGGAGTGGATGGTGCGGTTCAGCGTGGTGAGCCCGGCGCGTTGGGCGATTCTGGCTACGGAAGGCGCTACGTGGCGCGGCTTCACGCCGCTCGAGATGTTGCTGCCTTGCGCGGTGCTGACCGGCATCGGCGTGATTTGTTTCGCGATTGGCACCCGCACGATGCGGTTGAGTTGAGTTAGCCCGCGGCGCCTGCTGGCGCGCAGCGGAACGATTCGTAGAGCGCCGGCAGTGCTTCGCGCAGCGCCCGCGCGTTTTCTTCGTGATCACCACGGTTGTACATTTCGATATTGCTCGGGCCGTTGCTCCACTTCCAGGTGAACAGGCCGTTATCGCGTACGTCCACTGTGCAAGGCTTCAATTCGTTGGGAAGGACACGGTCGCTTGCCTGCACCTGACCGGCCGGAACAATACGATAGCCTACCCCGGGCCGGTCGACCAGGCGGCGGTTGGATGTGAGAATCCAAACGGCGGTTTCCCAAACATGATGCGGCCTTGCGGCGATACGATCAACAGCTTCGGAGGACCAGTCCTGTTCGAGCGCTTCCAGAAAATCCGCGCGCATGCTGCGTTCGAAGGCGTAACAGAGATAGCGCCGCAGCCGCGCATCCATCTTCTTGA
>CAZDIZ010000089.1:7377-13668 GCA_964505625.1 uncultured Solibacteraceae bacterium | reverse complement strand
TCGAAGCGGCCAAACCGCCGCCGCGCCCTGGAGCGCTTGCCGTCTGGAGAGTGTTCGCGAAAGCATGTCGGTTGTATCTTATCGCGACGGACGCGTTGATATAATCCCAGCGGAGGTTGGCGTGCGTCTTTCCTGTCTGGCTGCTTACATGTTTGCGTGCACCGCTTTGGCCGTGGCCGGCGATGTGTTGAAGCCGGGTGTGGGGGACGTTCCCGAGTGGGCGCGGCAGGGGCGCTTCCGGTTCACGCGTCTGGACGGTGGGCCGCTCGAAGTGCGCAAGACCACGCGTTCGGATTGGGGTAAGCATTTCAACGAGCAACAGAAGGAAGTGCTCGGCAACCTTTATTCGAAGTACGGCGATCGCATGGCCGACCTGCTCGCCCAAGCCAACATCAACTGGGTGTGGATCACCTGGAGCGTGGGTCTTTCGGACGCTGAAGAGGCCACCCAGCGCGAGCAGTGCAAGATCATCACCGAAAAGCTGCACAAACGCGGCATACGCGCCGCGGCTTACATGTGTGCGGTCAGCATCTTCTGGGAGACCATGTTCCGCGACCATCCGCGCGCCGTGCGCTGGCTGCGTTTCGATAGCGAAGGCACGCCGTTTCGCTATTCAGGCGGTAAGGATGCGCTGCGGTTCATCGCGGATCTCTCCAATCCGGAGTGGCTCGAATACCAGAAGAAGCGTGTGGGCGCCATCATCGACGCGGGACTCGACGGCATCTTCTTCGACAACACCGCCTGCCCCGGATGGAACACGCGCGAGGCCGTGGCGAATCACTTCGCGGCGCTGCGCCGTTACATACACGACGAGAAGAAATCCAACATCCTGCTGTTCACCAACTACGGCCTGCGTGCCGAAGGCATCACGCTCAACGACAACATGGAGTTCGTCTTCAGCGAAGGTTGGCGCGAACCGGGAGCCTGGGGCGACGACTGGGACGCGTCCAACGTGCGCCGCATGCGTTACGTGCGCGGAGTGATTCCGGAATGGAAGGCGCATACCAGTGAGTACTCGATGTTCCGCAAAGGTAATCGCGCCACCACGTGGCTCGGCCGGCGTTCGCAGAAGCTCGGCATTCTGGAGGCCGCCGCGCTCGGCTCGGCGTATTCGTGGGACATGGAAGGTCCGTTCGACGGCGCATTGATGGCCGGTGATGCGGCGGCGCTCGATGCCTGGAGCGGCATCGTTGAAGCCAATGGCTTTCTCAAGCAGCAGGAGCCGCTCTATGTGGGCGCGCAAAGCGTGACGCCGGTCGGTGTGCTGCGTTCGCCGGTGGCGCGCAATGGCTCCGACGGTGGGTTCACCTGGGACAAAGGCGATACGAGTTTCTACGACCTGCTTTCGAAGCGCAGCGTGCCGTACAAGATCCGTTTGCTGGGCGCGGTGAACGACGCGCAACTCGACGAACATCGCGTGATCGTGGTCCCGCATTCGACGGTGCTCGCACCGGCGGACGAAGAAATGCTCGCGCGATACAAACGCCGTGGCGGGAGAGTGGTGACCTTCGACGAGGAGGTGCCAGCCGATGCAATCACCAGAATTCGTGCTGCAAACGCGGGCGCCGCCTGGATTGAAATCGACGGCGCGCCGCACGTACTGGCGACGCTTTGGAGTCTGGACGGAGGCAAGCGGCTGGCGGTGCACGTGCTCAACTACGATCAGCAGCCGGTCAACAACGTGCGCGTGAAGCTGAGTGGAATCAAACACAGCACGCCGCGGCTGTTCACTCCGGATAAGGAAACGCGCGGACCCGAAGGTGTGAAGAGTTCGGCGGGCCACATCGAGTTTGTGCTGCCGCGGCTGGATACGTACGCAGTCGTGGTGCTAAACTGACCTGCCACAAAGCAGATCAGCATTCAAGCGCGCTGGTCACGTCGGTACGGGAGAAGTCGCGTCCCTTGTAGAGCAGCGGTTCGCCGCTCGCCATGGCCAACGCGTAGGAGAAGCAGTCTCCGTAATTCAGGCCGGCGGGGCTGTGGCCTTTGCCGTAACGGCGGAATGCGGCGCGGGCAATTTCGATTTGTTGCTCATCGACGGCGACAACCTCAATTTTCGCCCGGTGAAGAAGCAGGTCTAGTTCGCGACCGGCCATCTCACCGCTTCTCGATTCCAGAACGATGGAGGTTTCTAGCAGCGTAGCCGCGGAGAGAAAACGCTTTGTGCTCGCCTCGATGCACTCGTTGAACTGGCGCCGTTCCGGCTCGTCAAGCAGGATCGCCAGGAGCGCCGAAGTGTCCAACACCATTACCGCGGCACTCCGTTCTCGTCGTAGCCGATGATCTCGTCGGCTGAGCGCGCATCCAAAACCGGCAAGGCGGCGCACCGGTGAGCGATCTCGTCCAATTCGTCTGCTAATGACCGGCCACGCGTACGACGTTCCAACCGCTCTAGCCGCTCGCGGAGTGCCACCACCACGGCGCTCGTCAGACTCTCGCCGGACAGGCGCGCGACCCTGCGCGCCAAACGATCCGCCTCGGAGTTCTTGATGCTGAAGGCCATGTTTCTATCCTTCTAGCATCATATCATACTTATAGACTTTCTGTGGAAAAACAGAGCAAGCTGTCTGTTATCAATTACATGCCTGCCATGTGGTCAGCCCGCTTCTCCATCACTACCACGTCCACGTCGCCGAATGGGCCCAGGCTGCGCCACGTCCATCCAGGCATGCGGGCGGTGAACCATCGGCGCCAATCGTGCGCGCTTTTGGAGCTGCCGTAAATGGCGAACCGTGGCGCGCTGGCCAGTTCGCCGTTGATCAGTTTCGACGCGTATTGCTCGGCTTGAGGGCTGTTTTCGAACGGGAACAGCAACGTGCGTCCGGCGACGGGGTAGACGCTCAAGTGTGCGTAGAGGAATCCGGGCAGTGCATAGCGGGGACTCCACACGGGCGGCTTGGCTTCGATGAATGGACTGGGACAGATCACCGGAATGTGTGCGTCGCCGAGCGCGGCGATAGCGGTCGAGGCGCCGCGCCAGTCCGAATTGTGAATCAAGGGGCAGGCCTCCGTCCAATTGGCTTGAAACAGAAGAAGGCCTGCCCCCAGCGTCAGCGTCAGGGGCATCCACTGACGTTCGGGGACGTATCGGGAGAGTATGAAGGTAGTCCCTAGTACGACCCCTGGTAAACAGAGGGAAAGATAGCGCGACACAAACACGCTGTTTTCGGTAAGACGTGAATAGGCGAACAAACACAGCGGTTGAATGAACCACCACCCGAGCAGCAACACGCCGGAGGGCAACGCAAGCGAATTGCGCGACCATTTCAGGATGCGACCCGCTAGCCAGACGACCGGCAGGCTGGCGACGAGCAGGCCAAACTTGAGCGCGTACTTGAAATTGCGGAACGTCGGTGGTGGGACAATCACGTGCGAGGCGGCTTCGCGCGACAATTCGATCGCCCGCAGCGCAACAGGCACTAGCGTCAGGCCGAGCAGGAGAAAGACCGAGAGCAGCGCCCGCCAACCGACTGTCGTCTCCCGTCGCGCCAGACGCACAGCGGCGTAAAGCGGAAACACGAGGTAGAACGGCCAGTAAACCAGATGCGTCCGCCACAGCAGCGCAGCGAAGAGCACAAACAGCGCGGCGTCCGTCCAGCGGGCACGATCCAGCCAGCGAACCAGGAACACCACGCTCGCGCTCGCAATCAGCATGCCCAACGCGTAGGGACGCGCGTCTACCGCGGCACTGTTGATGCCGCCGATAGCGAAGCAGCCGAACGCAACAAACCACCCGGCCGTCGGACTGATGAGCCGCCGCGCGATCCGTGCCATGCACACGGCGGTCAGCGCGGCGCAGATCATCGACGGCACGCGGTACCACACTTCCGACAATCCAAACCACGCGTTGGCGAGCGACGGCAATACGTAATAGAGCGATTGTGGAACCTGCGGAGCCACGCGCAGCGACGCGTGTTCGCCACCGAAGCGCACAACAAAAGCGGTGACCGCTTCATCCACCCAAAAACTGGAGCCGAGCGGCGCCAGCCAGAACCGGTACACGCACAGTCCGTAGAGCCCCAGTAATAAACAGGTTCGAACCTGCGCGTTAACCGCGATTAACTTACTTAGCGGTTTCTTAATATCACTAACACCACCCTTAACTTCCAGTTGGCGCTCAATAAGTTCAGTGGATAGTTGTTGATTAGTTAGTCCAGACATCACCCAAACTCAGTCCGTTGAACAGGAGTTTGGACGCGCCGGGATTCCGGGTGGGTTGCGTTAAATGTGTGTTAGCGGTTGTATGGCTTGGCGAAGTGAGAGCCCCATTCGACTAGACCGACGTTGAGCAGTCGATGTTCAGCGCGCTTCGCGTCGGCTTCGACAATCAGGTACGCGTTCTCGTCGTAGCGCGTAGCGGCGACGCCGGTGTGGCGCGGGCCGTACTTGGTTCCGTAATCGAGCCATTTGTGCCGGTGGCCGGAAAACACGTGCTGGATGGTGCCGGAGTACTTCTGGAGCAGTGGATACACGCCATAGTCGGCCCGCTCGGTGGCGGCGACGGTGCCCAAGGGATAGTGCAGAAAAACGAAGGTGGGCTTGTGCTGGCGCAACTCGGCTTCAAACCAATTCAGTTGTTCCTCACCGAAGCTGCCGAGGCCCTTCTGATAGTTAGGGCCGGCTTTCCATGTATCTCCCAAAAAGTTATTCAAGCATACGAACTTGCACCCGCCATAAGTGACCGAATGGTAGGGTGCGGATTTGAGCTTGCGGCGGAATAACTCGTGCGACGTTTCGCGCGACACCTTCGGCACGGCGTAATCGTGATTGCCGAAGGCGATATGCACGGGCGCCTTGAAGCCGTCGGTAATCTCCTTGGCGATGTCGACGCGCGTGCGGTGCTGAAAGAAGAAGTCCAGGTCGAATGACGGATAGTTGTGGAAGTAATCGCCCAGCACGAAGACGGCGTCGAGCTTGGGCTTGAGTGCGTTCAGATGCGCGCGCACGGCTTCCAGCCGCTGTTTGGTTTTGAAAATGGACTCGCTGTCGTTGGCGCTGCCTTCCGGTCCTTTGTAGAACTCGTCGATGATGTGCGTGTCGGCGATGGCGGCGAAGCGGACGACACTGGAGGCGGCGGCGAGACGCGACGAAGCGGCGGCGGCTAGCGATGCCGACAGGAACGCGCGGCGGGTCATTCGGGTCATGGCACTTCCCAAAATAGCAGCTTCAGCGGAATATAATGTCCCTTTGCCTTCCGGGAACACGGAGGCGGAGGTGTACCGATGGGTGTGAGTCGGGTCTGGGTCCTGACGGCGGCGGCGCTGCTGCTCAGCGGCTGCTCGTTCGAAAAAATAGCGGTCAACAAGATCGGCGACGCGCTGGCCTCGGGCAACTCGGTGTTCGAAACGGACGAAGACATCGCGCTGGTGGGCGACGCGCTGCCGTTCGCGCTGAAGATGACCGAGAGTCTGCTGGCGAAGTCGCCGCGGCACCGCGGGTTGCTGCAAACGGCGTGCCAGGGCTTCGCGACGTATTCGTATCTCTACGTGCAGGATCGCGCCGACCGCGTTGCCGACACTGACATGGACGCGGCCGAACAAATTCGCGCCCGTGCCCGCAGGCTCTACCTCCGCGCGCACAGCTACGGGTTCCGCGCGCTCGATGTCGCGCAAAAGGGGACGTCGAGTGCATTTAACAACGACCCCCGCGCGGCGTTGTCGGCATTCCGCAAAAAGAACGACGTCGGACTGCTCTACTGGAACGCCGCGGCGCTTGGGTTGGCGATATCGGTGTCGAAAGGCGACGCGCGGATGCTTGCCCGCTTGCCGGAAGTGGACGCGCTCGCCGAACGCGCGCTGGAGCTTGATCCGGCCTGGCAGGAAGGAACGCTGCACGAATTCATGGTGATCCTGGCGGGCGCCAAACCAGGCAAGCCGGATTTCGCGCGGATCGAGGAACACTACCGGCAAGCGCTCGAGTTGTCGCAAGGGAAACGCGCGAGCGTCTACGTGGCTTACGCCGAGAGCGTTTCGGTAGCCAAGCAGGACAAGGCGTCGTTCGAAAAGGCGCTGAAGAGCGCGCTGGCCGTGGATGCGGAACGACATCCGGAAGTGCGTTTGCTGAATCAGGTGGCGCACCGGCGAGCCGAGTGGCTGCTCGGCCGCACCGATGAATTGATCCTGACGCCGGAGCCGGCAACCAATAGTGAATCGAAGGGAGATTTGGAATGAGATCGTCGATGTTCGTCGCCGCCATAGCGTGGTTGTGCTTTTCGCCGGGGGCCGGAGTTGCCGCGCCGGGCGCCACGCGTCCGGACATCGTCATCAACCTGGGCACGGCCGCGCCGAAAGA
>CAZDIZ010000089.1:0-7277 GCA_964505625.1 uncultured Solibacteraceae bacterium | reverse complement strand
AAGCTGTACAAGGAGTTCGGCTTTATGGTGGTGCCGCTGGCGGTCACCGATCTTCTGCCGTCGCTGCGGACCAACGTCATACAGGCGTTCGATGTGCCGCCGTTGTTTGCGCTGCTCGACCAATCGTTCGGCCTGGCCAAGAATATGCTCGACCTGAAGTGGGCGCCGCTGGCCGGCGCGACGCTGGTGTCCAAACGCACTTGGGACCGCATTCCGGAGGCCTCGCGCGCGCAGATGCTCGAAGCTGCGCGCTCCGCTTCCGTCCGCGCACGCGATGAAGTCCGCAAGATGGGCGACGATGCCATCGCGGTCATGCGCGAAAAAGGTCTGAACGTGGTCTCGGTGGATCCGGCCACGCGGCGCAAATGGGAAACCGAAACGCAGGCCGCTTATCCCAGGCTGCGCGGCCGTCTGATTCCCGCCGACCTGTTTGACGAAGTCGTCCGTCTGCATCACGAATTCCGCGCGAAGTCCGGCAAGGGTGCGGCAAGATGAAGCGGTCTCTGGTGGCCGCGCTGCGCGGCACCGAAGCGTCGCTCTCCATCGCCGCGTTGGCGTTGATGACCGCGTTGCCGCTGACAGAGATGGTGTCACGAAAGCTGGTCGGCACAGGTATCGCCGGGTCTATTCCGGTAGTGCAGCACCTCACGCTTTGGGTGACGCTATTGGGCGCGGCGCTGGCGGCCAGTTCCGACCGTTTGCTGGCGCTTTCGACGACGGTGTTCTTCGGCGAGCGCTGGCGTTCGCATGTTCGCATTGTCACCGCAGTGCTCGGCGCGGGCGTCTGCGCGTCGCTCGTGGTGGCCAGTGTCGAACTAATCAAAGTCATGCGCGAGGCCGGCGACATCGTGGCCTGGGGCATTCCGGTATGGAAGGCGCTGGCGATCATGCCGGCCGGATTCGCGCTCATCGCCGTGCGGTTGGTGTGGCGAGCCTCCGAGCGTTGGTACTGGCGATGCGTGGCCGCGCTCGGGTTGGCCGCGCCGCTCGCGTTCACGCGAGTTGAAGTGTTGAGCACGCCCGAGTGGACGCTGCCGCTGGCGCTGGTTGTGCTCGGCGGAACCATCCTGGGCATGCCGATTTTCGCGGCGCTGGCGGCGCTCGCGTTTCTGTTCGGCATGCGCGATGCGATTCCGCCTGCGGCGGTGCCTTCGGAAATCTACCGCCTGAGCGCGTCGCCCATGCTGCCCGCGATTCCGTTATTCACGCTCGGCGGTTTCATCTTCTCCGAGCTTGGCGCCAGCCGCAGGCTGATGCGTGTGTTCACGGCGCTCGTCGGATGGATGCCGGGCGGGCTGGCGGTGATGACGGTGCTGCTGCTGGCGTTCTTCACGCCGTTCACCGGCGCATCGGGCGTCACCATTCTCTCGATGGGCGGTTTGCTGTTGCCGATGCTTGTGAAAGCCGGATATCCCGAGAACACTTCGCTCGGACTGGTGACGGTTTCCGGTTCCATCGGCTTGCTGTTTCCGCCGAGCCTGCCGGTGATCCTGTACGGTATTTCGGCGCAGGTGCCCATCGATCGCCTGTTTGTGGCGGGCCTGGTTCCGGGCGTGGTGCTGGTGGTGGCGGTGGCATTGTGGGGCGCTTGGCGCGGATGGTTCGCCGGCGCCGAGAGCACGCCGTTTGCATGGCGCGAAGCGCTGACGGCCATCTGGGAAGCCAAGTGGGAGTTGCTGTTGCCGGTGGTGGTGCTGGTCGGACTGTTCGGAGGGTTTGCCACGCTGGTGGAAGCCGCCGCGCTGACGGTGATCTACGGCATCGTGGTCGAGTGTTTCATCTACAAGGATCTGAGCCTGCGGCGCGACCTGCCGCGCATCGTGATCGAATGCGCGACGCTCGCCGGCGGGTTTCTGATCATCCTGGGCGTGGCGCTCAGCTTCACCGACTATCTGGTGCACGCCGAAGTGCCCATGCGAATGCTCGATTGGGTACAAGCGCACATACAATCGCCGCTCGTCTTCCTGCTGGCGTTGAACGTGTTTCTGCTGATTGTCGGCGGCCTGATGGACATCTACTCGGCCATTCTGGTGGTGGTGCCGCTGATCCGTCCCATCGCCGCGGCGTACGGAATCGATCCGGTGCACCTCGGCGTGGTGTTCCTCGCGAACATGGAACTGGGCTACCTGACGCCGCCCATGGGCGAGAATCTGTTTCTGGCGTCGTTCCGCTTCGGGAAGCCTCTGGGCAGAATCTACCTCTCGACGTTGCCGTACTGCCTGATGCTGGCGCTGGCCGTGCTGTTGATTACGTATCTGCCATCGATCGGCGTGGGACTCGCGGGCACGACTCCGTAATATAGATGTGTATGCTCAGCCGCTGCTGGATTCTCTGTCTCTTGCTTCTCGGCCCCGTTCACGCGTTGGAAGTCGCGGATGCGCGGTGCGAGTATTCCTCCAACCCGCTGGGCATCGGCGTCCGCGAGCCTCGTCTGAGTTGGACGCTCTCCTCTCCGGTTCGCGGCGATCTACAAACCGCCTACCAGATACTGGTCTCTTCCACCCGGCAGGCGCTGGCCGCCAACCGGGGCGATCTCTGGAATTCGGGCAAAGTGGCGTCTTCGGATTCCCTGAACGTTCTCTACGCCGGGCGCCCCCTGCGCTCCAGGACCCGGTATTGGTGGAAGGTGCGCGTCTGGGACCGGGAGGGCAAACCCTCCCGCTGGAGCGCTCCGGCTTTCTGGTCGGTGGGTCCGCTTGAATTTCGCGACTGGCAGGCGCAGTGGATCGGTGGCACGCCCGCGGGCGGCGCCGCACTGCTGCTGCGCCGCGAAGTCGCCATTGAACGCACTCCCATCCGCGCCACCGCTTACATCGCGGGCCTCGGCTATCACGAGTTGTATATCAACGGCGCCCGAGTTGGGGATCACGTTCTCGATCCCGGCTTCACCGATTACTCCAAGCGCGTTCTCTACGTCACGCACGATTTTGGTCAGGCTTTTCGCCCGGGCCAGAATTCGATCGGCGTCATCCTGGGAAACGGCTGGTACAATCCTCAAACCCCCGACCTGTTCGGCTTTGAAAAGGCGCCGTGGAAGGCATCGCCGAAGCTTCTGCTGCGGATCGATCTCGAATTTCCCGGCGGCGAGCACCGCGCGATTGTCTCCGACACAGCCTGGAAATGGTCCACTGGCGCGCTGACGTTCAACTGCATTCGCGCCGGTGAGACCATCGAGCCGGACCTCGATAAGCCCGGTTGGCAAGCGCCTGGATACGACGACCGGTCCTGGAACCAGGCTTCGCCGGCCGAGGCTCCCACCGGCCGGCTCGCGGCGCAGCGAATGCCTCCGATGCGTGTGGTCGAATCAGTTGCTCCGGTGCGGGTCACTGAGCCCAAAGCCGGGGTCTTCGTGTTCGACTTCGGCGTCAATCTGACAGGCTGGGTGCGCTTGCGGGCCACCGGCAAGCCAGGGGACGTCGTCCGGATCGACTTCAACGAAACGCTCCTGCGCGACGGCACCCTGGATGCCAAGCACTCCACATCACACACCTACGGGCGCTATCAGTCCGGCCGGCTGGTGCTTGATCGAACCGGCCGTGGCGTCTTCGAGCCGCGCTTCACCTACCACGGGTTCCGCTACGTCCAGGTCACCGGCCTCTCCGCCGCGCCCGCGCTTTCCGACATGCTCGGCCGCTGGGTGCATACCAGTTGGCAACCCGCCGGTACTTTCGCTTGTTCCGATTCCAAAGTCAATGCACTCCACCAGGCCGCCATCCGCACGCTTCACAACGCGTGCCACAGCATTCCCGGCGAGGAAGCCACACGCGAAAAAATGGGTTGGACCGAGGACGGCCTCAACACCATGGAATCGGCCGTGTACAACTTCGATGCCGCTTTGGTTTACTCGAATTACCTCGATACTCTGATCGACGCCCAGGAACCTAACGGTCACGTGCCTCCCATTGTCCCCACCAGCGGTTGGGGCCGCACCGGTCACGCGGGCTACAACTACTCCGATCCCTGGTGGGGAGGCACGCTCCCCTACGTCGCGGAAAAGCTGTGCGAATACTACGGCGACCGCCGCGTGATCGAGCAGGCCTACGAGCCCATGAAGCGTTGGGTTGACTATCTTACCTCCACCGCCAAGGGCGATTTCATCGACTGGTGGCTCGGCGATTGGCTCGAGCCGGGCTGCAAGGGGCGGCCTGTTCGCACTCCCGTCGTCCAGACTTCCACCGCCGGCTACTACTATGCCGCCATGGCTGTCAGCCGCTCCGCCACGCTGCTCGGCAAACCCGACGATGCACGCCGCTACTTGCGTCTCGCCGAACGCATTCGGGACTCGTTCAACAGTCGTTTTCTCGACCGCGCAACCGGTTTGTACGCCAAGGACTCACAAACATCGCAGACCTTGCCGCTTTGGCTCGACATGGTCCCGCGCGAACATCGCGCGCGCGTTCTCAGCCGCCTGCTCGACAACATCCATGCCTGGAACGATCACGTGAGCACCGGCTTCGTCGGAGTGATGCCCATGCTGCACGGCCTGGTGGATTGGGGGCACGCCGGCCTGGCCTGGACGCTCGTGACGCAGCCAGAGCCACCGGGTTTCTGGCATATGATCGCCGACGGCAACAGCACGCTGAGCGAATCGCTCGATGGGAAGGCCGGCTCGCGTCATCACCCCTTCGGTACCTGCGTGGACGCTTGGTTTTATCGCACGCTGGCGGGCATCCGCGCGGACGCGGCATCGCCGGGTTTCCACCACTTCTTCATCCGGCCCGAGCCTGTGGGTGCGCTCACCTGGGTGCGCGCCAGCTTCGATTCCGCTCGCGGCACCATCCGCAGCGCGTGGAAGCGCGAGGGCACTCGCTTTCATCTCGCGCTGACCGTCCCGCCCAACTCGACCGCGACGGTCTACCTGCCCACGTCCGTGCCGTCATCGGTCACCGAATCCGGCGGACCCGTCTCGCGCGCCCAGAGCATACGCTTCCTGCGCGCCGCCGAGAGCAAGGCGGTCTACGAGGTCGGTTCCGGGGTCTACAACTTTTCCTGCGAGATTGGCGGCGGCCGGCCGTAGCCGCGCCGGGTGCGGCCGCCAGCCCTTGACTACGCTTTCACGCCGAAAACCTTCTCGGCATAAAGACGGCTCAAGCGCAGGTTCTCTTCCACCGTGCGCGTCACCGTGGTTTCCTTGGCGTAGTAGAGTTCGACCACCAGATAACCGGTGAAGCCGTTCTGCTTGAGATACGACGCCACGGCCGGATAATCCACCTGGCCCGCGTCAAGCGATTCGAGCCACACACCGTCGCGCGAGTTGCGCAGGTGCATGCTGCCCAACCGCCCCTGACATTCCTTGAGCAGCGCGAGCACATCCTGGCCGCCGCGCATCACCCAATCGGTGTCCATGCAGACCCACATCAGTTTGGGATCGGTGTTGCGCAACAGGTGACGCCACTCCCGCGCGCCGTCCTTCATCTCCGGATCGTGATGGTGTACGACGAGTTTCAGTCCGCGCGCCTGCAATTGTTTGCCCAGCAGGTTCACGTTGCGCGCCTGGATCGCGAGTTCCTCATCGGTCTTGGGCGCGCCCTTGGGCTTGGGGCTGGGATTGAAGCTGATGATGGTGCCGCCCACGGTTTTGTGCGCGTCGGCGAGTTCCAGCGTGCCGGCGATGGTCTTTTCCGCGCCAGCTTGCTCGTGCATGACGCCGCCGTTGTAGACGATGGGGCAGGCGATCTTGTACTTCTGGGACAATTCACGGGTCTTGGCGAGCGCCGGCCCTTGCAGCCATGTGTTCATCAGTTCGATGGTGTGGTAGCCGGCTTTGTGGATGGAGGCGAAGGCTTCGTCCAGTCCGTCGACGGTCGCGATCTTGCGCTTCCCGAACTGCTGCGCCCAGATGACGGTCTGCGTGGCGAGTTTCGGCTTGTACGTTGCCTTGGCCAAAGCCAAAGGGGCCGAGGCCAGTCCAACAAGCAATTCCCTGCGTGTGTGTGTCATGTCCATTGTCCGCGTTAGTATCCTATCGCATTCCCGGCCGTTGTATCATTGCTGGCAGTGATGAGAAATCTCCTGCTGGCCCTTTGTCTGGCGGTCGCGGCGACGGCCCAACCGCCCGCCGCCAAGCTGTTTCAATCCGGCAAACTTCGCGCGCTGATCCTCTCCGGCCGCAACGATCACGACTGGCGCACCACCACGCCGCGCTTGAAGCAGATCCTGCTTTCCACCGGCCGCTTCGACGTGCGCGTCAACGAAGAGCCCGCCGGCATCACCGCCGAAACACTGGCGCTCTACGACGTGCTGGTGCTCGACTACAACGGTCCGCGTCTGGGCAAAGCCACAGAGAAAGCCATCGAGCAGTTCGTGCGTTCGGGCAAAGGCATGGCCACCTATCACGGCGACAGCTACACGTTCGGCAATACCGGCATCCTCAGCGACAATCACCGGCCCACCGGCGCATTCGAGCCCATCTGGACCGAGTACCGCAAGATGCTGGGCGCCTGGTGGACGGCCGAGGGGCTGAAGAAAGGCCACGGCGACCGTCACACGTTCCCGGTGAAGTTCACTCAGCCCGATCATCCCATCGCGCAGGGCATGGGCGAAAGCTTCCTGGCCACCGACGAGTTGTATCACAGCGTCACCATGGGACCGGAAGCGAAGGTGATCGCCACCGCGTTCGACGATCCCAAGATGCGCGGCTTCGGCCGCAACGAGCCCATCGTGTGGACCGTGGACTACGGCAAGGGCCGCGTCTTCCACACCACGCTGGGTCACGACCTGACGGCGATGTACGAGTCGGGCTTCGTCACCGTCATGGCGCGCGGCACCGAATGGGCGGCCACGGGCAAGGTGACGCTGCCCGCGTCGATTCCGCCCGAGGTGCGCAAGCCCGATCCGCTGCGCATCCTGATCGTCACCGGAGGACACGCGCACGAAACGACTTTCTACTCCGTGTTCGAAGGCTACGACGATTGGGTGGTGATGACCGACGCGCAGCCCAACGCCCTGGCCAGTTCGCGCCAGCGTTATGACGTCATCGTCTTCTACGATTTGCAGGAGACCATCTCGGAGAACGCCAAGAAGAACCTGAAAGAGTTCGTCGAAAGCGGGAAGGGAATTGTGTCGCTGCACCACGCCATCGTCGACTTCACGGACTGGCCCTGGTGGTACCAGGAAGTAATCGGCGGCAAGTTCTACATCAAGCCCGAACCGGGCCACCAGGCGTCGACTGCGAAGGCCAACATCGAAATGTACGTGAAGCAGGACCCCAAGCACCCCATCACGCGCGCCATCGGCCCGCTGCACCTGTGGGACGAGCCCTACAAGTACATGTGGGT
>CAZDIZ010000088.1:0-25825 GCA_964505625.1 uncultured Solibacteraceae bacterium | reverse complement strand
GATTCTCTCAGACAGTACACATTACTCGCTGTAGGGCAAGCTTTCCAGCTTGCCGGCCGGCTGGAAAGCCGGCTCGGCGGCCTGGAAAGGCCGCCCCACTCCGTTTACGCCGGCAGATTCCAGGCGTCGTTCCAGAACACCTTGTTGCCGGAACGAAACGCCATGGATGCCATCGCGCACGCCATGGTCGAATAGTAAGCCGCTTCGACGTTGGCCACCGGCTTCTGGCGCGTACGGATGCAGTCGAGCCAATTCAATGCGTTCCATTGCGCCCAGGCCTGTGGGCCGGGGCCCTTGGCGGCCGGGGTCGGCGTGTAGCGCTTGTTGGGAACAAATTCCCAGGCGGTGTCGCGCACGTAGCGTTCCGCCATCACCGTTCCGCCGGTGCCGCGCAACTCGACGCCCGCCGACGTTTTAATGTCCGGGCACGTCAACGATTCGGCCAGGAAGGTCACCATCAATTCCTGCGGGTATTCCAGGATGAAGCTGACCGTGTCCGGCGTATCACGACCGTCCTTGTAGTAGTAGATCCCGCCACCGGCCACCGCCGAAAGAGGCCTGGTGAGATTCAGCCAATGGTGCGCGGAGTCAACTACGTGAATCGCGATGCCCATAATGGGGCCGCCGTCGTAGTGATACCAGCGATACGGGCTGAAGTACACCTGCGGCGTCCAGGCGATCTTGGGACCCGGGCCGAGCCAGCGATCCCAATCCAGCCCTTCGGGCTTTTCGGTGAAGCCATCCGGGATCTTGCGATCCATGTATCCGCTGTTGGACGTGTACCAGGTGCGCGCCACGCCCACCTTGCCCATGATGCCGCTGTCGATGTAGGTCTTCTTGGTCTCGGCAAACTGCGGCATGGTGCGGCCCTGCGTGCCCGCCACGAAAATGCGCTTGGTCGCGCGCGCGGTCTTCACCAGCGCCATGCCTTCCTCGGGACGATGGAAGATCGGCTTCTCGACGTAGACGTCCTTGCCCGCGTTCATGGCGTCCAGAGCGATCGGCGTGTGCCAGTGATCCGGCGTGGCGATGACCACCGCATCGATTTCCTTGTGATCGAGCAGTTGCCGGTGATCGCTGTACAATTTCACTGGCGCGCCCGCGATGGTGGCAGCTTGATCGCGCCGCACATTGTAAACGTCGCACAGCGCCACCCATTCGATCTGCCCGGTCTTGTTCAGCTCCTTCATCAGGTACTGGCCGCGCCCGCCAGTGCCCACGACACCGAGACGCAATTTCTTTTCCTGGGCCACGGCATGGCCCGCGGTGGCAACGGCAGCTGAGGATTGCAGAAACGTCCGGCGGGAGAAAGGCTCTTTCAGCAACATGATTCGACTCCTCAAAAATGAAATCGCGCAAGGACGCGCCCCACAACATGCGTGGACGCCCTTGCGCGATTCTACCCTATTGAAGAGTGCTATTTCTTGGTGGCGGGCCGGGCCGGCGTGGCGGCCGGTCGCGCCGCGGGAGCGGCAGGCGCGGCGCCGCCGGTCGAGTTCTTGTCGTAGAGCGCCACAATCTCGTTGGTGATCTCGATGGTGGGCGAGATGAACAGCACCGGGCTCTGCGGCGAACCGACGTCGAGCACCAGCGTGTAGCCGTTATCCTTGGCGTACTTGTCGATCACCACCATCATCTTCTGGCCGAGTTCCTGCAGCACCTTGCTCTGTTCCTGATCGAATTCCGACTGCGCGTCTTCGGTGTCGCGCTGCAACGAGCGGGTCTTGGTGTCGATCTCTCGCACCAGAGCCTGCTTGGCGTCTTCACTCATGGTGTTGGCGCCTTTGTTGAGGCGTTCCTTGAGCGCGCCGATTTCGCCCGAACGGCCCTCGATGCTCTTCCGCCTCGGCTCGTACTTCGCCGCCAGATCCGCGGCGGCCTTCTGGCCGTCCTTGGTGCTGATGATGGCACTCTGGATATTAATGACGCCGACTTTGCTCGACTGAGCTTGTCCGAGCGCGGCAACCGTCGCGCCTAGCGCGACCAAGGGCAACCAAACTAATTGTCTGTTCACGACTTACACTCCCTGGAGTAACTCTCGATACTAGCATACCGCCGGAAGGCGTGGGGCAAGCTCTTCACCGGCCTTAAAACGTCCTGCCGATCGTAAAACGGAAGGTCTTCCGCTTCTCATAGAACGGATACGCCGCGCCCCAAGTTGCGATGGAATTCAGGAACGTCGCGTTGTTGGGGAACATGGAACGGTCCGCCACGATGGGCGTCTGCAAATAGGTCTGGACGATCATCGGGTTGTACGCCCAGTAAATGCGGAACGGCGCGTTCACCACCGGCATCATGACCTGCAATTCGAGACCGGTGGACATACGCATGTGTTGGGTTCCGGGCGCGATATAGGCCTTTCCGTCAAAGCCCGCTTGCGGGTATAGGCCGTTCAAAGTGGAGACGCGCGTGTCGTTCATTCTGATCTGAGACGTCCGGACGATCTTATTCAAACCGGCGTCGTAGAACGCGGCCAGCGTCACCGGACCCGCAATCGGAATGCGGTATTCGAAGTTCGCCACGCCCTGCGTATCGCCGCCGGCACTGACGAGTTGGTAAACCGGAATCGACTGCGTCACGCTGGTCCAGACCGCTTTCCCATCCACGATGGTTTTCTGCAAGCGCGCCGAACCATCGGCGTTCAACACATTGACGGTCCCTTCGCTCGGAATGAATGCGATGGGACTCACGGTCCAGATCTCGAAACCGCGAACGTCGTTTTCACCGCCCATGTAGAAGCGGTTGTACGGGGGCGCCATCTTGCCGCCGTAGCCGGTCACGTGACGGCCCAGGAAGCGGAACCCGATCACGTGCCCCTTCTTCAAGGCCGGACGGAAGGTCTTGAATTCGAAGGTCGGCTCGATCATGTTCACATTGCCGCCCAGAACACTACCCGCGAACGACATGGAGAAGAAGATACTCTTACCGCGCGAGGGCGTGATGGGGTGATCGATCGTGTTGTAGGTGTACGACGGAACCAGACGGCTGGTGCGAATGCCGGTGAGCGAATTCGGCCCACCCAGATTCTGGAACGTCGAGTACGAGAAGTATTGCTCGGCCGCCGTCGATAGCGTCTTGATGTTGGAAATGTCGAAACCGTAAGTGAGTCCCACACGCGCGAAACTGCGGCGCAGCGGGTAACTGGCGAAAGCCGTGAACCCGTGCCCGTTCTGCACGTAGTTGAGCAGGTTGTCCTTGCCCAACGATTCGTACAACGGAATCAGGTTGCGGCCCGACATGAGCGATACTTCGCGGCCATAGTCGAAGTTGTAGCGCTGCATGTAAACGGTGGCGCCGAGTTGGATGGGCTTATCCAGGAAGTACGGTTCGGTGAACCCCAACGTCACGTTGCGGATGCGGTCGCCGATCTGCGAATCGAGGCTTAGGGTTTCGCCCAACCCCATGAAGTTGTTGGTTGAGTAATTGAAGCCGATGAAGCTGCCCGCGATGCCGCTGACACCGCCCTGCAATCCGATGGTGTTCTTGCCGCGCTCCTTCACCTTCAAGGTGATGTCCACGGTGTTGGTACGCGTGTCGCGCTTGATGTCGGCGGCCTCGTTCTCCTTCAGCACTTCGAAGTAGCCGAGTTGGTTCAAGCGCAGGATGCTCATGTCCCACATGCGCGTGTTGAACATCTGTCCTTCGTCGATGAACAACTCGCGGCGGATGACCTTGTCGCGCGTGGTGGTGTTGCCAGAGAAATCGATGCGGCGCACGAAGAACTGCTTACCTTCGTCTACCGTCAGCGTCAGGTCGATCTTGTCGGAATTCGGCAGCGGCTCGGGCGACGGTTCCGGCACGAAGTCGATGTAGCCGAACTCGCCATAGAGCTTGCGCATGTTCTCCAGGCCTTTTTTGAGCTTGGCCGTCGAGAACACGTCGCCGGGCTTCATCTGGAACAACGGCATCATCAAGCTGTCGGGCGTTTTGAAGAGTTTCACGCCGACGAAGTTGATCTTGTTGAGCTTGTACAGATTGCCTTCTTCGACCTGCACCTCGACGTCGGCGCGCTTGCCCGGCTTGTTCATGTAGAACAGCGGGAAACGGAACTTGCCGCCCCCAACGTCACGCACGCTCACCTTGTGGTCGAGCGAACGGGCCATGAAGTAACCGCGCTCCTGATAGAAAACACGGATGCGGTCCTTGTCCTCTTCCAGCTTGTTGATGTCGTACGCCTTCGAGAACATGTTCTCGAGCAGGATCGAGTACGGCACACCGATAGGACGCAGGTTCTTCATCGCGCGGCGGACCACGCGGTCGCTGAACACCTTGTTGCCTTCCAAGGCGATGTTGCCGACTTTGACCTTCGGACCTTCGGTCACCTTGAAGACCAGTTCGATGGACGACGGCGGAATCTGCCGCAGTTCCGGAATTACTACCGCGTACTGGCGTCCGCGCTCGGACAGGAATTCCTGCAGCACCGTGCGCGCGCGCTGTACCTTGGCGTCTTCGTATTGCGATTCGACGGTGAGGCCGACCTTGCGTTCCTTGAACCGGTCAAGGATCTCGGACACCGTCACCGACTTAATACCTTCGTACTTGATCGTGCGCACCACGCGGCGTTCGGTCACTACGAAGCGCACGACAATGCCACTCGAACCAGGTTCGGTCTCCAGGCGCAAGTCGTCAAAGCGGCCGGTATTCCACAGCGCCATAAAATCGCGCCGCAAGCCTTCTTCGTCGTACTTGTCACCCTTCTTGGTGAAAACCAGTGCACGCAACGTATCCTGCAACACGCGCCGGTTGCCGCGAAACTCAATCGCTTCAACGACGCTCTCCACCGCCGGAGCCTCGGGCTGCGCCGCTTTCGGCTTGCCCGGTTCCGGCTTGGCCGCCGGTGGCGGAGCCGTGGGCTGCGCCGGTTTGACCGGCTCCAGCCGAGGTACGGATTCAAAGGGACTCTGTTTCTTCTGCTGCGCGGGAGGTGTCTGCGCAGGCTGGGAAGGCGTAGTCTGGGCCAGGGCGGAGATGCCGGAGAGACACAAGAGGCACACAGACACAGCACTGAGGCCGGCCGGCCCGCGGGATATCATCAAGCCGTAGTTCCTTTCCACACTGCGCCTTCACTGGACGTCGCTCACACTGTGGTGGTTTCAGGCAATCGACGGTGGCGCCAAAACGAACTCTCATTCTAACCGAAAAAAAGGACTTCCAACAATGCCGCCCGCCAGTTCACCCACCGCTTCGCTGGCGGTGCAATGCCGGAATGACCTGCGCAGCCATGGCGGCGGTGTCCAGATCGAGCGCCAAGAACTGCTTCACGCGCTCGGCCTCGATAGCCGGCGCGGCGAGCAAATCGTGATAATCGAATGCACACGCGGTGAGGAAAGCCTGCCGTCCAATCCACGCGCTTACTTGCGCGAAATGCGCTTCAAGCGCCGCTGCCATGGCGGCCTCCGGAAGCGCCGCGGGCTTGGCGCCGAGGCGGCGGATCATGGCCGTCTGGCTCGCCACCACCTCTTGCATGGGACGCCGCAGCAACAAAACTTTATATTCGTGATTCGGCGCGAGCGAAGACACCAGCGAGCTGATCACCTTCACGGCTTTGCCTTCGGCTTCGGCGATCAAAGCCGGCTCGCGCCCCAACCGCTTCACTGGTTCCCATTCGTAGTAGCCGCGGGGATTGTCGTCGTCGGCCTTGCGCTCGCCGTCGGTGAGCACCGGCACACCGCCGGCGGCAAGCATCTGCATCACTAATGAGGTTCCCGAGCGCGGAACACCGCTCACCACCACGATCATGACTGCGCGGCCTCGCGTTTGGAGCGCAGTTCCGCGGCCTTGTCGCGATGGTATGCGGCCTTGGCCGTGTCGCCGCCAGGGAAACGGTGGATCGCGGCCAGCCATCGATGCGCCGCCGCCAATCCCGGCGCCATGGAAAGCGCCGTCTCGAACGCCAACACGGCGCGCTGCAGGTTCGCACCGCGAGCCAAGGCCACGCCCAGCCAGTAGTGGCCAAGCGGCAAATGATGCTCCAACCCCACGGCGTCCAGCGCCTCGACGGCGGCTTCCCGATCGCGCTTCAAACGCACCAGAGCGATGGCCAACCCCAAGTGGGCGGCCGCGCTGTCACCATCGATATCCAACGCTTTGCGAAAAGCCCGCTCGGCATCTTCCCACCGGCGGCGCCGCAGATACACGTTGCCGATGCGAATGTGCAGGCCCGGCAGCCTCGGCTCAGCACTTTCAGCCTTCAACAGATACTCGAGAGCGCGGCCGTCATCGCCGGCTCCAAAGTGAATCACGCCCAGCAGCAAATCCTGCCGCGGACGCTCGGTTCCCTTTTCCACGAGCGCTTCCAGAATGCGCCGCGCATCTTCACGGCGCCCGAGCGAGTGCAGACATTCGGCCAACTGCTGTGCGAAACGCGTCTCCTCGGGATTGTCGCGCGCCAGTTCCTCAAACAACGGCAGGGCTTGCCTGGGGCGGCGCGCATCCATATACACGCGCGCCAGGTTGTACTTGGTCTCGCGCACACTGGTTTCGAGCGCCTTGGCCCGATTCTCGTCCGGCGCTTCGATGTAGCCGAGAGCCACGAATTGGTCGAGCACGGCTTTGGCCGCCTCGGCATCCATACGCTCGCCGGCCGGGTGCATACCGCATTCGCCGGGCGCCTGTTCCCAACTCGGAATGCGTTCGAGCGTGGGCGGCACATCAAAGGCGCTCACCAGTACTTTGCCGTCCATGTCTTCGCCCGAAGGCAGACCGAACAGGCTGAGAACGGTGGGCGTGATGTCGAGCAAGTTCGCGCCGTGTATGCGCTCATCAGCGAGCACGTGCGGCCCGCGCATCGCGATAACACCGACTGGACGATGACAGATCGCCGGCCCGGCGGGCTCCTTGGGAATGCCGCGCGGCCGCAGATGATCACTGTGAAAACCGTGGTCACTCACCAACAAGACCGTGGTGTCTTCACCCGCCATCTGGAGCAGCGTCTCGAGCATCATGTCGTGGAAGCGGTACGCGCCTTCGACAACGTCCTTGTAGATCTCGAAGTCGCGCTCGCCGATGTGTTCTTGTCGCGGCGGATGATAGTGCATGAAGCCGTGGCAGAAGTGATCGATGGCGTTGTAGTACACGCCCAGGAAGTCCCACTCCCGGTTGTGCAGTATCCAGGTGGCCGCGTTGTGGATGGACACGGTCTGCGCCAGAATGCGGGTGATCGCGGCCAGCCGCCGGTCCTCTTTCTGATCCACTTCCGCCGCGCGCGGCACCAGAGGCAGGAGTTCCTGCCCGTCGATCTCACTTGGAAGTATGCGCAGCTCGCCAAGTTCCGCGGCAAGCGAAGCCGGATGCACCGTGCCTTCGGCCGGGGGAACGATCGTACCGTCGGCGGAACACCCGGCGTGCGCGAAAAACGGCGAGATGCACACGCCATTGATGGGTTCGGCCGGATGTCCGGCGAACCACCCCACTACGTGCGTGCGCAGTCCGCTCTGCGTCAGAATATTCCACAGCGCCTTCACCTTGCGCGTGGAACTCGCCGTGGGCCGTACCGTACCGGTGGCGGGATCCGGTTCGGTGAAACCGAGAATGCCGTGCTTGTCGGCGCGCATGCCGGTGGCAATCGAAGTCCACAGCATGGGAGACAAAATCGGCTGGAGCGTGGCGAGATTTCCGATCACGCCCCCGTTGACGAACTTCTCCAACGTGGGCATGAGCCCGCGGTCCATCAAGGGATGAATGATTTTCCAATCCGCGGCGTCCCACCCGATCAGCAGGACTCTCTTGGCCAAACGTTCAGGCATGGCTGGATTTCACACCACAGCTTACACCCCACGCCCGCGGCGTGGGGAGCCACGGTGTGAAAAGCTGTCAGATCTTCGCGGCCTTACGGCGGCGCCAGGCGGCCAAGCCTAGAATACCGCCGGCCAAAAGGCCCAACGATCCCGGTTCCGGAATGCCCTCGTCGCCGAGATGAATCGCCGTGTCAGCCGTGTCCTCGTAAGCCCAACCGCGAACGGTCGCGCTGATCGGAAGATCCGAGGTCGCGCTGCTGGCGGTGACGTCGAGCCGGATCCAGCCATAGTAGTACGAGCCGGGCGTGCCGGTTGGAATCCGTACCCCTAAGTATCCTTCGCCCGTATTCGCGAACGGTCCCGCCACATTGCCGGGGCTCCATACAGTGGTGGTGGTAAAGAAGCCCGACGCAACAGCCAACTGGGCGGACCCAAGCCATTGAGCGCCAGACTGGGGAATCACCTGACTCGCGGCAAAGCGCAACTCGCCTCCCTGCTGGAACAACCCACCGCCGTTGAGAGCAACTCCCAAGAACGAACGGTAAGATGCTCCGAGTTGGAAGACGAAACCGCTGTCAAACTGAAAGTCGTCTGTCAGGTCGCCGTTCAGGTCGATCGAAAAACCGCTCGCACCAGGGTAATTCTGCGAGATCGTCGTGGGATTGTAGATGACACCCGCTTCGGCGCTTGGTGCGGCTGCCAACAACCCTGCGCCCGCTACAGCGGCGTATGCCAGCAACCGCTTGTCGAAACTATCCGGTCCTACGTTCCTGTTGGAAGTTACCGCCTTTGACGTCACGGCAAACGTACTCGTACCCTTCATGACGCTCCTCCGCTGGAACAAGTATATTGAGTGACCCTTAGAAGTTCAATAGAAAAAAAGTGCGAATTTTCAAAAAAGGCGAGTCAACAGGACGTGGGCGCGGTCACGATCGAAGACGAGACTAGCGCCCCCCGGCTAGTTGTATGTTTTTGTCAAGAATGGACCACCGATGACCGCGCGCGCCGGATTGTACTAGATTGAAGACTCGGCCCGTCACATTGGAATTGTTCATGCCGTCGAAACCAATCAAGCCTCTACCGGACTTCGAGCGCATCCTGGTGCGCGCAACCAATTGGGTGGGCGATGCCGTGATGAGTCTTCCGGCGCTACAGGCCATCCGGTCGCGTTTTCCTCGAGCTCATATCACGGTGTTGGCGCGTCCGTGGGTCGCGGATTTGTACGCCAGCGAGCCGTTCGCCGACGACGTCATTCTGTTGACCTCGTCGCGTGGCGCCGCGGACCTGGCCGGCAAATGGCGCATGGCCCGCGCGTTACGCGCGCAACGCTTCGACTGCGCGATTCTATTGCAGAACGCCTTCGAAGCCGCACTGCTGGCGTGGCTGGCGCGCATCCCGCGGCGGATCGGCTACGATCGCGACGGCCGCAGCCTTCTGCTCACCGATCCCATCGCGACGCCTGCACCCAGAGAAATTCCCCGCCACGAACGTTTCTACTATCTGGAACTGCTGCGCCGCGCGGGCGTGTTCGAAGGCGAGTTGCCGGACGGCCCTATTCACTTCGACCGCACCCAGCAATTACGCTTGGCCGGCGCGCGCGCGCTCACCGAATCCGGACTTCCGCCGCGCGTCATCGGCGTGAGCCCGGGAGCCGCGTTCGGCAGTGCCAAACGCTGGCCCGCGGACCGGTTCGCCGAGGCCGCCGCGCGACTGGCCGCCGAACTCGATTGCGGCGTGGCGGTCTTCGGTTCGAACCAGGAGCGTCCTCTCTGCGAAGAGGTCGCGGCCTTTGTCCGAAACCAAGGGCGGCCGGCGCGCAACTTCGCCGGCGAGACCACGCTGCGCGCCTTCATCGAACTGGCCGCCGGATGCAGTTTGTATCTGACCAACGATAGCGGCGCCATGCACGTCGCCTACGCATTAGGCATCCCCACTGTCGCCGTGTTCGGTTCAACCAACGAATTCGGCACCGGCCCGGTGGGCGAAGCGTGCACCGTGGTACGCGAGAACGTCGACTGCAGCCCGTGCATGTTGCGGGAGTGCCCCATCGATCATCGCTGCATGCAACTCGTCACCGCCGAGCGCGTCGTTCAGGCAGCGCTCGAACTGGCGCGTCGCTGAAGACCCGCTGTTCCGTCAGGCGTCCAGGTACTCGATTCGTTCCAGTAGCGCGGCCGACATTTCGAGACTCTCGCGAATCGATGGCGGCAAACCACGGCTGGCTCGCGCCCTTGCCACCGCCGAAATCTTCGCGGCGAAGTCGCGGACCGAACACTCCATCGGATCGCCAATCGGCGTCTCGCGTCCGTCGTGCTCAAGAAAAATCTCGTACCCTGGCGAACCGATGCGCCGCCGCACCCAACGCCCGTTGACGGCGTAAGCCGCCGTGCGCGGTGGCCGCTCGCATTGTTCAAGACGGTAGTGGACCGCGACCGCGGCGCCGCCGGCCGAACGTGACTGGAAACGCACATCCATCTCCGCGGGCCGGCCAGGAGCGAGCGCTCGATGCTCCAACGCGACATGCTCCATGCCCGAACACCCGATAGCCAGCAGTAGTGAGTTAGCGTGCGCGGCCGTCTCCATCAACATCTCCGCCGGCTCACCGGAAGAAGGTGCGAACACGCACGCGAACTCGCGCACATCCTTCGGATCGAATTGGCCCGTGATGGCGCGGTATTCGCCCAGCGTGTAAGGCCACTGCGTGTTTTCGTGAATCATCGCGCCGCCGTCATTGCTCGAAGCAAGATGCGCGATCATGCTCCGCAGCGCGGCAGCCGAGTGGTCCGCAGGCCACACCAGCGGTTTTTCGCAGAACACAGGCAGGCCCGCGGCCAGAGCGGCGTTGATGTATTCGAAGTGCGTTTCGGGCGGCGAACAGATGGCTACCGCATCCACGGCCGGTTCCAGGCTGTCGCGCCACCTTGGCGCTTCTTCCTTGCCCCACTCGAACACCTGACAACCGCCCGCGGCGAGAAACCGCGCCACAAACGGACCCGTGCCCGTGCGGCTGCGCCGCGGTCCAATCAAACCCACGCGAATGCTCATCCCTCGTTGCCCCCAATGATTCTCCAGTTTGCATCGTAAGCGGCGATGGCGGCAATGGCGGCGGCCCAAAGACCGTCTGTTACACTGAGGAATCCGGCGGCGCCGGCCACACACCAGGGATGCCCCGTCACGCACAAAGTTGCCTTGAACAAATCCCCACGGGCGCGCGCGTCCTTATTGTCAGATTGCGCTCGATGGGAGACTGCGTGCTCACCACGCCGGCCATCGAAATCCTATCGCGCACGCGTCCGGATCTCAAGATTGGCGTTGTGGTGGAACCTCGCTTCGCGGGCGTGTTCGAAGGGAACCCGGCGGTTTCCGAGATCCTCGATCCCGCGCCGTTGCGCGTCTTCGGCTGGCATCCATATCTGTGTCTGAACTTCCACGGCGGCACGCGCAGCCAGATTCTGACGCTCGCCTCCCGCGCCTCGATCCGCGCCGGTTTCGGCCATCACAGCGGCGCGAGCCTCTACAACGTGCGCATCCCACGAGCGCAACAGATTCTGGGCGAGGAGCGGCCCGTACACACAGCCGAGCACCTGGCCTCGGCGATGTTCCACTTGGGTTGCCCGCGCCAGGATATCCCGCGCGCGCGACTCTACGCCCCGCCGCCCACGCGAACACGGCCCTACGCGGTGATTCACGCCACCGCCGCGGCGTCATATAAAACGTGGAAGCCCGAAGGATTCGCCGCCGTCGCGCAACATATCCGCGACACACACGGACTCGATCCGGTGTTCATCGGCAGCGCCTCGGATGACATGACGCCGTTCGCCGAATTCGAACACATCACGGGCGCGCCGCTTCGCGAAATCGAATCGCTGCTCTCGGGCGCCGCGTTGTTCGTGGGTAACGACAGCGGCCCGGCGCACATCGCCGCCGCCTACGACGTACCGCTATTAGTGCTGTTCGGAAGAGTCGAGCACCAAACCACCTGGGCGCCCTGGCGCGCCACCTCGGCACGGACACTAGTGGATGCCGGAGGCATCGCGGCCATCGCTGTTGCGCGAGTGATCGAAGCCGTCGACGATCTACGGCATTAACAACGCGGGCGTTCCGAAGCTCTACGCGTAAACCTCGGTTTGAGGCTCCGTGGTCGAAGTGCCCTGGGTGTATTGCTTCAGCAGGTATTCGATTTCTTCCTGCAACGACACTTCGCCGTCGCCGTTGGTGTCGGCCGGATCCGTGGTCGCGCTGACACTCCCGCCGCCGCCACCGCCGCCTCCGCCGCCGGCCGGTCTCGCTGCGCCACCGGCGGGCGCGTTGCTGGAAGTGCTCTGCGATTGCTCGAGCGCGCTGGTGACGTCCTGCTTGGTGACGTAGCCCTCGCCCGACGAGTCCAGCAAATTGAACACCTCGTCGACGCTCGCGTCGCGGCCATCGGAACTGATTTCCACGGTGTCCGATTCGACCGCCTGGGTCAATTCGCTCTTGGTGATCTTGCCGTCGCTGTTGGTATCCGCCGCTTTGAAGAGCTGTTCTACCGCCTGCGCGTTGGAAGCCGGGTTGTAACTGGTGGTCGTGCCACCAATAGAGATGGTCATGATGAATTCCCGCTTTCCGGGAGAGCCCAGGCGTGCTTTTGGACTCCCTCACTCTCCGTTATCGGAATCACCAAGAGATCCATCGTTAATTGTATGTAAACAGCGGACACGCTCCCCTTGACATTCTAGGTGAGATCGATGTACCCTTCCCCTAGAATGTCTACTCAAGATGAGCGCCAACGCGTCGAATTCCTGCAAGGCACCCTCGACATGCTGATTCTGCGGACGCTGCTGCTCGGACCGGCACACGGTCACGCCATCGCGCGCGCCATCGAACATAATTCCGACGAGGTTCTGCAGGTCGAGCAGGGCTCGCTCTACCCCGCCCTGCACCGTCTGATCCGGCGCGGTTGGATTAGCGCCGAGGATGGCGTTTCGGAAAACAACCGCCGCGCGAGATTCTACAACCTCACCGCCAAGGGACGAAAACAACTTGTGAGCGAGACTTCCCGGTGGGAGAAGTTCGCCACCGCCATCGCGCGCGTCATGAAGACGGCCGGCCAGGAGAGCAAACTGTGACCTCGCGCCAACGCAAGGAGCAAGACCTCCAGCGCGACATCGAAAACCACATCGCCTTGGAAACCAGCGACAACGTCGCTCGCGGCATGGATCCGGAAGAGGCGCGCTACGCCGCGCTGCGCAAATTCGGCAGCGTCGCGCACGTAATGGAAGATACGCGCCAAGCCTGGGGTTGGACGTGGCTGGAAACGCTCGGCGGCGATGTGCGGCACGCGCTGCGAAGAATCCGCCGCTCGCCGGGCATTTCGCTGCTCGTGGTTTTGTCGTTGGCCTTGGCCTTCGCTCCGGCGGTGACCTGCTTCAGTGTGATCGACCGTCTGTTCCTGGTGCCGCGTCCCATAAAGGCTCCACACGAAGTGGCCGCGCTCACATCTCGCAACGCCTCTCCCACGGTCAAGAACCCCTATGAGGGTGTTTCCTACCCGGACTATGTGGACCTGCGCGACTCGCTGAAATCATTCTCCGGATTGGCTTACGTGTCTAAGCGGCCGGTCATAGCGCTACTCAACGGCCGGCGCGAGGTATTGCTGTCGAATCTGGTAAGCGACAACTATTTCAAACTGCTCGGCCTGCCGCTAACATCGGGGCCGGGGTTACTACCGGGCCGCCCGGGTATCGTGATCGCACACAGTTTGTGGATGCGCGAGTTCGGCGGCACGCCCGGCGTCGTCGGCCGCGAACTCGTGATCAACGGCCAGAGCTATACGATCGCGGGAATAGCCGCGCCGGAGTGCCTGGGAATGAGCCGGTTCCCGGTCATCGACCTCTGGATTCCCATCGAAGCTTGGATCGAACGCCAGCCTGGCACCCGCCGCGCGATGACGCAGCGCGACGATCGCACCGCCTCGGTCTGGGTGCGGTTTCGTCCCGGCGTTTCCTGGGCGCAGGCAACGGCGGAAGTGAAGGCCGCGACCGGCGAACTTGCGCGGCGTTGGCCGGCGACCAACCGCGACATCACCGGCGAGGTATTCGACGAACTGAACAGTAGGGCGCGCGTAGGCTTGTTCTTCTCCGGCATGGGCGCGCTTCTGTGTGGCATTCTGTTCGCGGTGGCTTCGGCCAACGTGGCCGGCGTGCTGTTCGCGAGAATGGAAGAGCAGCGTCACGAAACCGCCGTGCGCGTGGCCCTGGGCGCATCGCGGCCGCGCCTGGTGCGCCAGTGGATGGTGGAGAGCCTGTTGCTCGCGCTGCTCGGCGCCGCGCTGGGCATGTCCGCCGCCCGCGCGTTGATGGCGCTGCTCCCCGGGTGGCTGCCCGCGATGGGCATTCAGCTCAACCTGGATTTCACCATCAGTACGCGCGTCTGGATCTACGCGGCCTCGATGGTGTGCGCGTCGGCGCTGGCGTTCGGACTTGCCCCGGCTTGGCGCGCCTCGCGCACGGACGTGGTTTCCGGACTTCGCCGCGATCCCGCCTTCAGCCTGCTGCGGGTTCGCATACCGGTACGCAGCCTGTTGATCGTGGCGCAGGTCGCCGCCGCCGAGATCCTCCTGTTTGGCGCGGGACTGGTGCTGAACGCGCTTTCCACCGCGCGGCAACTCGATCCTGTGTACGATCCCAGCCGCCAGGTGGTGATGGCCTGGGTAGCACCGGCATCCGCCGACGGCAGTCCCAAACAAATCGACTGCGACGCGCTGGCTGCGCGCCTGGCGCGGATCGGCGGCGTCCGGCACGTCAGCTACGGCCGCAGCCTGCCCATGTTGGGAACCGGACTACCCCACTACCGCATGGAAGCTCCCGGCGTCGAGCCGCGCGAAATCCAGGGCGGCACCGCGGGGCCGGGCTTCCTCACCGCGCTCGGAGTGCGTATGCGCGCCGGCCGCGACCTGGAGACGCTCGACCAGCACGCGGTGTTGGTCAGCGCGAGCCTGGCGCACCTCCTGGATGCCTCGGGAAACCCACTCGGACGGTACGTTACCTTGGACGGACACACGCGCCAAATCGTCGGCGTGTTCCCGGACACCGCGTGGACAACCGAGAACCGTCCCTCTCTATTCCGGGCAATCATATTGGCGCCGCCTCGCACCGGAGGAGACGTCTCGCTCGCAATGGAAGTGTCGGGCGACCCGAAAACGTTCGTCGCCGCAATCCGTAACGAACTGGCCGCGGGCGATCACGTTACGCTCGTCATCAAGACCCTCGGTCAACATCACGACGATTCGTTTTTCCTGCTGCGCGCGTCCACAAAGAGTCTATACGGGCTGGGCCTGCTGGCCCTGTTGCTTACCGCGAGCGGACTCCACGGAGTCGCCAGCGCCCTTTTCGCGCGCCGCTCGCGGGAGTTCGCCCTGAGGCTGGCGCTCGGCGCGACGCCCGGCCACATAATGGCGCTGTTGCTTCGCGGCGCTCTGACGCTCACCATCGCCGGATTGATTCTCGGCCTGTGCATCGCGGTTCCCGTCGCGGCGCTGGTCGCCTCACGGATGCACGGTTTCACACCCTGGTCGGCGTCGGCCTACGCGCTCAGCAGCGCCATCGTCGTCATCACCGGAATCACCGCCGCTCTGCAACCGGCCGCGCGCATCCTGAAACTGCAACCCGCCGACATTGTGAGAACGGAGTAAGGACAATTCAGGACACCGCACCGCTTCAATCGTGGTGGCTCCGCGCCGCGGTTGAAGCGGCCCGCAGTTTGACGGCGAGCCCGATGAGCGAATCCCAATCGCTCTCACTTTGCGCCCAACGGCTCTTCACCACCACTTCCGAAGCTCCGATCACAACACCGGCGTTCGCATCCGTCCGCGCGACGTCCTCCAGCAGAACACGCTGTAGCTCCGGATTGACTACGGCCCTCGCCACCGCGGCGTCGCGACAACTCACCGTGAACTCGCGCTGGAACTCCTCGCTACCCACCGTCACACGGTCGTCGATGAGGCGTTCCACCAGCGGCAACCGGCGATCGATTTCGACCGTTGGCGCCGGCGCGCTCGCTGCCCGCTCCGCCAGACAGGCGAAGCCGATCGACGTGCTCCGCGAGCCACTCCTGCGGCTGGTCTGGTACGAAAACAGGTACACGGCTTGCGGCGCCGGATGAATCCGCGCCACCGGCGTGAGCGACCAACTCCAATCCGGCGTCATTCGCCCCAGGCGAATCGACAGGTCCACGCCTTCCCGTTGGCTGAGGGCGGTTCCGCCGCGCAGCATCGCATAATGGGTCAACCGTTCCCGCGTTCTCGCTCCCTGCCGAAAAGCGTAGACGAGGGCCGCCAGAAACAAGGCCGCGAAAATCGACATGACGACGATCTCGCTCGATTTCATGGCTTCCGGTCCGGCAGCCGCGCGACGGAAAACCAGGCTTGGCAATCAAACGGCAGCTTATCTTCCGGCTTGACGCCTCGCTCGCGCAAACGGCTCCCGAACGGCAGATCCCGCGCTCGCAGTACGAGCACTTTCTCCACCGCGCTCATCCGTAGTTGCAGGCTCGCGGCCAAGAACACGTTTCGCAACTCCTCGTAGATTAGGGCGTCGTTGGCCAACCCGCGCACAAAGCCGTTCACATCTCCTCGGCGTGGCGCGCCGCGCAGCTTGTCCCAACCCGGGGAACGCGCCGCGGCCAACGCCAATCGGCGGGCGAGCGTATCATCGTGCGCGCCGTCCGGAGACAAGCGGCCCCAACTCAGCGTGTGAAACGGAACCGCGCTGGAGGAGTCTCGTAGCGCCGCCGCAATCAAGCTGGCGATCAGACGCACCTGTTCGCCGGGCGGGAGGCTGCAATCAGGGTGATGCCGGATCACGCCTCGATTCGGCTCAGAGAGAAGAAGCTGCCACTGTATGGTGCACGCCCCCGAGCGAGCAGAGAAGGCAATCGCGCGACCGTCAGCTTGCCGCTCAACCGTCACCTCGTGCTGCGCGAACACCGTGCCGGCCAACGCCACTAGCAGCCACAGCGGAAGAAGCGCTTGTCTCATCCGAAGCTCGCCTCCGGGAGATCAGATCCACAGCACAGTATAGCTGCCGGGCGGAACTTTCTACGGTCTTCCCATTCGCTACGCTGGTAATCATGGTCACCTGGCGGCGGAACAAGCGCGCAATGCGAGAGCAAATCTCGCCGGGAAGTATCGGTGTCTGGACCACGCGGATCGCTGGGATCCTGGCGGCGGCCGCTCTGTGGGGACAGCCCTACTTGCACCCGCCGGCGGTGAATACCTATGCGACACACGATCCAGCCGGAACAACCGTGCTTCCCAACGGCCGGCATTTACAGCCTGAGGGCCGGCATTTTCCGCTCGCGCGCTTTCCGCACGGCCTAGCCATGAGCCGGGACGGCAAGACACTCTTTGTTCCCAGCGATGGTGTCGGACAGATTCTGACCGAGTGGCAATCCGGATCACCGAAGACCGTCGAGATCAAACTTCCGAGACCGCCAGGAAAAAGAAAATTCCATCTGAACGCCGGCGGAGCCGAGTTCTCGCCGGACGGCGCGCTGCTCTACTGGAGCAGCGGTGAACGGGGCACGCTCTTTGTCTTCGACACGGCTTCCGCGCGAATGCTGGCTGAGATTCCGCTCAACGTGGAAGTGGCGGGCCGCAAGTTCGAAGACAGTTACGCCGCCGATCTGAAGCTCTCCGAAGATGGCCGCCATCTCTATTGCGCCGACGTGACGAACTTCCGCCTGGTGGTGGTCGATACCGCCGGGCGGCGCGTGGTTGGCTCGACGCCCGTCGGACGCTACCCGTACACACTGGCCGTCTCGGGAAACCGCGTCTTCGTCGCCAACATCGGCCTGTTTGAATACAGCGCCATACCGGCGCCCACCGACGGCAAGTCCGATCCCCGCGGCATCACTCGTCCCGCCTTCGGCTATCCGAGCAAGGACGCGCGCGACGGCGTCATTTTCGAAGGCCGCAAGATTCCGGGCCTGGGAGACGACAACGGGCCGCAATCGTTCTCGGTGACCGGTGTGGATGTCTCGAATCCGCAGGCGCCGAAAGTTCTCAGCCATTGGAAGACCGGCCTGCTCATCCGCGCTCCATCCGACAACGGCACCACGGTGGGCGGCAGCGCTCCCAATTATCTGGTGGTGGGCGGCGACAGCCTGTTTGTCTCCAACGGCAATAACGACATGGTCGAGCGCATCGATCTGGCAAGCGGCAAGCTCGCCGCCCGGCAGCGCATTGTGCCCTCGCCGCTGGTGGCGCGCCTGCGCGGCGTGGGGCCTTCCGGCATGGCATTGTCGCCCGACGGCACGCGTCTCTTCGTCGCCGAAAGCGGCATCAATGCCATCGGCGTTCTGGACGCCCGCACACTTCAAGTGCTGGGACACATTCCCACCGCATGGTACCCCTATCGCGTGGCGATTTCGCCGGACGGGCGGCGTCTGACGTGCATCTGCTTTAAAGGTTTCGGCAATGGACCGAACGCCGGTCAACACATCCCGAAAAGCGAATTCCTAGGACTGCGCGGCGTCATCAGCATCCTGAATCATCCGTCCGACGCCGAACTGAAAAAGCTGACCGAACGCGTCCTCGAATGCAACGGAATCGTGAATCGTGAGGCTGACCGCGCCGCCATGTCCAGCCCGGTTATCCCCGCCATCGCCGGCCGCGCCTCGCCGCAAATCAAGTACGTGGTCTTCATCACCAAGGAGAATCACACCTACGACACTGTCTTCGACCGCATCCCCGGCGCGCGGCATGATCCTTCGCTGCTGCGTTGGGGACTGCATCAGACCATCAAGGGCGACGGCCAGCCCACCCTGGAAGACGTCGGCGTGATGACGAATCACAATGCGCTCGCGCGCGCCTTCACCGTGAGCGACAACTTCTATATGGAGCCGGAAGCTTCCGGCGTGGGGCATCGCTGGCTGGTGGGCGTGCAGCCGAACAACCTCATGCAGATGACCTATTCGCTCGGCTGGTCGTTCAAGAAGAACAGCACCGCGCCGGGACGGCGCTACTCCATGGGCTCGGCGGGTTCACTCATTCCGGAGGACTACCCGGAGGCTGGGTCCATGTGGGAACACCTCGGCCGCCATGGCATTCGTTTCCGTAACTACGGCGAGGGATTCGAATTTCCCGGCGTGGTAACGGACGAAGACGAACGTCCCACCGGCGCGCGCGAAGTGGTCAACATCCCCATGCAGAAGATCCTGTTCGACAACACCGCCTTCGGCTTTCCCATCTTCAACATGAATATCCCGGACCAGTACCGCGCACACTGGTTCATGCAGGATGTTGAAAAGCAGTTTCTGAAAGGCGGAAAGAAGTTCCCGTCGTTTATCAACATCGCCATCTGCAACGATCACGGCTCGCGGCCGCGGCCGGAAAAAGGATATCCCTACCTGGCCTCCTGGATGGCGGACAACGATCTGGCGCTGGGGCGCATCGTCGAGTTTCTTTCCCATACCAAGTACTGGAAGAACATGGCGATCTTCGTGACCGAAGACGACGCGGGCGGCGAACCGGATCACGTGGACGCGCAAAGAAGCGTCCTGCTGGTGATCAGTCCCTGGGCCAAGCGCGGCTACGTGTCGCACCGGCACGCCACCATCCTCAGCATGCATCGCACGCTGTACGAAATTTTCGGCCTCCCCTCGCTGAACATGTTCGACGCGCTGGCCAACGACCTGGCGGACTGCTTCACCACCCAACCGGACTTCCGTCCGTACAAAGCCGTGCCGGTGGACCGGCGCATTTTCGATCCGGAGAAAGCCAAAGACCCCAAGGACCCGGACTACGGCCAAGCCCGGAACCTGCCATCGATCGCCCTGGACGACGAAGACGAAATGGAGCAGATCCTGAAGCGGGGCGAAAAAGAGGTTTCGACCGGCCGCCGCTGATTTGGGGAGGAGATTGTGCAGCGCGGCAAATGGACCGATAATGGGCGTTCCCGGTAACAGACACGCGCAGTTGCGAAAGCGAGGTTAACCGCAAATGCCACCAAGCGTCGTGGGAATTGCATGGTACCGTAACGCCGAGGAATACGACGAGCTCAAAGCCGCGTTCCCCGATGGCGACCTTCTTCCCGACACGTTTGAGGAATGGCTGAAACTCGCTCAGATGAGTTTCGACACACTCGCCGTCGGCGGCATTGTGGTCGTGCGCGCCTACATCGATCCCGAGACATTTCCTGAATGGTGCCGCGATCGCGGCCTGGAAATGGACACCGCGGCCCGCATGGAATTTGGGAACCAGTGCGCGTTCGAGCATCAAAGACGGTGCACGAAGCAGAACCCTTGACCGCCCACGCACATTCTTCCGCCGCCCGGCGGCTTGTGATCACGAACCCAACCACCCGCTTCTTTCTTTACCAAACCCTCCATTTACCTCTTGAAACCCGCTTTGCGGGGGCATAGGATTGGTAATCATCGCGACGGAGGTGGACCTTTGCAACGGTTATTACTCTGTCTGCTCTGGGGACTGATCCCAGCTTTCTGCGCTCCCGCAATCTATCAGGGTGGCGTCGTCAACGGCGCGGATTTCACGCTCAACTTCTCTCCGGGCATGCTGATGTCGATATTCGGCACCAATCTTGCCACCGCCACCAAGTTGGCCACCGAGTTTCCGCTTCCCACGGCGCTGGACGGCGTCTCGGTCGAGGTGATCGACGGCGCACGGACACTCACCGCTCCGCTGTTTTTTGTCTCCACCGGACAGATCAACGCGCAGCTTCCGTTCGACATCACTTCGGCCAGCGTGCAGGTGCGCGTCAAGAACTCGACCGGCACCAGCGCGTCGCAAACTATTCCCATCGTCGCGCGCTGCCCGCGCATCCTCACCAAGACCATGAACGGCCGCGGCGATGCCATCGTCACGCACGCCGACTTCACCGTGGTCTCAACCGACACCCCGGCGCTCGCCGGTGAAATCGTGATTCTGTTTCTCGCCGGGCTCGGCGCGGTTTCCCCGTCCATTGCCGCTGGCCAGATGGCCGGCATCGGAACACCGTCCAGTCCGCTCAACCTGGTCCAGGACGAAGTGGTGGTGAAGGTGGACGGCGTTTCCGCCAAGGTCCACTACAAAGGTCTGGCGCCGTACTTCGCGGGCTTGTATCAACTCAACTTCCAGGTGCCGGACACCGCCCAGCAGGGCATCAACGAACTGACCGTCGAAATGGGCACGCAGATTTCGCAAGGGCGCGTGCAGTTTGCGGTGGCTCGCAACACGGCGGTGCTCAGCGGCACCACCATTCCCACTTCGGGCGGTACGGTCGCGGCGGAAGGCTTGTCGATCACAGTGCCCTCGGGCGCGATCGCCACGGCAGCGGACGTGTCCGTCGTCAAGGCATCCACGGGGCTGCCCGCCGATAGCGGCCGCATCAGCGACGTCTACGGCATCGCGGGTTTGCCGAGTGCGTCAGCGCCCATCACCTTGTCGGTCGCCTTCAACGGAACCATCCCCGCGAACTTGAAAGGCTACGTCGCTGTGCAGACGCCCGGCTACGACGGCGGCATCATCTACCTTGACGCGACGGTCGAGGGCAACCGCCTGGTGGCCACGCTTCCGGCAACCGCCGCCAAGCTCGCCCCCGGCGTTCAAAAACGCGAGGCGCGATACAGTTACGACGACGTTGGGTGGTTCTGGGCGACCATGCTCGGAGACCGGTACTACTCGGACGACAAGCGGTTCTGCATCCATCTGACGCCGGGAGTGTCGTTCCTGGCCGTCGATTCGCTGGCCAGGGACTTCGTGGACGGCGTGCTCACTCCGGCCGTGAATGAACTGTTGGCGCTTGGGTTCCGCTGGCCATCGAGCAGCTACTTTCCGGACCAGCCCCGGACGGTCGAGATTTCGGTCGCGCCGCTCACCGGCGCCGAAAAACTGCTGCACGGCGGCGATGTCTTCTATGACGCGAGCGATGGCAAGGTGCGCATCCGTTTGAACTACCGTCTGGTCAAGACCACGTCCACCACCATCGACGTGACGCAGCTTATCCGGAAAGTGGTTCACGTGCTGTTCCACTACATGCGCCACCCGGACACGCCGCCCGATGCGTCCTATCCATGGCTGTGGGTGGACGAGGCCGTGGCTACTTGGCTGGAACACAAGATGGCGATCGCGAAAGATCCCAACCACCTTCCGCTCCAGCAGGAAGCCTTCTGGAACTTCGCGCCGCGCGGCGTGGAAGCCTCGGCAACCACCACAGACCGCGAGGAACTGCTGATGCACGGCTGGGGCGCGTCGCGCCTCATGACCAGCCTGGTGGCCAGCAAAGGGACCAACCTCGTCAAAGAAATCTACACGCTCCACAACACTTCTCTGTTCGCGTCGTTGAAGCCCGTGGAAGCGATGCGCGCGGAAGCGCTTCCCTCGACCGTGAAGGTGGATCTGAGCAGCGCGTGGACGGACTTCGTGAAGCAGAAAGGTGTCAACACATTCCTGCTATCGGATCGCGTGAATCTCACCGATGCCGTCGGCGCGCGCAACGCCACGCTGCAAGGCAAGGCGAGCGAGAAGATTGTCTTCACCTGGAACGCACCGCACCTGTCGGCACAGTTTTTCCAGGTGAATCTACCGGCGGCGTGGAGTTCGGGCTCGGTGCTGTCAGCCGCCGCCTCAGGCGATTCCGACATCACGGTCTACTACTATCAGGTGTCTTCCTCGGGCACCGTCACCGCGCTCGCCGAACAGAACAGCTTCACCCGAAGCACTCCCGGCACGGTCTTCAAAAGCGGCGACCGGCTGTGGATCGTGGCCGTCAACAAAAAAGCCGTCAGCCCGTTCACCTCCACCACCGCCGTCACCATCACCGTGCAAACGCAGACGCCGGCCACCTACATGACGCAGATACACAAGGCGAACTACGTTTACGCCGGCATTGAGGCCGTGCCCATTTGCAGCGTTGAAAAGAAATACGAATACCTGGGGCTCTGCCCGCGCTCGCTCACCACTGAAAACATCGTGAACGACGGCACCACCACCAAGCGCGGAACGTTCACACCCACCGATTGGCAGCTTGAAACCACCATCACCGGCAGCGGCACCACCACTTCGACGACGCAGAGTTACACCATGACCTTCGCGTTCAACGACGCCGGCGACACTCTGCGGACCGGCACTGTCGAACGGCGGTCGAGCTACCGCAACGCAAGCGGCCAACTAGTCGAAAGCGTCATGAGGCTCACCATCACCGGGCTGCCGCACATCTGGCCGGATTCACCCACTTCGACGCTCACTGCACAGACGTTCCAGGTAATCGGCGCCGATGCGGCCAAGTACGTGACGTACTCTTACAACACAACCGTGGACGGCAACCCAGCCTGCACCGTCATCGGCATCGACTGGACCCGAAGCTTGCTCTCGCCCGAGAAAGCGCGCCGCGAATCCGGCACGCCCGGCGTGCGCGTCCTCTTCAACGTCGTCCCATTGCCGTAGAATGGAGGAAAAGCAGCTCGGAACTGGGGGGACGCCGTGCTGGGAAAATTCGTCCGTATCTTCATCGCCATCGCTATAGGCTCGGCCATCATCGCCGCGCTGGAACCTGCTCAGACGAGCGCCATCGTCATCGACTATCCGGAACCCGGCTCCATCTTCCCGCCCGAAATCACTCCGCCGGCGTTTCTGTGGCGCGATCCATCGACCGCGTCCTGGCGCATTGAAGTGGAGTTCAATGACGGCACGCCGCCCATCCGCGCCACATCGGCGGGCGAACGGCTCGCCACCGGAGAAATCGATCCGCGCTGCGTCTCCGACACCAACTCGCCGCCACCGCAAGCGCAGATGCGCAGTTGGCGGCCGGATGCGGCAACCTGGGAAGCGATCAAGAAGCGCTCGACCGAACGCGATGCGATTGTCACCATCACGGGGCTGGACCGCGCGAGCCCCGCGCGGATCGTCTCGCGCGGCAGCGTCGCCATACGGACGTCGCAAGATCCCGTGGGCGCGCCGATCTTTTTCCGCGACGTGCCGCTGATGCCGTCGGAGACGGAAAAGGGCGTCATCAAACCGCTGGCGAGCGAAGCCGTGCGTTTGATCGCATGGCGGCTGCGCAACATCAGCGAGACCAGCAGCCGTCTGCTGCTCACCGGCATGCCCACGTGCGCCAATTGCCATTCGTTTTCGCGCGACGGCAAAACGCTGGGCATGGATCTCGACGGCCCGCAGAATCACAAGGGCATGTACACGCTCGCGTCCATCACGCCGGCCATGTCGATTCGCAATCGCGACGTGGTGGAGTGGAGCACCGCGCGCGGACGCCTGGAAGGCAAGACGCGCGTCGGCTTCATGTCGCAGGTTTCGCCCGACGGCCGTTACGTCATGACCACGGTCAATCCCACGGCGCTCGAACAGACCACGCCCGATCCGCCCAGCATCTACTACGTCGCCAATTTCACCGACTATCGTTTCCTTCAGGTCTTCTTTCCGGCGCGCGGCATTCTGGCCTGGTACAGTCGCGCTTCGGGCATGCTGCAGCCGCTTGCGGGCGCCGATGATCCGCGTTACGTGCAGGCGGGAGCGGTGTGGAGTCCGGACGGCAAATACCTAGTGTTTGCGCGAGCGCTCGCACAGGAGCCGAACCCACCGGGCGTGCCGCTCGCAAAATTCGCAAACGACCCGAACGAAGTGCAGATCCGCTACGATCTCCACCGCATTCCGTTCAACGAAGGCCGCGGCGGCCAGCCGGAACCGATCGAAGGCGCATCGCGAAACGGCATGAGCAACAGCTTTCCCAAGATCACGCCCGATGGGCGCTGGATCGTCTTCGTCCAAGCGCGCAATGGATTGCTGATGCGGCCCGATAGCCAGCTCTATATCGTCCCGGCCACCGGAGGCACTGCGCGGCGCATGCGCTGCAACACGCCGTTGATGAATTCCTGGCACAGCTTTTCGCCGAACGGGCGCTGGATGGTGTTTTCGTCGAAAAGCCGTTCGCCTTACACGCAGATGTTCCTCACGCATCTGGACGAGAACGGCAACGACAGCCCCGCCATCCTGATCGAAAACTCCACCGCCGCCAACCGCGCCGTGAACCTGCCGGAGTTCGTCAACATCGCGCCGGATGGATTGCGCTCCATCGAAGTGCCCGCCGTGGAAAGCTATCGTCTGGCGGACAACGCCATGGCGTTGCAGCAAAAGGGACAGTACCAAGCTTCGATCGCCGAATGGAAAAAGGCGCTCAAGATCAACCCGGCCGACGCGAGCGCGCGCAACAGCCTGGGTATGGCGCTGGTCGAAACCGGGCGCGTGGACGAAGCCATCACCGAGTTTCGCCGCGCCATTGAATTGAAGCCATCGTTCATACAGGCGCACTGCGGGCTGGGCAGCGCGCTCGCCATGCGTGGAGACACTGCGGAAGCCATCGCAGTGCTGCGCGGCGCCATGGAGATCGATGCCGATTACGCGCCGCTGCACAACGATCTGGGCATGGCGCTGATGCACTCGGGCCAGGCCGAGCAAGCCATCACGCATTTCCGCAAAGCGGTCGAGTTGAAGCCCGGCTTCGTGCCGGCGCACAGCAACCTGGGCGGAGCGTTGGCCATGCGCGGCAAGCTCGACGAAGCGGAACGGCAGTTTCTCAAGGCGGTGGAGTTGGACCCGAAACACGCACTATCGCAATTCAACTTGGGACTGGTGCTGTTCGAGCGCGGAAAAGTGGACGCGGCCATCGTGCATTGGAGGAAGGCGATCGAAGCCAACCCGGATTACGCCGAAGCTCTGAAGCAAACCGCCTGGGCCCTGGCGACGAACCCGGAACCCGCGCTGCGCAACGGCGCCGAAGCGCTCCAGTTCGCCGAGCGCGCCGCGCGGCTTTCGGCCCGCGCAAGCGCCGCCGTACTGGATACGCTGGCCGCCTCCTACGCCGAAGCCGGACGTTTCGACGAAGCCGTAAAAACCGGCCGCGAAGCGCTGGCGCTGGCGCTCAAATCGGGAGGAGAATCCGGCGTGAAAGACCTCAAGACACGCCTCGCCCTCTACGAAGCCCGAACCCCTTTCCGCGAACGCACGCCCGCGCTCGCGCCGCGCTAACACGAGGAAAAACCGGGGACTGACCACTCTGCCCCCGACGGGAATTGCTCAAAACGAGGAGTTCCTCACGAGGGGC
>CAZDIZ010000087.1:20976-25902 GCA_964505625.1 uncultured Solibacteraceae bacterium | reverse complement strand
GGTGCGGAGAGGGGGACTTGAACCCCCACGAGATTGCTCCCGCTAGCACCTCAAGCTAGTGCGTCTGCCAATTCCGCCACCTCCGCGGTGGAAACTCTCAACCCTAGTTTACTTCTTTGCGGGTGCGGCTGGCGCCTTGGGCTGCGCCGGCGCGCTCTTCTGCGTCTGCGTGCTGCCGTGTTTTTCCAGGATGGTCTGCGCACCGCCCGCGCTGCGTGTTGCCGCCACCGCCAGTACCAGTGACGTCACCATGAACAGCCCCGCCGCGATTGTGGTGGCCTTGCTAAGCACCGTGGCCGAACCCCGCGGCCCGAACGCCGTCTGGGATCCCATGCCTCCAAATGCTCCGGCCAGATCCGCCGCTTTGCCGCTCTGCAGCAACACGACAATCACCAGAAAAACACACACAATCACATGCACGATGGTGAGCAGAATAATCATAGGTTCTAACCCGGAACTCCGTGTGCGCACTCGCGCGACGTCTCGCCGCTAGGGTTCGCTTGAACTATGTTATCACGGATGCGGACGGGATCGATGCTTCCGCTCCCGGCAGGCCGCGGAAATTGGCTCAGCCCGCCGCCATGCGCATGAGAATGGAAGGAATCCGTTCAAGCGAGGCGACTTCCTCGGCCCCGCCCAGCGCGATGGCTTCCCGCGGCATGCCGAACACCACGCAGGTGGCTTCGTCCTGTGCCACCGTGCGTGCGCCCGCCTGCCGCATGGCGAACATGCCCCGCGCACCGTCGTCGCCCATCCCGGTGAGAATCGCACCCACCGCGTTGGCGCCCACAAATCGCGCGCAACTGCGGAACAGAACGTCCACCGAGGGCCGGTGATGATTGACCGGCGGGTCCTGGAAAACGCGTACGCGATAATCGGCGCCGCTGCGCACAACTTCCATGTGGTAATTGCCGGGCGCCAGCAACGCGTGACCCGGCAGGATGCGGTCACCGTCGCGCGCCTCGCTCACGCGAATGCGCGAAAGCGAATCCAGACGGGCGGCGAACGAAGCTGTGAATTTCTCCGGCATGTGCTGCACCATGACGATGCCGGGCGAATCCGGCGGCAACGGCTCCAGCACTTCCTTAAGCGCCTCCGTGCCTCCGGTTGAAGCGCCAATGGCGATGACCTTGTACGTGCTCTTGATCAACGCTTCCGAACTCATGGTCACCGCAGCGCGCGGCGCCGATGGCTTACGGTTCACCGTCACACGGGCCCGCGCGGCGGCTTTCACCTTGGCAACGATGAGCTCGGCCATGTCGAGAGTCCCGGTGTGCACGTCAATCTTGGGTTTGGTTACAAAATCGACCGCGCCCAATTCCAGCGCGCGCAGCGTGGTTTCGCATCCTCTCTCGGTGAGCGAACTCACCATGACCACAGGCATGGGATGCGCCCGCATGAGTTTTTCAAGAAACGTAAGACCGTCCATGCGCGGCATCTCGACGTCGAGCGTGAGCACGTCCGGACCCAGACGCAGAATCTTGTCGCGAGCCATATAAGGGTCGCTCGCCACTCCGACGACTTCGAGCGCCGGATCCCGCCCCAGAATCTCCGCCAAAAGCTGACGCACCAGCGCGGAGTCGTCCACAATCAACACCTTGATCCTGTCCATGCTAGTCTCCAAACAAAGTCACCGAGCAAGTGTCCGGATTCATGCACTGCTTGGCGCAGGTGGCGCACCTGCGCACCTTGCGCGCCGGGTGCCACTCCGACTTGCTCGATTGAACCAATCGGACGAGTGAACGCCCCGTTTGAGGATTGAACACTGCCTCCATGGCGCGCACCCCGCCCACCTGCTCCTCAAGCAACCGTATCCCTTCCACCCTGAGGAAGTTCCTTGCGAATTCGATGTTCTTGTCCCCGATGCTCATGCAGGTCAAGTGGGTGTTGAGCACGTTGGCGCCCCCGTAGAGCTTGGCCTCCAACCGGTTGCGATCGCCTCCCAGTTGCATGATCTTGTTGATCAGCAATTCCATGGCGTTCACACCGTAGCGCGTCGGAGCACCCACATCCATACCCGTCGCGCGCGGCAGCATGAAGTGGTTCATTCCTCCGATACAGGCCACCGGGTCGCGCAGACAGGCTGCGATACAAGACCCCAGAACGGTCCGGATCAAAACCGGCTGCGAGCTGGCATACAGCCCCCCGGTTTCGATGGTGACCATCCGGCCGGCATGGCCGTGCGGCTTCACCTGTGGCCCCCGTGGCCGCGAATCCTGTAAATAGTATGCTGTACCGGCTCCAGCACGTCACTCATCCAATACAGGCTCTCGGAGTGGCCGACAAACAGTAGCCCGTCCGGTTTCAGGTGGCGAACCAGCCGCTCAAACAGCCGCTTCTGGGTTTCGCGATCGAAGTAGATGATGACGTTGCGGCAGAAGATGACGTCGAAGCGGTCCCGAATCGGCCAACTGTCTTCGATCAGGTTGAGCCGCTCGAACACCACCATTTTGCGCACTTCCGGCTTCACCATCACCAGGCCTTCGCTGTGGCCCTTGCCCCGCAAAAAGTAACGCCGCACCAGCGCGCGGTCCAGCGTATCGATCGATTCGGCCTCATAGATACCCGCCTTGGCTTTGGCCAGAATGTCAGTATCGATGTCGGTGGCCAGAATGCGTACATCCCAGCCCGGCCGCGCGGCCAGGGCCTGCGACGCCGTGATCGACAGCGTGTAAGGCTCCTCCCCGCTCGAACAAGCACAGCTCCAGATCCGCAGTGACCCGGTCATCTCGCACCGGGCCATTTCCACGAGGCGCTCCTTCAAGAAATCGAAGTGCTGCGCCTCGCGAAAAAAGCTGGTCTTGTTGGTTGTGATGCAGTTGATCATTCGGCGAAGTTCATCGCCGGAAGCGTCCCCCAGTTTGATGACGCTATAGTACTCGCCGAAACTCGATAGCCCCAGGGCGCGGAGGCGCTTGCCTAGTCGCGAGACCACCAGCGAGCGCTTCACCTCCTTCAACGTGATGCCAGTCTCGCGATAGATCAGGTCGCGAAACAGACCGAACTCGTGATCGGAGATTTCGAAGAGCCCCCCCTCTCCGCTCACCTGGGGCTTGGATCGAAGCGAAAACATGACTACGGCCCAGACGCGTTACGGTCGAATCGCTACAGTTTGAATTCCTCGAAATCCTGGGCGGACGGCTCGCGCTCCGAAGACGAATCCGAGGTGGCTTTGGACAACGCGGCCAGCGACGGAGCCGCATGCGAATGACGTACCGGCCCGGCCGAAGCGTGGTGCTGCGACGAAGCGGCTTTGTGCGGTGCAGCCGCCCGCTTGGCACGCCCGGCAGCGGGCCGCTTGCCCTCGTCTTCTGTGAGCTTGAACCGCGCCACCACTTCCTGCAGCGACTCGGCCAGTCCCGACAGTTCCTCGGCCGTGGCCGACAGTTCCTCGGTCTGCGAGGAATTGGCCTGCGTGACCTGGTCCATCTGCGCGGTAGCTTTGTTGACCTGCTCGATGCCGGTGGCCTGCTCGGCGCTGGCCGCGGCGATCTCGCCCACGATGTCGGTGACGCGTTTGACCGACGCCACGATTTCGTTCAGCGTGTGGCCGGAGCGGTTCACCAGTTCGGATCCGTTCTCCACCTTGCGCACGGTGTCCTGAATCAGGCGCTTGATCTCCTTGGCCGCCGTGGCGCTGCGCTGCGCCAGACTGCGCACTTCCGCCGCCACTACCGCGAACCCACGGCCCTGTTCGCCGGCGCGGGCCGCTTCGACTGCCGCGTTCAAAGCCAACAGGTTGGTCTGGAACGCGATTTCATCGATGGTGGTGATGATTTCAGCGATGTTCTTGGAGGCGTCGTTGATCTCCTTCATGGCCTCCACCGCCGAAGCTACCACCTGTCCGCCCTTTTCCGCGGCATCGCGCGAACCGGCCGCCAGTTGGCTGGCCTGGCGTGCGTTGTCGGCGTTCTGCTTGACCGTGGCGGTGATCTCTTCGAGCGTTGCCGAAGTCTCCTCGATGCTGGAAGCTTGCTCCTGCGCACCGCTGGAGAGTTCCTCAGAAGCTGACGCTAGCTGCTGAGCGGAACTGGCCACCTCGCCGGCCGCCACGCTGGCTTCGATCAGCGCCTTGGCAAACCACTGCGCGATACTGAATCCCAGCAACAAGCCCGCGCCGACGGCAATCCCTATGATCCAAAGCACTTGCGTGCGCGCGCTGGCGTACTGTTCGCCAGCGTCCTTGTACGCTTGCTCGGCAAGCTTCATCTTCAGATCGCCGACCGTGTTCATGGCTTCTTCCATCTTGTCGGCGTGCGCCCGCGCCTTACCCAAGGCTTCCATAATCCCGGGCTTGTCTCCGGCCGCCGCCCGTGCAAACGCTTCGCGGATGTTGGCGAAGTAGTCGGGATAGGCGTCCTTGATCCGCTGCGTCAGAGCCTTCCCTTCAGCCGTGGCCAGGGTCTTTTCCAATTCGCCGATCGAGCGCATCATCCGCGGCCCGCGCTCCTCAGCGCGTTGCCGCAACACGTCCAGCTTGCCCTTGTCGGTCTCCACCGGAGCGCCACGCGCCGCACGGCCGATATCGATCAGATCGATGTTGGCATCCTTGGCCGCCGTCAGGCCCACCATGTCACGGGCGTACGTATTGTCCAGCATGGTCTTGATCTGACCCATGTTCGACGTCCCCACGTACCCCACCAGTCCCACCATCGCCGCCACCGCCGCGAAACTGGCAATCAACTTGGTTCGTGCATTCGTTAACCAACGCATACGCTACAATTTCTCCCTATCTTGTCTTCCTTGCCGCCCGGCCCGCCTGCGCGGTTTCAACCGGTTCTCGCGGCGCAATCCCTTTTCGTTTCCGGCTCCCGCTCAACCGCGGGCTTCGCCGGCATATTCGCTATAACCGCTTCACCTCGCCACTTGCCAACTCATAGAGCGCCTGGACCACGGCGAGCTTGCCCGCCGCGACCTCCGCCCGCA
>CAZDIZ010000087.1:19255-20876 GCA_964505625.1 uncultured Solibacteraceae bacterium | reverse complement strand
GCGGAGAACGCCGCCAACCGCGCGCACAGTTCACGTCGTGTGTATCGCATGTGACGTTTCATGTCAGGCCGACGCTAGTTCGCCGATTGTGGCGATCTCCTCGTCCTCCAGCAAACGGTCGATGTCCAGCAGCACCACCAGCTTGTCGTTGGTCGGCGCCATGCCGCTGATGAAGCGTGTATCGGTACGGCCACCCAGATCGGGCGTCGGACGGATCTCGCTGGATGGTATGTCGAGCACGTCGGAGACTGCGTCAACCACCAGTCCCACGATCTTCTCGCCGACTTTGACCACTACAATTACAGTGAACTTGCTGTAGTCGCGCCCTTCCCGCCCGAACTTAATCCGCAGGTCCACGACCGGAACCACGGTGCCGCGCAAGTTCATGACTCCTCGGATGTGGGGTGGGGTGTTCGGAATGGGCGTGATGCCTGAGTAGCCCTTGATTTCCTGCACCTTGAGAATCTCGATGCCGTATTCTTCCTCACCCAAAGCGAAGGTCAGGTATTGGTTAAGGTCGGCCGCGTGGCCGGCCTCCTGAACTTCCATTTCAAGTTGTGGCATGTTTAAACTCCTTGTTTGGCCGCCGCTCGCAAAACCGGGGTGCGGTTCGGCCCCGGCTGCATCAAGCCGCCAGCCGGTCGTCTTCGGTATGTTTCGCTAAGGCCGCCAATCCAGCGACGTCTAAAATCAAAGCCGGGTGGCCGTCTCCAAGAATGGTGGCCCCGACAACGGCGTCCACCTTCCGGAAGTGCGTTTCCAGGCTCTTGATCACCACCTGTTGCTGACCCAGTAGCTCGTCCACCAGCAGTGCCAAGCGGCGTCCCTGGTTTTCCACGATCACCACCAGCCCCTGTGTCGGGTCCGTCACCGCTTCCGGCACGCCCAGTAGACGGTGCAACCGCACGAGCGTAATCGGTTCGCGGCGCACCACCACAAGTTCACCCCGGCCCGCCGGTTCGCTCAGTTGCTCCCGGCGCGGCCGTAAAGACTCCAGGATCGATACCAGCGGAAGCACATAGGTCTCCGCTCCCACTTTCACCAGCAGGCCGTCCAGAATGGCCAAGGTCAGCGGCAGTTTGATACGAACCGTGGTTCCACGCCCCGGCTCGCTCGCCAGCGTGACCGTTCCGTTGAGCGCCTCGACGTTGCGCTTGACCACATCCATGCCCACGCCGCGGCCCGATAGATCGCTCACCTGCTCTGCGGTCGAGAATCCCGGCTCGAAGATCATCGCGTAGATCTGTTCGACCGGCAGGTTATCGGATTCATTCATCAGCCCGCGCTCGACGGCCTTCTTGCGGATGCGGTCTGCGTTCAACCCGCGCCCGTCGTCGACCACTTCGACCATTACGTTTCCACCCTGGTGGTAGGCGTTCAGATGCACCGAACCTTGCGCCGGCTTGCCCGCCTTGATGCGTTCCTCTGCCGGTTCGAGCCCGTGATCGATCGAGTTGCGGATCAGGTGCGTGAGCGGATCGCTCATGCGTTCCACCACGCTCTTGTCCAACTCGGTTTCCTCGCCGTTCATCTCGAGGCTGATTTCCTTCCCGGTTGCCGCGGCCAGGTCGCGCACCAGACGCGGGAACCGGCTGAACACGGTCCCGATGGGCAGCATGCG
>CAZDIZ010000087.1:0-19155 GCA_964505625.1 uncultured Solibacteraceae bacterium | reverse complement strand
GCCTGTTCGGCCTCGATCACGATCTCGGAGCCGTCTTCAACAAACGCGAATGCGTCGCGAATCTCATCACTGGAGTGTTCGGTCTCCAACCGGATCACCCAGCCCAGATAGCAGGCCTCCGGATCCAGTTCCGCCAGAGGCGGCAACCGGTCCGAGTCCGTCCGGATTTCCAGCACCTCGCCCATGCGGTCGAGTTCCCGCAGGATCAGTACCGGGTCCATGCCTTGCCGGAATAGATCCACCGAGGGCGTGAAGTGGATGCTGTACACCGCGCGCCCCTGCGGTTTGTGATCGGCGGCACGAACAGTGGTAGCCTGGGGTCCGCTTGCCGGCGCGGCCCGCAACGCCACCACCAGCCGGTCGGTGAGTTGGCTCGCGTTGGCCGGAGCGGGCGAGTTTTCCCGCGCCGCCGCCAACAAGCCACGCAGCACATCCAGCGACTCCAGCAACAGATCCACACGCTCGCGCGACGATTCCAGTTCGCCGGCGCGCATCTTGTCGAGCAGGCTCTCCATGGCGTGCGTGAAGTGCGTCACGTCGTCGAAGCCAAACGTGCCACTGGCGCCCTTGATCGAGTGCGCACCGCGGAAAACCGCGTTGAGCGATTCGAGTTGGTCCGCGCTGCTTTCAAGGCCCACCAGGCCCTGTTCCATGTTGGCCAGGTGCTCTTCGGCCTCCTGGAAGAAGGTGTCTCGGAAACGGCTCAGATCGATCTGCATGAAGTTCTCTCCGCCCTAGGGCAGCACTTTCGCGATGACCTCCAACAACTGTGTGGGGTTAAACGGCTTTACGATCCAGCCGGTAGCGCCAGCGGCTTTGCCTTCCTGCTTCTTGCTGGCCTGGCTTTCGGTGGTCAGCATCAGCACCGGCGTGAAGCGCGTCTCGGCGCGGGCACGCACGCCCCGGATGAACGTGAGGCCGTCCATAATAGGCATATTCAGGTCTGTAATAATGATGTCTACTTTGGCACCGGTCAACCGGTCCAGCCCTTCCTGCCCGTTGGCTCCTTCCAGCACGGTGAACCCCGCTTCCTGGAGAGTGAAACCGACCATCTGGCGCATGGAGACGGAATCGTCGACGATTAGCGCGGTTCGTGGCACGGCGGTGTTCGCTCCTTATCAGAACAGCTCAACATTGTTGTCGGATGCTTCCGCAGCACCCAGATCGAGCCCGGTGGTTTGAGCCAGCGTGGCGCGCTCGGAATGCATGGTGTAGTTACGGCTCAGGTGATCGAGCATTTCGCTGGAAGCGTCCGGCAGCGGACCCAACGCCACCGCGGCGGCTTCCACCCGTTCCAGAGCCTCCACGACATGGCCCACGCGCTGCGAAACGCGGTCTTGAAATTGCAGCCCCATGACCGCGCGCGAGATGGCGTCCGCCAGCTCGGAGCTACTCTGGCTGGCTTGCTCTAAACTCGACCGCATTCGGAGGTCCACGCTTTCCAACTGCATCAATGAATTCTCGATCCCCTCTCGAGTGGACTTGCCCACGGTTTCGACTTCCACGACAATTCGTTTCAAGTCCGCGGCAACACCTTGCACGGCGCTGCTAAGACTGCGAACGACATCGGCGATTTCGCCGGCCAACCCCGTGGAGCGCCGCGCCTGAGCGGAGATCTCGTCGGCCACGACGCTGAAAGCGCCGCCGGAAGCTCCGGCACGGACAGCTTCAATGCGAGCGTTCATGGCCAGAAGCCGGTTCGCGCGTGCGATCGCCTCCACTTCGGCGAGCTTCTTGACGATCGTTCCCATGGCCTGGTCAACTTCTTCCATCCGGTGAACAGCATCGAGCGAGACCGCGTTGGTCTTGCCGGTGTGGTCCAGCAGGTGGTCGAGCGTCGAGCGAGAACGGTCGATCAGTGCTCCTACGCTGGAGGCCGAAGAACCGTCTTCGCCGCCTTCCAAAGTTTCGGCCGCCTGCGTTACGGTCTGGCGGGCCTGACGGGCCATGCTCTGGAAATTGGTGCAGATCTCAACAACGGAGCTCTCCACCTCGCCCGCCGTCTCGGTCAACTGGCGACGCAGCACCGGAAGCACGGCTACCTGTTCCAGAAGCGCCTGTGTTTCCATGACTTGCGGCTGTTCAGCCGTCATCTTGTCGCGGATCTCCTACGGATGGCTGAGTTAGTCATGGATAAGCCCGGCCAGGCGGACGCAGGCCGCCTTATCCAATCTCGTCGAAGGCTCACTGGACCGGAGCCCTGTCTGGGAAGTGGTCAGACAAACCAGCGATTCTCAAGTATTCTCGAATGCTTGGCTTGTCGCCGGAGACCCAAAAGGCCCGGCCCGCGCTCAACGGCGCGGTGCGAAACGCCAACAACAACTGAATGGCGCTCAAGTCCACGCGTTCGGCCTCGGACCAGTCCAGGGTGACATCACCGCCCGGAATGCCAAAAGCCAGCAGTTCGCGCTGCAGGTCCACGGCTGCCCGAACGTCCACAACGCCCGTCAGCTTGATTTCACAAGTGGTTCCGGAAGGGCGCAGTTGGACCACCGGCGAAGAAACGTTCAAGTCGGAATCGCCCATTAATCCCCCAGGGAATACCAGCTCCACCCACATTTGAGGGAGCCGTACCCCCTGATGTGTTATCGGCGATCCCCGCGAAAAGGATTAGGTGGACGAACGGAAATAAGAAGAAAGTCCTGGGAGGAAATCGCGGAGCGGTTCAGACCCGGCTCAACCGCCAAAGTCCGCCAATGATGAGCGTAACCTCGATTGCGGCGACGGCAGCCAGGGCCGCGGGACTGGGCGCATTAGCCGGGATGCGCCCCAACAGATTCCCCAGCGCACCGCTGGAAACCGCCCACCAGGCCAGAGCCGGGCACAGCAGGCACGCACCGGCGGTAGCCCAGAACGAAGCCGAAAACCCGCGCCCGACACCCTCACGCCGAGCCCGCGCGACTGTGCGTGCGGCGAACCCCTCTGGAATCTCGACGGCAGGCGTGCGGCACAAGCCCGCGCGCAGTAGTTCATCCAGACACTCGTCGCACTGGGCCAAGTGCGCGGCCACCTCGGCGGCGGCATCAGCGTGGCGCATCAGAGAGCGCGCCTGTTCGCAGGTCAGCGGCTGGTCCGGCATGGCGTCATCCTTTCTGTTAACATTTGCCGCAGTTTGGCGCGGCCCCGGTGCAGGCGCGTTTTGACGGTTCCGACCGGCATGTCGAGCGCCGACGCGATCTCGTCGTAGCTCAACTCCTCCTGATGGAATAGCGTCAACGCCGTGCGCTCCTCAATGTCGAGAGCCCCCAGACAAGTCTCCAATTCACCCAGCAGACTCCTCTGGTCGATTCCGGCACCGGGATCGGCACGCCAAACGGCCAGCGATTCCCGCAAGGCAGGCTCGGCGTCGATTGACACCGTACGCCGCACCTTCTCCCTCCGGTGCCACTCGTCGTGAACCACATTCACAATGATGCGATAGAGAAACGTGGAAACCGACGCTTCGTGGCGAAACGCGGGCAAGCTCCGGAAAAAACGCAGAAAAACCTCCTGCGCCAGGTCCTCGACGTCACCCGAGCCGGTCAGGCGCGACAGGGTCCGGAATACCATGCGCTGATGCTGCTCGATGATCGCCTCGAAATCCTGCAAGTACGTCAGACCGTCTCCCGCAAGAATTGTTTCACTTTCTACCGGAAAAGTGAAACCGGAGCGGCACTCCGGGGTCTAACGGTAACGAAACACGATTGGAGACTACACGACCATGAACTTGCCCGAATTGGTTTTCATCAGTGGGATTTGCGTTATCGTTCCCATCGCCGCGCTCATCACCGCGTTGCTGTTCCGCCGCTTGAGCAGCCAGGAACGGATATGTGCCATTGAGAAGGGCGTCGCACTTCCGATGGAGCGGGTCAGCCCCAAACTGCGCGCCGCCCGGGTAAGGCGGAGCGGCATTGTCCTGGTGGCGCTCGGACTGGGAATCGCGCTCACCTTCACGGTCGGCTTTTGGGTGGAGAAGGACCGCGACATGCTCATCGCCGCCGCACTCGGCTTCATTCCCGGGCTGATCGGCGCGGGCTTGCTCATCGACTACCTGATGCTACGCAAGGAAACCGCGGAAGAGCAGTAGACGGCTATTTGTGTAGCCCGCGGGCACGCAGGTAGGCAACCAGATCAGCCACGTGATCGGTCTGGATGCCGGTAGCGCCACGGTCGATGGCATCCTGCCAGGCGGCCGGCGTATCTTCTGCTCCCAACCGGTCGACGAAAACTCCGGCGCCCGCACCGAGAGCGGCCTTGATGATGTCGTCGCGCCAGTCCTTGCGTGAGAAGGCGATCACCTTGGGCTTCAGTTCGGCGACAATGCGGCGAACCACTTCGAGGCTCACCGACTCCGGCATCACATTCGCTTTCGGGCGCAGTTTCCGGACGCTCTTGAGATACTCGACGCCGCCGTAGATTACGACGTGTCCGCTCATCCGGTGACGGTCCAGCGCGGCGACCAGATTCTCCGGGGAGACGCTCTTGGCATCCACATACACGCGAATGCGTCCGCGGGCGAGCGCAAGCGCTTCGTCGAATGTGGGAACGGACTCGCCGCTCACCTTCAGTTTGCGGATTTCGGCGAAGGTGAGTTGCGCCACGGCGCCTTTGCCGTTTGTGGTGCGATCCACCGTGTGATCGTGCATCAACACGAGGTAGCCATCCGAGGTGGTCTGCACATCCACTTCAAAATAGTCTGCACCCAGATCGATGGCGGCGCGGTAGGCGGCAAGCGTATTCTCCGGATGCGACAGGTGTTCGCCGCGATGACTGATAACCGCAATCTGACGTTCGCCCGCGAATGCACTCAGGGCGATCAGTGCCAAGAGGATGCTTTTCATGCAATCAGCCTAAGCGACAATGCGGCCGTCGCGCATCTTGACGGTGCGGTGGCCGTAGGCGGCGGCTTCCGGATTGTGCGTGATCATGAGGATAGTCTGCCCCATACGCTCATTCAACTCCCGCAGCAGGTTTAGCACCGCGTTGGAATTCTCGGTGTCGAGGTTCCCGGTGGGTTCGTCCGCCAGCAGTATGGACGGCTTGTTGGCAATGGCGCGGGCGATGGCCACGCGCTGCTGCTCGCCGCCGGAAAGTGCGCGGGGTTTGTGCGAAAGCCGCTTACCGATGCCCAACATTTCGAGCGCCTGATTAAACTGCGCATCACCGTTCGGACGCGTGCCGGCGATGTAACGCGCGATGGCGATATTGTCGGCCGCGCTCAAAGTGGGCAGCAGGTTATATTTCTGGAACACGAAACCGACCGTGGTCTTGCGCAGTTCGGTACGCTCGCCGTCAGTCATGCGCAGCAGATCGCGGTCGTTGATGAAAATGGAGCCGCTCGACGGCGGCGTGAGGCCGCCCAAGATGTGGAACAGCGTCGACTTACCGGAACCCGAGGGGCCGATGATGGAAAGAAACTCGCCGCGCGCCACGTCCAGGTCCACGCCGCGCAACGCGTGCACGTCCACGTCGCCCACGTGATAGATCTTGCGCAGATCGCGGATGCGGATGATGGGGTTCCCGTTACTCATAGGCCAACGCCTCGATGGCATCCTGCCGCGCCGCTTTCCAGCCCGGGTAAAGCGCGCCGAGCAGCGCGCCCGCCATGGCAATCAGGCTCGCGTAAATCCACCAGTCGTACACGATGATCTGCGTCAGGCTCGCTGGAATCAACGTCATGATGAGGCTGCGCGTGCCGTAAGTCATCACAACCCCCAAAGCCGAACCCGCAATCGCCAGGATGGCCGTCTCACGAAACAGCAGGTTCACGATCAACACCGGTGAGCCGCCCAGCGCCTTCAGAATTCCAATTTCACGCGTGCGTTCGAGCACGGCCGTGTACATCGACAGCGACACCACCAGGAATCCCACCACCACCGACAACCCCACAATCACCTTGATAAAGGCACTCAACCCCGGGATCTTGTCCACCGAGGTCAGCGACATAAATGCATCCATGTCAATGATGGGATACTCCGGCAGTTCCTTCTTAAGAGAAGCGATCACCGCGTTGACATTCTCTTTTCGATCCACTTTCACGAAGATCTGGCTCAACTTGTTGGTGCTGCTCACGGCTTCCTGCAAACGCTTGATGGGTAGAACAGCGCGCGCCAGTTTGCCGCTTTCGAAGATCCCGCTCACGCGCCAGGTCTGGTTCAACAGTTCGATCGAGCTGCCGACTTGCAGGTTGCGCTCCTGCGCGAAATACTCGTCGACGAGAATGTCGTTAGGCCCCTGGAACGGCCCTCCCCTGATGAAGCGAAATCCACCGCTCATGCGATTGAAGTCTTCCAGGTCGATGCCGGTGATGGTGCTGATGCCGCCGATGCCATGCACCACTTGTCCCATGGCCATGGCCACGTGCGGCTGCGTGCGAACCCAATCCAGCAGTTTTTCCGGCATGGGAGCCGAACTGAATCCGATCAGCGAGCTTCCTTTGGGACGAACGTAGATGTCGGCGCCCACGCCGCGCGTGCGCTTCTGCCATTCCTCGACCATGCCCCGGCTCAAACCCACCAGGGTCAGCATCATGGTGACCTCGACGGCCACCGCCAGGACGCTCAGCAGTGTGCGAATGGGCCGGTGCCGCAAATTCGCGATGACGAGTTTATTGACCAACTGTACATTGTAGCTTGTAGCGGGCGGCCGCGGCGATATAATGGCGCGGGACAGATACTGGCTCGATTACAGGGGGAACGTCCATGAGTTTGTGCCATACCTGCTCGAATACCGTATGCCGTGGCCGCATCAGCCGCCGCGCATTACTCACACAAGCCGCGGCGCTCGCCGCCGCGCCGGCCGGCGCCTTCCGCGATGCGCTGCCCGCGACACCGCACCGCACCCGTCCGGCGGGAAAGCCAAAGATCGACGTCGTCTTCATAAGACCCGAGCAAACGCCGGTTGTGAGTTGGCCCGGAGGAAACTGCGATGTCGCGGCACAGCAGGCGCTGTTTGCCATGACGATCGAAGCGGCAGCCAAGAAGCTGGATGCCGACGTGCGTATCGAGTCCAAGCCTCTGGACGGCGATGCCGCGGTAAGCTCCTGTCTCGAGCGTTTGCGCCAATCGCCGCCCGACGGATTGCTCGTGGTCGCCATGGAGTTGTGGCGCTGGAACCAAGTCCGGCGTTTGGTGGACGAACGCGGCGATATCCCCACCATCGTCTACAGCAACCTGAGCGGGTTCACCGAGCATCTCCAGGCGGGCCGCCAGACACCCAAAACCTATCTCGCCGCAACGCAGGATGTGAACTGGCTGGAGCAGGGTGTTCGAATGCTCAGCGCGTTGCGGCAGATCAGAAACACTCGCCTGCTGTGGATCGGCGACAAGCCGCTCAAAGAGACCGTGGTTCCGCATTGGGGAACAACCTTCCACCGCATCACCAAGACACGCTTTCAAGAGGAATTTCAACGAACCGAAGCCACGCCGGATGTGCGCGCGATGGCGCAATCGTACGCGGACGCGGCGAACAAAGTCGTCGAGCCCTCGGCGGCCGACCTGGTCGAAGCCGCCAAGAACTACGTCGCCATACGCCGCCTGATGGAAGCGGAACAGTGTCATGGCGTGACGATTGACTGCCTGGGTTGGAAGAATCCGGTGTGCGTCGCCTATTCCCGGCTGCTCGATGAAGGTTGCGTGGCGGCCTGTGAATCGGACGTGAAGGCCGCCGTGGCGCAGTTGATCGTGGGTCTGATTACCGGACGTCCGGGCTTCATTCAAGATCCGTCGCCGAACACAGTCAACAACACGCTCATCGGCGCGCACTGCACTTCTCCGACCAAGCTGAAGGGTTTCGATAATCCCTGGCGCGCGCCGTTCCTGCTGCGCGATTACCATACCAGGACCGGCGCCTCGCCGCAGGTACTCTGGCCGGTGGGAGACGAGACCACGGTTATCGACTTCGATGACTGGAAGACCCTTATGTTCAGCGCCTGCAAAGTGGTTTCGAACATCCCGCAGCCGCCCGCGGGATGTTGCCGGACAGCGGTCGAAGTCAGCATTGACGGTGACATCGACACACTCAACACCAAGGGATTCCATCAGTTGTTCGTGTGGGGCAACATCGCGCGCAAGCTCTCGGCTTTCGCGCGCCTGGCGGGTGTGCGCACCACTCCGATCTGTTGACCGTACCGCGCGATTTACTCTATTCGAACGTCGTGGTCACGTAGATGAGCTGCCCCATCCGTTCGACGTGGAGCGTGATGGGGTCGCCGGGTTTCTTTTCTTTCAAAAGACCGCGCAACTGGTCAAGCGATTCGACGCGCTGCTTGTTCAGCGAATAGATCACGTCACCGGCGTGCAGGCCCGGATTCAGCGCCGCGTACTCGGCCGGGACCGCCGCCACCGCGACGCCCGCAAGACGACGCAGATCCGGCATGACGGCGGTTACACGCTCATCCACCGTCACAGCCAGCACCCCTTGTTAGGACCTGACAGCCGGGGCGTCCGGAGCGGGTTGTTCCTCAAGCAGTTCCAAAAACACCTGCGTCGCCAGATTGAACGGACGGCGGCGGCGGTGAATGATGCCGACCGGCCGGAACAACTTCGGCGAATCCAGCGGAATCACGGCCAAACGGCCTTGCTGCACCTCCGCGCGCATCACCCGCGCCGGCAGAATGCTGATGCCGCTGCCCCAGGCCACGGCTTCCTTGATCATCTGCACGACGTCAAAGTGCAACACCACACGCACGTGCACGCCGTTCTGCTTCAGGTAATGATCGATTTCGTGGCGAATGGGAAGGTCCTCGTCGAAGGCCACGAAATCCTGCCCTCTGAGATCCTGCGGCGTCACGATGGGGCGGCCGGCCAATGGGTGCGCGGGCCAGGCGGCGACAGCCATTTCCTCCTCCCGCCACTTGATGCAGGAGACTTCCTTGGTGGGCGCGGGATAGCTGACCAGCCCCAGGTCGGCGTGATCGCTGATAACCGCTTCGTAGACCTTCTCCGGCCGTAGATACTCCACCCGTAACTGCGCGCTGGGGTGCCGTCGCCGGAACTCCTCTTCCAGCCGCGACATGTCCGACAGCCCGATCGAGTAGATGGACGCCACGCGAACCGAGCCTTCCACGCGGCTCTTCAGTTTTTCGAGCGCCGTCAGAAATTGCTCTTGAGACCGCAGCACCTCGCGACACATTTCATAGTAGAGTTTGCCGGCGGGCGTAACCGTAAAGGGGCGACTGGTGCGATCCAGCAACGTGGTGCCGAGCTGGCGTTCAAGTTCCTGTAAATGCTGACTGGCCGCGGATTGGCTGATGTCATTCAAGGCGGCACCGCGGCTGATGCTCTTGGACTGGACAATGTCCTTGAATAGACGTACGTTCCCCACGTTCACAAGACCATCTTATCATAAGAAATTATGATTTTGGTCGATAGAAATTTCCAATTGACTAATGCTGGCACCATGCTATACTGACCCTATCACCCGTTAAGGAATATTGATGGACGACCTTAGTGTACCTATAGGACTACCCGCCGCCGAGGGTCTGTACGACCCGGCCAACGAGCACGATGCGTGCGGAATCGGCTTCGTGGTTCACACCAAAGGACGCAAGTCACACGACATCATCCTCAAAGGCATCCAGATTCTGGTCAACCTGACGCACCGCGGCGCTTGCGGCTGCGATCCGGAGACCGGCGACGGGGCCGGGATTCTGATTCAGATCCCGCACAAGTTCTACGATCGCGAAACCCGCAAGCTCGGCTTCACTCTACCCGAACCGGGCCAATACGGCATGGGCATGGTATTCCTGCCGGTGGAACCGCGGCTGCGTCTGCAATGCGAAGGCGTGCTCGAACGCATCGCGGCCGAGGAAGGTCTGACAGTGCTCGGCTGGCGCGACACGCCGGTACAGAAGGACGCCATCGGACGGCTGGCGCGTGCCTCGCAGCCTTACATCGAACAGGTATTCCTGGGCGCCGGTCCGGACATGGACCAGGACGCGCTCGAACGCAAGCTCTATGTGGTACGCAAGCGCGCCGAGGCGGAAGTGGCGGCGTTCGAAGACAAGGACAAGGCGTTCTTCTACATCCCCTCGCTTTCGACGCGCACGGTGGTTTACAAGGGACTGCTGCTGGCTCCGCAGATCGCCAACTTCTACCGCGAACTGTCGGACCCGGACGTGACCAGCGCGCTGTGCCTGGTCCACCAGCGTTTTTCGACCAACACGTTCCCCAACTGGCAACTGGCGCATCCGTTCCGCTACGTTTGCCACAACGGTGAAATCAACACGCTCAAAGGCAACGTGGCGTGGATGAACGCGCGGCAATCGGTTCTGAACTCGCCTCTGTACGGCGCTGATATCAAGAAGCTGTTCCCCATCATTGCGCCGGGCGGCAGCGATTCGGCTGGCTTGGATAACGCGGTCGAGTTGCTCACGATGGCGGGACGCAGCCTGCCGCACGTGATGGCCATGCTGATTCCGGAAGCCTGGGACGCCGATCCCACCATGCATCCGGACAAGCGCGCGTTCTACGAATACCACGCTTCGCTGATGGAACCGTGGGATGGACCGGCGGCGGTGGCCTTCACCGACGGCCGCGTCATCGGCGCCACGCTGGACCGCAACGGACTGCGCCCGGCACGCTACCTGGTCACGCAGGACGACCTGGTGATCATGTCGTCGGAGACCGGCGTGCTGCCCGTGAAGCCCGAGGAAGTACGCTATCGCGGCCGCTTGCAGCCGGGACGCATGCTGCTGGTGGACACCGAAGAAGGCGGCATCGTTCCGGACGAAGAAGTGAAGCGCCGCCTCTACAGCCGCCAGCCTTACGGCGAGTGGATTAAGGAACACCAGATACAGCTCGACGGGCTCCCCGATCCACCGCGCGTGTTCGCGGCGGACTTTTCGACGCTGCTCGAACGCCAGCGCGTGTTCGGCTACACCGACGAAGACCTGAAGACGTTGATCACGCCCATGGCGGTGAACGGACTGGAGCCGGTGGGCAGCATGGGCACCGACACGCCGCTCGCCTGCCTGTCGGACAAGCCGCAGCTTCTGTTCAACTACTTCAAGCAACTGTTCGCGCAGGTGACTAATCCAGCTATCGACCCGATCCGCGAAGAGCTGGTCATGTCGCTGGTGAGCTACCTGGGCACCGAGCGCAACATTCTGGACGAAACGCCGCAGCACTGCCACACGCTGAAAATGCCGCATCCGATTCTGACCAATCGGGATCTGGAAAAACTGCGGCGCGTGAGTTCGGGAGATTTTCTGGCCACCACGCTGCCTATGCTGTTCCGCGTCGATGGCGGCGCCAAGGAACTCGAACGCGCGCTCGACGGCCTGTGCCGGCGCGCGTCGCTGGCCATCAAGAGCGGCTACACGGTGCTGATTCTCTCCGACCGCGGCGTGGATCAGGATTACGCGCCGATTCCTAGCCTGCTCGCCATGACGGCGGTGCACAATCACCTGGTCCGCGAGGAAACGCGCACGCAGGTGGCGCTCATCCTCGAAAGTGGCGAGCCGCGCGAGGTGATGCACTTCGCGTTGCTGATCGGCTACGGCGCCAGCGCCGTCAACCCTTATGTTGCCATCGAAACGCTGGAAGACATGGCGGGCCGCGGCCTGCTAAATGACGGCGTCACGTTCGAGACCGCGCTCAAGAATTACAAGAAGGCCGTCAATAAAGGCTTGTTGAAGGTCTTCTCGAAGATGGGCATCTCGACGCTGCAAAGCTATCGCGGCGCGCAGGTCTTCGAGGCCATCGGTCTGAACCGCGCCACGGTGGCGAAGTACTTCACCGGAACCAGTTCGCGCATCGAAGGCATCGGCCTGGACGTGATCGCCGAGGAATCGCGCCGGCGCCACGAATTCGCCATGCGGCCGGTGACCAGTTCGGAGTTGGAACTGAACTCCGGCGGCGACTATCGTTACCGTGCCGACGGCGAATACCATCTGCTGAATCCGCAGACCATCAGCAAGTTGCAGCACGCCGTCCGTCAGTCGAATTTCGAAACGTTCCGCGAATTCACGCACCTGATCGACGAACAGAACCGGCAACTGTGCACGCTACGCGGGCTGCTCGAGTTCAAGGAAAGCAGCCGGCCGGTTCCCATCGAGGAAGTCGAGCCGGCCAAGGACATCGTCAAGCGCTTCACCACCGGCGCCATGTCGTTCGGCTCCATCAGCAAGGAAGCGCATGAGACGCTGGCCATCGCCATGAACCGGATGGGCGGCCGTTCAAACACCGGTGAAGGCGGCGAGGACGAAGCGCGCTTCCATCCCGATCCGAACGGCGATCTGCGCCGCAGCGCCATCAAGCAGGTGGCTTCGGCGCGCTTCGGCGTCACCACCAATTACCTGGTGAACGCCGACGAATTGCAGATCAAGATCGCACAGGGCGCCAAGCCCGGTGAAGGCGGCCAATTGCCCGGCCATAAGGTGGATGAAGTCATCGCCAAGGTGCGCCATTCCATCGCCGGCGTACAGTTGATTTCGCCTCCTCCGCATCACGACATCTACTCGATCGAAGATCTGGCGCAGCTCATCTTCGATTTGAAGAACGTGAATCCGCGCGCCGCCATTTCCGTGAAACTGGTGGCGGAAGTGGGCGTGGGCACGGTGGCGGCGGGCGTCGCCAAAGCGCACGCCGACCTGGTGCTGATCAGCGGTTACGATGGCGGCACGGGCGCCAGTCCGCTGACGTCAATCAAACACGCCGGCATTCCGTGGGAACTGGGCTTGTCGGAAACCCAGCAGGTGCTGGTGATGAACGATCTGCGCAGCCGCATCCGCGTGCAGGTGGACGGCAAGCTGCAAACCGGCCGCGACGTGGCCATCGCCGCGCTACTCGGCGCCGAGGAGTTCGGCTTCTCAACCGCGCCGCTGATTTCGATGGGCTGCATCATGATGCGCAAGTGCCATCTGAACACGTGTCCGGTGGGCATCGCGACGCAGGACCCGGATTTGCGCAAGAAGTTCCAGGGTTCGCCTGAGCACGTCATCAATTACTTCTTCTACGTGGCCGAGGAACTCCGCCAGTTGATGGCGAAGATGGGCTTCCGCACCGTGAACGAAATGGTTGGCCGCGTGGACATGCTGCGCAAACGCGAGACCGATCACTGGAAGGCACGGGCGCTGGATTTCGCTTCGATTCTGCACAACCCGGCGGTACCCACACGCGTTGGACGGCGCGCCACCATGGCGCAGGATCACGGGTTGACCGATGCGCTCGACTATACGCTGATCGACCACTCGAAGGCGGCGCTTGAAAACCGCGCGCCGGTCGAAGGACGGTTCCGCATCCGCAACGTGCACCGCACGGTGGGCGCCATGCTGAGCGGCGAGATCTCGCGGCGTTACGGCTCCGAAGGGCTCGCTGACGATACCGTCCGCCTGCATTTCCAGGGTTCGGCCGGACAGAGCTTCGGCGCGTTCCTGACCAAGGGCGTGACACTTACGCTCGAAGGCGACGCCAACGATTACGTTGGCAAGGGGCTTTCCGGCGGACGATTGGTGGTCTTTCCGTTCAAGGGTTCTCCCTACGCGCCCGAGGACAGCATCCTCATCGGGAACACCGTTCTCTATGGCGCTACCAGCGGTGAAGCGTTCTTCAATGGCGTGGCCGGCGAGCGCTTCGCGGTGCGCAACTCCGGAGCCACGGCGGTGGTGGAAGGTGTGGGCGATCACGGCTGCGAGTACATGACGCGCGGCCTGGTGATCGTCTTGGGCCACACCGGGAAGAATTTTGCCGCCGGGATGACCGGCGGCGTAGCGTACGTTCTCGACGACACTGGTGAGTTCGCCGCGACGCTCTGCAACAAGGCGTCGGTGGATCTGGAACCGGTGGTGGATCCGAACGATGTGGACCTGCTGCGTAAGTGGGTGGCCAGGCATCTGGAACTCACCGCCAGTAGGCGCGCACGTTGGATTCTGGAGAACTGGTACGCGCTGCTGCCGAAGTTCATCAAGGTCTATCCACACGAATACAAACGGGTGCTGGGCGTTCCACGCTACACGGGAACGCCGGTGACGCTGGCCTCGGCCGCGGAAATCGGGCAGGTGCTCCATGGGTAAGGCAACGGGCTTCAAGGAATTCGCACGGGAGACTGCTCAACGGCGGCCGGTCGAAGAGCGCATCAACGATTACTTCGAAATCTACCGGCCCATGCCGGAAGAGAAGCTCCGCACGCAGGGCGCCCGCTGCATGGACTGCGGCGTGCCGTTCTGCCACAACGGCTGCCCGCTCAACAACATCATTCCGGATTGGAACGACCTGGTCTACCGCGACCGCTGGCAGGAGGCCATCCGCCGCCTGCACGCCACCAACAACTTCCCGGAGTTCACCGGACGCGTGTGCCCGGCGCCGTGCGAAGCGGCGTGCGTGCTCGGCATCAACGAACCGCCGGTGGCCATCAAGGAAATTGAAAAAGCCACTATCGAACACGCCTTCAGTGAAGGCTGGATCAAGGCCGAGCCACCCGCAACACGCACAGGTAAGCGCGTGGCGGTGATTGGCTCGGGGCCGGCCGGGCTGGCCGCCGCGGCGCAACTCAACCGCAGCGGGCACACCGTGGTGGTGTTTGAGAAGGCCGATCGCGTGGGCGGATTACTGCGCTACGGTATTCCGGACTTCAAACTCGAGAAGCGTATCATCGAACGGCGCGTGGCGCTGATGGAAGCCGAAGGCATCGAGTTCCGCACCGGCGCGCACGTCGGCGTGAACGTCCCCATCGAGGATCTGCGCAAGGAGTTCAATGTCATTCTGCTGACGGGCGGAGCCGAGCATCCGCGCGACTTGCGCGTGCCGGGCCGCGAGTTGAAAGGCGTGCACTTCGCCATGGAATTTCTGCCGCAGCAGAATCGCCGCGTGGCGGGTCTGGCGCTGGATGGTGTCGAAGAAATTGTGGCCGACGGCAAGCGCGTGGCCATCATCGGCGGCGGCGACACAGGCGCAGATTGTTTGGGCACATCGCATCGACAGAAGGCGCTGTCGGTCGACCAACTCGAAATCATGCCGACGCCTCCCGACACCCGCGCCCCGCAGACGCCGTGGCCTCTCTGGCCACTGCAACTGCGCGTGGAAAGCGCGCACGAAGAGGGCGGCACGCGTCATTGGGGCGTGGCCACGACGTCGCTCACCGGAAGCGGCGGCCGCGTCGAAAAACTGCACGCGGTGAAGGTCGGCCCGCCGCCCAAGTTCGAACCCATCGCCGGGACCGAATTCACGCTGGATGTCGATCTGGTACTGCTCGCCATGGGCTTCACCGGTCCGGTGAAGAACGGCATGATCGAGCAACTCGGCGTAACGCTGGACGCGCGCGGAAACGTGGCGACGGATGAAAACTACATGACCTCAGTGGCGGGCGTGTTTGCAGCCGGCGACATGCGCCGTGGCCAATCGCTAGTAGTGTGGGCGATCAGCGAAGGCCGAAAAGCCGCCGAAGCCATAGACCGCCGCCTGCGGGAAGCGGCTCGCTGAGCATTTTGTTTCGCCGGACTGGCGTCAGCCTGCTACTATGGGACTTATGGGCACTTCACGGGGAGTGCCCCCTGGTCTTTCATCATGATCCAGCATCCCAAGGGCACTAAAGCCCGTGTATTACTTTCTTCCGTATTTGGCCCCTACGCGCAGGACGACGAGTTCGGCAGCCGTGCGATCAACCCCATGGAGTTGTATCACAATCAGGTTACGCGCGCGCAGGGTTCCTTCTCACTGAGGATGTTCCACCGTTCCTGGGGCATCATGATGATCCAGGAGAACATCTCGGCGCCTTGCACCGTTCTGGATTTTCCGACGCGTGAGAAATTTGAAAAGGAATTGACCACGCATCATTACGACATCGTCGGCATTTCGTCGATCATCGTCAACGTCGGCAAAGTGCGCGAGATGTGCCGCATCGCGCGGCGTCTGGCGCCCAACGCCATCATTGTCATCGGCGGGCACGTCGCGGCTATTCCGGGACTGGAATACTTGATCGACGCCGACTACATCGTCAAAGGCGACGGCATTTCCTGGATGCGCCGCTTCTTGGGCGAAGACGAGAACGCGCCCATCAACCACCCCAAGATCGTTTCGGGCTTCGACCTGCGCGTGATGGGCGTGAAGATCCCGAACATGCTCAGCGACACCGCCGCCACCATCATTCCGTCGGTGGGTTGTCCAATGGGGTGCAACTTCTGCACCACCAGTGCGTTTTTCGGCGGCAAGGGCAAGTGCCTGAACTTCTACGAAAGCGGCAAGCAGTTGTTCGAAATCATGAGCGAGATGGAGTCGGCTCTGCATGCCCAATCGTTCTTCGTCATGGACGAGAATTTCCTGTTGCAGCGCGAGCGCGCCATGGAACTGCTCGAGTACATGAAGAAGGAGAACAAGAGCTGGACGTTCTACGTGTTCAGTTCGGCCAACGCCATCCGTAAGTACACCATTGAGGAACTGGTGCAGATCGGCGTGAGTTGGGTGTGGATGGGATTGGAGTCGCCGCGCTCGTCGTATTCGAAGCTGAAGGGTACCGACACGATAAAACTGGCGCACACGCTGCGCAGCCACGGCATCAAGTTGCTGGGTTCGACGATTGTTGGTCTGGAGCACCACACGCCAGCCAACATTCGCGAGGAAATCGAGTTCGCCGTTTCGCACGAAACTGACTTCCACCAGTTCATGCTCTATACGCCGGTGCCCGGCACACCGCTCTACCAGCAGGTGGAGCAGGAAGGCCGTCTGCTGAAGGACACCGACCTGGCCGACATTCACGGACAGTTCAAGTTCAACTTCGAGCACGCCGCGATTTCGCACGACGACTCGAAGAAGTTTCTGGATTGGGCGTTCTGGCGCGATTTCGAGCGCAATGGTCCCAGCCTCTACCGCATTTGCAAGACGACGCTGGACGGCTGGAAGCGCTACAAGAACTATCCCGACCTGCGCGTGCGCGAACGCTTCGAGCGTGAAGCCGAGAACCTGAAGAGCGCCTACGCGGCGACGCTGTGGGCCATGGAAAAGCGCTTCAAGGAAACCAACGAGAGCGTCAGCGAACAGATGCGTACCCTGCGGCGCGACATCGAACACGAGTTCGGTCTGTTCACCAAGATGGTCTCTTCGTTCCTGGGGCCCGTCCTGCTATGGACCTCCAAGCGTGAGGAAAGGCGGTTGGCCAACGGGCAGACTTACGAACCGCCCACCATCATCGAGCGTCGCAACTGGGTGGAAGCGTAAACGGCGCTATCATCCGAGCAGCAACACCGAACCGTAGCCGAGCAGCGCGCCGAGCAATCCGCCGGCGACCACATCGCTCAAGAAGTGCATGCCCAGTAAGATGCGCGACACTGCGATACACGCCGCGCACACCAGCAGAAATCCCAGCAGCGACGGATAGAACTCTCCCAACGACACGGCCGCGGCGAATGCCGTCATGGTGTGTCCGGATGGAAACGAGAACTGATCGGGCGGCAACAGTAGCGACCAGCAGTGCGGTTCGATGTGGCACGGGCGCGCGCGCCGCACGGCACGTTTGAGCGCCTTGAAGACGACAATGCCCACGGCGATGGATAGCGCGGCCGCGCGAAAGGCCGCATAGCGCGAAGGATCGCTCGACGCCAGAATCGCCACACCGCACGCGGCCCAGAACCAACCATCGCCACCGCGCGTCGCCAGCAGCATCCAGTAACGTACCCAGCGCGGCGCGGGCCAGCGGTTGACCCGGCGCATCACGAACAGGTCCGGCGCGGAAAGCACCGCGATGGCGCGTTCTCCGCTCATTGCGCCATCTCCCATGCGCCGGCGGGCGCGATCGGTAGCCACAACGGATGCTCACCGAACACGAACCATCCGATGCTGGTTGCCTCCCGCATCGGCTTCCAAGTCAGGTCCATGCCCCGGCGTTTCAGGAGCCGGTGAACCTCCACCGGCTGGCTGTAACTTTCGCGAGCGACACGGCTCAGCAGCGGCAGAGTACACGTAACGAAGTGCACCGTGTGGACGTGAAGATCACATCGCATACCCCGACTGTAGCCGCCGTGCGATTACAGGCCGATGAAATCCTCAACAAACATTGGTGAAGGCTCTGGTTTGCGTGGAGAGACTATTTGTCGCCCAGATGCAGAACCAGCCCCAGCAGAACGGTGTCCTGATTCCGGGCGTTTGCCGTGTCATTGCCACGATCGAAGAACGGCTGATCCGACCAATCGCGCCGGTATTCCAGGCGGCTCAGCAGGTTCTTGTGCAGACGGTATTCGAGCGTCAGCGTGACTTCCTGCAGCGTTTGCGCCTGCCCGGTGATCAGGCCAGCCTGGTCCCGGTACCACTCGTAACGCGGGCTCAGGAACACCTTGCACACCAGCGGCACACGCATCGCCGCCATCCAACCGTAGAACTGCGATGCGCTTTCTCCCGGGTTGATTTCGCGTCCGTAATCGAAACTGAACAGGCCGCTCACGTTTCCGTCCTCGTTCACGGTGACTACCGTGTCGTAGAAGTGGCGCCAGCCCTGGTTCGAGTTGTCCTTCTCCGGCCCGGCGTAGTATGCGTTCGCCCACTTCAGTTTTGACGTGGCCAGTTCGAACGTCACACCGTGCGTCTTACCGGAGTTGTTGTCTTCGACGTTGTCCCACCCATTGACGAACTGGTAGCCCAGCGTCACGCCCCGTCCCACCGGCACGGACAGTCGAGCGCCGAAATGGTAGGACGGACTTGTCGCATACAACAAACCGTGCGAGTAATTCGGGTTCTGGGTCACTTCGGCGGACTCCGCGCCCGCCGAGGTGACGAACTTGCCGAAGTCGAGTTGCACGCCCTTCCAGCACTTCGGCTTCACGCTGACGTAAGCTTCGAGGAAATACTTGTAGGCTTCGGTGCTGCCCGGCTCGGCCGCGTTCAGCAGGTCCGCTGCCCGGCCGAAGACGGTGTCGAGTTTGAATCCGACGGGATCGGGCTCACGCTCGGCTCCGAGTTTCAGCATGCCCAGCGAGAACTGATTGGCCTTGACGTCGAAGTAACGTAGCGTGTTGGTGCGCGATGCCGGGTGCCGGAAGTTGTAGCCGTAATACAGATCCAGCAGACCGGTAAAGTTGACGCCACGCACGGACGAACTGTTGGACGCGGGCGTCTGACACGCCGAGGGCCACGCGCACAGCAAGCACAGCGCGCAGGCGATGCATTGGATGGGCCGCTTCATGGCAGCGTTACGCACACGTTCGATTCGCTTCCGTGTATATCACGTCACCACCCGCCCCGCGCAAGTGCC
>CAZDIZ010000086.1:22251-25991 GCA_964505625.1 uncultured Solibacteraceae bacterium | reverse complement strand
GCGGATTTGGGCGACGCCGCCACCATTCCGCAATTGTTCGATCAGTGTGAAGCGGCGCTGGGCCCGGTCGAGATCCTGGTGAACAACCACACGCACTGCGTGCTGGATACCATCGATCCGGCCGCCGTTTCGGTCGATGGATTCGGCGTGTCGTTGCTTTCGGCCGATGGGATCGATGCGCATTTCGCCGTGAATGCCCGCGGTTATGCGCTGCTCATGAAAGAGTACATCGCGCGGCACATTCGGCGGCAGGCACGTTGGGGCCGCATCATCAACATCAGTACCGACGCGGCGCATTCACATCCGTCGGCCCTAAGCTATGCCGCGAGCAAACACGCCATCGAATCCTACAGCCGTTCGGCGGCGGTGGAAGTGGGCAGGTACGGCATCACCGTAAATGTGCTCTCGCTCGGGCCCATACAGACCGGTTGGATGACGCCGGAGCAGGAGACCGCGCTCGGCGCGGGCATCCCCATGGGGCGTTGCGGGACAAGCGAGGACGTCGCCGACGCCATCGTGCTGGTGGCGTCCGAGCAGGCGCGTTGGCTCACCGGCCAACTCATTTACGTGGGCGGCGGCTGGCGCATGCATCAGTAAGTATTTGCCACGATTTTCGCACTAAATACCCCGGAATTACCGATAAGCAATACGGAGAGACGTGCGTCCGGAGGTTTCGCCCGTTCCGGGGCCATGGAGCTAAACCAGCTAGCAGCGTTCATCTTGTTCCAAGCGGCGGTGAACACCGTCCTGGCGTTCCTGTTGTTTCAGGTCTACGGGAAGCTGGAGCGGAAGGCGTTCCTGCGTTTCTGGGCCTGGTCGGCGGCCACGACGGCCTTGCACCAGGTGATTGCGGGTGCGGCTCTGTTATTGGTGCAGCCACACCATACGGCCACCTACGCAATGCAGTGGGCCGCCTATACGGTCCTGCTGGTGACGTATCTGCAACCGTGTTGGATGTGGTTGGCAGCACTCAGCTTACGACGTCCGACGCCGCCGGCGCCGGGTCCGTGGCTGGCGGCCGCCCTGGGCCTTGGCTTCCTTATGCCCCTGGTGTTGATCGCCATCACGGGGGATACGTCGGCGGCGCGCACCGGCGCCAGCGCCATCCGTCACATGCTGGCGGCGGTGGCCACCACCTGGTTCGCGCGTGAATTGGTCCGTGGCGCGGCTGAGCGGTCGGGCCGCGGCGTGTGGATCACCTGGGCGTCCTCCCTGCTCTACGCGGTTCACTACCTGTTGTTGGGCATAGGTGAGCTTTGTCCAGGATTTGCCTGGCATCTGGGCAACCCTTTGATCGGCTGCTTTGCCGGCGTGATCCCGCTGGGCATTTCCGCGGGAATTCTTCTTTCGGTAATCGAAGAAGCCCAGAAGTCGATTCGGGAAAATACCAGCATTTGGGACTCGACCATCGAAGCCATGCGTCTGTGCGATCGCGAAGGGCGCATCCGCCGCGTGAACGCGGCCTGCTGCCAGTTGTTCGGTCTGACCCGGGAAGAATTGCTGGGGCGCTCCTCCGTTGCGCTTTATCAGGAGCAGGTTGGGCGACAGTTGTACGAGCGGCTGGACGCGGCCCTGTCGGCGGGAGAGGTCCCGACCCGCTTTTCATTTGATGCCACGTTGTGGAACGGCAAGCGGGTTCATTTGGACGGTTCCCATACGCTGGTGGAGACTCGCGACGGCATCGGCTTACTGAGCGTCTTTCGCGACAACACCGAGCAGCGCATGGCGCAGCAGGAACTGGCGCACGCTACGCAACTGGCGCAGGCGGCTTCGCGCGCGAAGTCCGCGTTTCTGGCCAACATGAGCCACGAAATCCGCACGCCGTTGAGCGCGGCACTGGGGTTGATTCAGCTTCTGGATCGCGAAGAACTACCGCCGCAGACGCGCGGCAACGTCGAACTAATGCGGCAGGCCGGAGAAGCCACGCTTGCGGTAATCAACGACGTTTTGGAACTGAGCCAGATCGAGGCCGGAGTCACGGCGCTGCACGTGAAGGCCTTCGATCCGGTAGCCAGCAGTGATGCATTGGTCGGCATGCTGGCACACAAGGCGGCGGCCAAAGGCCTACAACTGCGCCTGGAAACATGTCCACCCATCCCGGCCTACGTCACCGGGGACGCGGCACGCATCCGCCAGGTCTTGCTCAACCTCCTCAGCAATGCCATCAAGTTCACCGACGCCGGCGAAATCCTGCTACGCGTCGAAACCGCCGCCGTAAGTGGTCAACCGGGGTTGCGCTTCTCAGTTGCCGACACCGGCGAGGGGATTCCGGAGCATCTGCACGAGACCATTTTCCGGCCGTTCACGCAGGCCGACCCATCCGCCAGCCGGCGTCACGGCGGTTCGGGCCTGGGGTTGGCCATCAGCCGGCACCTGGTGGAGCAAATGGGCGGCGCAATTGAACTGAGCAGCGCGCCGGGACGTGGTTCGACGTTCTCGTTCGCGTTGCCGCTGCCCGCCGCCGAGCGCCCGCCGGAGCTGCCGAAACCGGCGGCGGTCACGGTTCCGCCATCCGCGGCGCAGTTGAAGGTCCTAATTGCGGAGGACAATGCCGTAAACAGCAAGATCGCCGTGCGAGTGCTGGAACGGTTCGGCGTGCATCCCGATGTTGTTTCCGACGGCGCACAAGCCGTCGAAGCCACCAATGCCTCCGCATACGATCTCATCCTGATGGACGTGCAGATGCCCAACGTCGACGGTTTGCAGGCAACCCGGCTGATTCGCGCGCGCGAACAATCGCAGCCGCACATTGTGGCTCTGACGGCGCACGTGCTGCCGGAGGATCGCGACGCTTGCCTGGGCGCGGGCATGGACGATTATCTGGTCAAACCAATCGACTTCGAAGCCATGGCGGCGCTGTTGGCACGATTGGCCGCCAAGGACCAGCAGGAACCGGCACCGTTAGCGTCGTAAGACGCGCCCCAATCAGCGGCCTTGCACGGCCTCCAGCCAATAGCGGAACGTTTCGGCAGTGACCGGCGGACGCGGCGTGCGGTTGTACACAGACGTGAGCGCTTCCAGAAATGCCCGCGCGTAGGCGCTTAGTCCCACCAAGCGCAGACTTTTCAGGATGCGGGTGATACGAAGGTGATTGTGGTTGCCCGCCGTCAGCCAGACGCGAGCACGCTTGGCGAACTCCGGCGCCGTTTGAATGATGCAAGGTTCCTCGGAAGCCACTTCGAAACCGTAGAACCGCAACATGCGCGCAAATGCCGCGATCATGTTGCGCTGAAGTTCGCGAGACTCGCGGAACTCAACCAGCGCCGCGTCACCAAGTAGTGGCGCATGCGGATTGAAGGCGCTCGGTTCGGTGAGGGGAAACAGCCACTGAATGTAGTCGTGAACGTCTTCGAGCGTGTCATCAGACCATGCCAGGATGTCTTTCAGAAAACGTCCGCGAGCGTCACCGCAGCGCCCGGAGTAGAATCCCAACAACTGTTCCTCACTGTTCATGTAGTTGCCGGGCCGGCTTCGGCCAGGCCGTCCTCCGTGATCCCGCCGATGACGAGATTCACAATTTCGTTGGCCGTGCGCGGAGCGGCCAGCGCTACCTTCAGATAGTTGCCGGTGAGGGCCGTGCCGGGTTCGTGCAGTGTCACGGCGGAAAGCGTTTCGCCGACCATGGATTGGCGGAAGGCCAGGTTCTTGGCCGCCGCTAGTTCGCGCAGCACCTGGTTGCGCCGCTTGCGTTCGGCGATCGGAACCTGATCCGGCATTTCGGCCGCTGGCGTGCCAGGGCG
>CAZDIZ010000086.1:12633-22151 GCA_964505625.1 uncultured Solibacteraceae bacterium | reverse complement strand
TCCATCGGCTCCACGGAACTGAGCCGCAACCGTCGCACATCGGTCTCATCGAGCAGACGCCGCAGCAATCCAGCCAGGCGCAAACGCCCGCCGTGTTCCCTGCCCCAACGTCCCAAGTTGATGCCGCTCAGCACCACTTCGGCGTAGCTCTCGGCCAGGTGGCGCACCTGTTCGATCACCCATTCGGCTGGCGCGCTGCGATTGGGGCCTCGCACCGACGGGATGATGCAGAAGGTGCAACGGTTGCCACAACCGTCCTGGATCTTGAGATTGGGGCGCGTGCGGTCGCCGCTCGCGTCATCCACGGGCGCGGCCAGAAACGCCTGCTCACTCGCGATGTCGCCCACGTGGATGAGACCGTGATACGGTATTTCGTCCGCTTCGAGTACCATCTCGGCGATGCGGTGCTTGTGCGTGTTGCCCACCACCCACTTGACGCCCGGAAAGCCGGCCAATTCTTCGGGACGGCGTTGGGCGTAGCATCCGGTGACCAGGATGGACGCCTCGGGATTGCGGCGATGTACGCGTCGCAAGGCCTGCCGCAGATCCTCGTCGGCCGCCGCCGTGACCGTGCAACTGTTCAAAATGACTATTTCCGCCGATTCGACATCCGGGGCGGGTTCGAGGCCTTCCTGGCCCAAGGCGCGCTCGATGGCCGCGCCATCGGCCTGAGTGGCCCGGCAACCGAAATTCTGAATGAAGAAGCGACGCCCCACTATCCCATGATAAAGCGAGGAGTACGGGAAATTCCCAATCCTGCCCGGGTCGGTAACGCCCGATCTACATGTGGGGTAGAAGGAGACCCTTTGTTTTGAGTCTAGGCCGAGTCCTTTCCCAGGACGAGATCGACAGTGTATTTCGCAACCTGAAGGAGACCGCTCCGGAGGATGATCCCGCCAAAAAGGCACGGCCGTACGACTTCCGCCGCCCGGATCGTATCGCCAAAGACCAATTGCGGGCCATCCACCTGCTGCACGAAAACTTCGCGCGCAGCCTGGCATCCAGTCTGTCAGCCTACTTGCGCGCGTATGCCATGGTCAACCTGGTGTCGGTGGAACAGCTTTCCTATCAAGAGTTTTCGCAGTGCCTGCCGACGCCAACGTGCCTGGTTTCGCTGGGCATGAAACCGTACGACGGAAACGCGGTGCTGGAGCTGAATCCCTCGCTGGTGTTTCCGATCCTGGAGATGCTGCTGGGTGGAACGGGCAAGGTCGGCGCAAGGCTCAACCGCGAAATCACCGAAATCGAGCAGAACATTCTGGATGGATTGTTCCGTTTGATCCTGCACGACTTAAAAATGGCGTGGCACGGGGTCACCAACATCGACTTCAGCATCGAAGCGCACGAGACGGAACCGCAGATGTTGCAGGTGCTGGCGCCGAACGAAGCTATCGTGGCGATCAGCGTGGAAGTGCGCATCGGAGAGAGCTCCGGGCTGATGAACATCGGCATGCCGTCCATCATCATCAAGATGCTGCGGCAGAAATTCGACCAGCAATGGTCGATGCGCAAGACCGAATCCACTGAAAACGAACAGGAACGAATCTTCCGCCTGGTGCGCCCGGCCACCATGCATTTGGACGCGCGCCTGGAAGGTCCCACACTTAGCGTGGAAGACATGCTGCAGCTGGAGTGCGGCGACATCCTGACGTTCGATTTTCCGGTGGACCGTCCGCTGGACTTGAAGATCAACAATCGTCTGAAATTCCGCGGCCACGTGGTGAGTACCGGCCGCAAGAAGGCCTTCAGCGTGGACGTGCCATACGTACCCCACGAATAGCCCGGTTGTGGCGCCGCGACCTCCGATGATGTAATAAGTCATTCGGAGGGTCACACTCCAGATGGATTTTCCCAAACACCGGGGCGTGCCCCAGTGCACGTTAGACGACTACGAACGTGCGTTCGCAGGCCGCCATCGCGTGCACGATACGGTTTCTTACTGGGCCGCGCGCAAGCCCGACGCGGTTGCCATCATCAACGCCGACACACGCAGTGAACTGAGTTGGGGGGAATTCGAGACCAGAACCACGGCGCTGGCCATGAAGCTGGTGGAGATGGGCTTCCAGAAGGGCGACTACTTCGCCACCAGCTTGCCCATGCTCACCGAGCACATCCTGCTCGAATACGCCTGCTTCCGTATCGGCGTCATACACGCTCCGCTCGACCTGCGGCTGCAACCGGCCGAGGTGCTTCGTTCTCTCCACCTGCTGCGCCCGCGCGCGTTCGCGTTTCTGGGGCGAACTGCCGCCGCCGATTTCCGCGAACTGGCGCGCGCCGCCCAAGCGCAATGCCCGTTCATTCAGCATTACGTGCAGTTTTCGCCGCCGGAAGAAACCATCGAAGGCGCCGTCAATGCCTACGTTCTGGCTGCCGAGTTGCGCGAAATGCGGCCCAGCACCGAGTTGCAGGCAGCCTATCGCGATGCCGCCGCGGGCGTCGGCGAGCACGACGCCGCGCAGGTGATCTTCACCACCGGCTCCACCGGACTGCCGAAAGCCGCGCTGCTCAGCCACCGCAACATCACCAGCCAGAATATGAGCCTGGGCGCGGCCGGCGAGTTCACCGAGACGACGCGTATGTTGAACAACCTGCCGCCATCGCACGTCGGCGGGCAGTCGGAAATCCTGATGACGACGCTGTTCCAGGGCGGCACCGCCATCATTCTGCACGTCTTCGATGCGGCCAAGTCGCTCGCGGCCATTCAAACTTACAAGGTCAACAAGCTGGGACAGATTCCCGCCATGTTTAACCTCGAGTGGCGGCTTGGCACGTATAGCGACTACGATTTGTCGAGCGTGGACATCGCCGTTTACGGCGGCCAGCAGGTGTCGCGTGCGTTCCTGGAAAAGCTCACGCGCATGGCGCCGCGGTTCGGCACCGGGTTGGGTCTCACGGAAGCCGCGGGTTTTTGCACCTACACGCGCATGAGCGACAGCCTGGAGGAAATCGAGGGCACGCTGGGCTACGCGACGCCTATTTATCCGTATTCGATTCGCGAACCGATGACTGAATCCGGAGCGGCGGGGCGCGAACTGCCCGCCGGCGAAGTGGGCCACGTCTGTTTCCGCGGACCGCAAACATTCCTCGGCTACGTGAACGATCCGACAGCGACGGCGCGCACGGTCTCCACCGACGGGTTCCTGTATACGGGCGACATCGGCTCGGTGAGTGAACGCGGACTTCACCTCTCGGGGCGCGCGCGGTGGATCATCAAGCCCGCCGGTTACCAGGTCTTCCCCGGCCAAGTGGAAAACCACTTCTGCGCGCTCGAAGACAAAGTGGCATCGTGCGGCGTGGTGGGCGCCGAGCACGCCGTGTTCTCTGAAGCGATTGTCGCGTTTATCGAAAAGAAACCCGGCGCATCGCTCGAAGTACGCGAACTGCGGCGGCACGCGCGCGAGTTACCGTCGTACATGCACCCGCTGCATTACGTGTTGCTCGAACCGGGCGAGCTGCCGCTCAATCGCGTGGCCAAGACTGATTACCTGACGCTGGCGGAAATGGCCAAGCAGGAAGTAGCCCGCCTGCGCGCCGCGCGCAAGTGGGATCAATGACGGCGGCCGCCTTCGCCTTCCACTAGTCGATAGACTTCGCGCTTGCCCAGGCCGCGTTCGCGCGCCACGGTTTTGATGGCTTCCATGCGCGGCACACCCGCTTCGACCATTCGCGCAACCTGTTCGGCCGGATCGCCGGCGGGTGCTGATACTTCTTCGCCGCGGCCAATCATGAGCGTGATCTCACCCTTCACGGTGGGACGTGCCCCGAGCGCGACATGTATTTCTTTCGCCGTGCCCCGCAGGAACTCTTCGTGCAGTTTGGTCAGCTCGCGCGCAACCACCACCGGACGCGCGCCGAGAATGGCATCGACATCCTCCAGTGTTTCGAGAATACGATGCGGAGCTTCATAGAAGACCAGCGTGGCCGCGCACGCCCGGAACTCTTCGAGCACTTTGCGCCGCGCCGCGGACTTGGGCGGTAGAAAGCCGGCGAATTGAAACGTGTCGGTGGGAAGTCCCGAAGCGGCCAGTGCGCTCAGGATAGCCGACGCGCCGGGGATCGGTTCAACACGCACACCGGCGGCGATGGCGGCCGTCACGATGCGGTAGCCGGGATCGGAGACAAGCGGCGTGCCGGCGTCGGACACAAGCGCAATGGTCTCACCGGCAAGCATCCGCTCGACCAGTTCCGCCGCCCGCGTTTGCTCGTTGTGCTCGTGGTAGCTAACCAGCGCGGTGCGGATGCCGTAGTGGTCCAGCAGCTTGCGCGTCTGGCGAGTGTCCTCGCACGCGATCGCGTTCACTTCCTTGAGGACACGTACCGCGCGATAGGTTACGTCCTCGAGGTTTCCAATAGGCGTAGAGACGATGTAGAGCACGCCGGGCATCACTGGCCAGTATGCAACAGTCCGCAGTTCAACGCTGGATGTCGACCAGATCCTTGCGCGGGTTTTCGACGCGCGGCGGCGTGAACCAACGCCGCGCGAGTCTCTCCACCAGCGGCAGCACTCTGCGCACCCAGCGGCCGTGTACCAGTAAACTTCCCACTACTAACAACGGATGCGGGATGGCGATGCAGCAGCGCTGGCAGATGTCGATTTCGCCGGCGCGGCCTTCCACGTGTAGCTTGCGCATGCGCTGCATTTCTTCCGCGTTCCAGATCTCATCGAGCGTTTGCTCGCCCACGCGGCCCACCGGCTTTCCTCCGAGCATGTAGCTCTGACAGCAAGCGTACACGTCGCCGTTGTGTTTCACGTACATGGGCCCTCGCCACAAGTAATGGCACGGACGCGCGGTGGCCGCCGTGGCTCGCTCCGCCTGCGGACGCAGCAGGTTGGTTTCGTCTTCCTTAACGCGCACCAGATCCACGCCGGGCACGGCTCGCCAGAAGCGCAGGAAGTCGTCCACTTCGCCCGCGTTGCGCTCCAGCCGCACCATTTGCACCACGATCTGCACCTTGGCGCCGCGCTCGTGTTTCATGCGCGCCAGGCGCACGAAGTTGTCGCGGACCTTTTCGAAATGCGCGCCCTTGCGGTAGAACTCGAAGCTCTCCTTGGTTGCGCCGTCGAAGCTCAGCGTGATGTGTTCGAGCGGCGAGCTCAGAATGCGCGCCGCAAGCTCTTCAGTGAGCAGCGTACCGTTGGTGGAAAGCAGCGTCGAAATGCCGTGGCGATGGCAATACTCGATACGGTCGAAGATCTTCGCATCGAGAAACGGCTCGCCCAAACCAATCAGCATCATGTGCTCGGCGGTCGGCGCGGTTTCGCGTACCAACTGCTCGAAGACGCGGTCCGCCATGTCTTCCTTGGGCTGCGGCAGCGATTCGCGCGGACACATGGGGCAATAGAGATTGCACTTGGCGGTGGTTTCAACGATGTATTCCACCGGCGCCGCGCCCAACCGCGACTTGCGGCCGAGATATCCCCACAGCAGCTTGGCGCGATTCAGTGCCCGCATGGCGTATGCTTTCATTGTAACGGCATGCAAGCACGCGTTCGAGTTCTAAACCGAGCTACCCCGAGAGCCGGCGCGCGTTACGTCCTGTATTGGTTGCAAGCCAACCGGCGCGCGGAATCGAATCAAGCTCTCAGCGCGGCGGTGCATTTGGCTAATCATCTCGACCTGCCCGTACTCTGCTACGAGATGCTGACGTACCGTTACGCTTACGCGAGCGACCGTCTACACACCTTCATCCTGGAAGGCGTGCCTGAAACCGCGCGGCGCATGCGTGAACGCGGCATCGGCTATTACTTCTACCTTCGCCGCCGCGCCGGCGATCCTGACGATGTTCCACGCTCTTTGGCCGCCGATGCCGCCGCCATCGTCACCGACGATTCTCCGACGTTCATCGCCGCCCAACACAACGCTTCCCTACCCGAGAGCTTCGACATTCCGTATCACGTGGTGGATGCAAGCTGCGTGGTGCCGATGAGCCTGTTCGACAAGCGCGAGTACGCCGCCTACACGATACGTCCGAAGATCAAACGACAGCTTGCGCAGTGTCTTGTTCCGGCCGAAGATGCGCGGCCCGCGCGTAGATTCGACGAGCCGCCGCCCGCCTGGCACACCGAGGTAAGCGAGGACACGATCACGCAACTGGTGGCGAGCTGCGACATCGACCACACGGTCGCGCCATCCGTCGACATTCGCGGCGGTCGCATCGCCGCCGAACACCAACTACAGCATTTTCTCGATAACAATCTGCGCCGTTACGCGCGCGACCGTAACGAGCCGTCGGCCAAAGCCACCAGCGGTCTGAGTCCCTATCTGCACTTCGGATACATCTCGGCGCTTGAAGCCGCGCTCGCCGCACGCGATTACGCGACGCGGCATAAGTTGGTCGCGGACGAATTCCTGGAAGAACTGATCGTACGGCGTGAGTTGGCTTTCAACTTCGCTCGCTTCATGCGCTGGCCGCCAACCTTGGACGATCTGCCGGACTGGGTGCGCAAGACGCTCGCGCGGCACGCGGGCGACCGGCGCGAGCACACCTACACGCGCGACGAATTCGAACACGCCGCCACGCACGACGCGCTGTGGAACGCGTGCCAAAAGGAGCTGCTCGCGCGCGGCGTCATACACGGCTACTACCGCATGTATTGGGGCAAGAAGATCATCGAATGGTCCGCGACGCACCACGATGCGCTTGAGACGATGGTCTACCTGCACGACCGCTACGCGCTCGACGGACGCGACCCCAACACCTACACCAATATCCTGTGGTGCTTCGGGCTACATGACCGCCCTTGGGGCGAGCGGAACATTTTCGGTACCATCCGTTTTATGTCGCTCGACGGCATGAAACGTAAAACCGATGTTAACTCGTATGTCGGCGAGATGAACCGGCTTGCTTTCAGCACGAGTTCATATAGAATGGGCTGACACACGTGAACGTCACCATCACAGGCGCAACGGGCTTCATCGGAAAGCGGACGATTCATCGGCTGCTCGCGGAGGGTCACAGCGTACACGCGTTGGGACGTAGCTTGCGCGGGGGCTTGCCGCTGTCGGTGCGCTTCTCGATCTGGCACGCCACCGAAACCGATCCTCCCGAAGAGAGCTTCGAAGGCGCCGATGCCGTGATCCATCTTCTTGGTGAGCCTGTCGGCCAACGTTGGACACCGTCGGTGAAGAAGCGCATTCTCGCTACGCGCGTCGATGGCACGCATCGTTTGGTGAAGACCCTGGCGCGACTGGAACGCAAACCGAAAGTGCTGATCGCATCCTCCGCGGTGGGCATTTATGGCGATCGCGGCGACAAGGTACTGACCGAGCGGTCGGAACCCGGAAAAGGCTTCCTGGCCGACGTTTGCCGCGCTTGGGAAAAGGCGGCTGACGAAGCGTCAAAGTTGGGAATCCGTGTGGTGAAAATGCGCCTGGGCATGGTGCTCGGTCCGGAGGGTGGCGCACTGGCTCCCATGCTGCTCCCGTTTCGAGTGATGCTCGGCGGCACTCTCGACAAGGGCACGCAATGGACGTCGTGGATTCACGTCGAGGATCTCATCGACCTGATGCTGTTCGCTATCGACAACCCGCGCGTCGCCGGCGTCATCAACGCCACATCGCCCAACCCGGTTACCAACGCCGAGTTTACGCGGACGCTGGCGCGCGTTCTGCGGCGGCCGGCGTTCGTGCGCATTCCGGAGCTGGCGTTGCGGCTGCTCTATGGCGAAGGCGCGCAGGTGGCGCTGGCGAGCATCCGCGCGGTGCCGGATGCGCTGGCCAAGACGAAATTCGAATTCCGGCATCCGCGTCTGGAAGCCGCGCTCCGGAATCTGCTCGCGTAAGCGGCGTGGAGCGCGCTCGGCTTTGCTAGAATCGTACACAAGTTCCACTGGAGGATCCATGACAATGCTGAATCGAGTTGTGATCTGCCTTGCAGTGCTTCTGTGCGCGGCCGGCGTCTCCGCCGCCGCCGATGGAAAGCTGATGCACTGCTTCTACTTCACCGCCGTTGAGGGAGCCACGGATGCTGACTGGCAAGCCTTCTACAAAGCCACCGACGCGTTACCCGGCAAGATTCCGGGTCTGGTTGCTGTGTGGTACGGGAAACTGAGGCGCCCGCAGGGCGTGTTTGCGCCGTCGGCGGAAACCCGCAAAGGCCTTAAGCCGGACACCACCAAGATCACCGGTGAATTCAGCCGCTTGGTGCGCCAACACGGCGTTTGCATGGAGTTCAAGGACGAAGCCGCGCTCAAGGCCTATGATCCGCATCCGGCTCACAAGGAGTGGGTCTCGGTTTACGAAAAGGTGCGCCAGTACGGCACCAACACGTTCGACATTTTGTCGGAGAAATGATTTTACGCGGGCCGCTGAAAAACCCGGGACAGACTGCTCTGCCCCGCGCGAGAAGCTACATGTTGTCGGCATTTTCCATCGAGGGCAGAGTGGTCTGTCCCTGGGTTTTTCAGAGACCCGTTCTACGTGTCCGTGTTAGCATAGGAAGTTGTCAGGCTCCGGGCCCCGTGCAACGTGCGGCTGCAAACCCCGCCAGGTCCGGAAGGAAGCAACGGTAGCGGAATCGTCGCGTGTGCCGCGGGTAGTCCGGAGCCTGGCATAACACCCCTTCATGTATCAGGTCATCGCCCGCAAGTACCGCCCGCAGGGGTTCTCCGAGTTAGTCAGCCAGGAGCACGTCCGCGCCACTCTTGAAAACGCCATCGCACAAGGACGCATCGCGCACGGCTACATCTTTTCGGGCCAGCGCGGCACCGGCAAGACCACGGTGGCGCGCATCATGGCGCGCTGCCTGAACTGCGTCGAAGGTCCCACCAACAAGCCTTGCGGCGTGTGCGCCAGTTGCGTGGAGATCGCGGCCGGCGGCGCCGTGGATGTGATCGAGATCGACGCGGCGTCCAATCGCGGCATCAACGAAATGCGCGAACTGCGCGAGAACGTACGCTACCGTCCCGCGCGCGACCGCTACAAAGTTTTCATCATCGACGAAGCGCACCAGATCACCAACGAAGCGTTCAACGCGCTGCTGAAGACACTGGAAGAACCGCCCGAGTGGGCCGTGTTCATCCTGTGCACCACCGAATCGCACAAGATCCCCGCCACCATCGCCAGCCGCTGCCAGCATTTCAGTTTTCGTGGCGTGGACTTCGAGGACTTGGTCGCGCGCATGAAGTGGATTTGCGAACAGGAAGGCGTCGATGCGGACGCCGAAGTGCTCGCCATCCTGGCGCAAGCCGGAGATGGCAGCGTGCGCGATTCGCTGTCGGCGCTGGATCAAGCCATCGCCTGCTGCGGAACAAAGCTTGTGGCCGACGAAGTGCGCGCACTGCTCGGACGCTTCTCCTTCGATCTGCTGGAACAGGTGACGCAGGCGCTCGAATCCGGCGATTCGCGGCGGATGCTGGAAATCGTCGCGGAGCTCGACCGCAATGGACTCAACCTGCAGCATTTTTCGCGCGAGCTTTCCCGCTACCTGCGCAACCTGCTGGTGGCGAAGGTGGCGGGCGCGGATACACGCCTGGTAGCCGCGTCGCCGGCCGAGCGCGAGCGTTTCGCCGCGATCGC
>CAZDIZ010000086.1:7307-12533 GCA_964505625.1 uncultured Solibacteraceae bacterium | reverse complement strand
ATACACGCCTGGTAGCCGCGTCGCCGGCCGAGCGCGAGCGTTTCGCCGCGATCGCCGCGAAGTTCTCGGAAGAAGATTTGACGCGCTACTTGCAGCTCTCGCTGGATCTGTTCCGCGATCTGCAATACTCGCTGCAGCCTCGCCTGCATCTTGAGTTAGGACTGTTGCGTTTGGTGCACGCGGGCCGCCTGGTTTCGATTGAAGATGCACTGGCCGGCATGGGCCCTGCCCCGGCCACGCCCGCGGTTCCCACGGCGCCTACGCCATCGACGTCCGCGCCGCCCGCGCGCTCGGCCGCTCCTCCAGCACCGGCGCCGGGCCCCGCGCCGGCTGGGTCGCTCAAAGAGAAGCTCTACCAAACGCTGATCGGCATGGGCGCGCAGTTCACCGCCGACGCCATTGAGGCGTCCGCAGTCGTTGAAGAGGGCAACGTGATCTCGATCACCACGCCGCGTGAATTCGCGCTGCCAATGCGCGGTAACGACGTGCAGAAGGCGCTCCAAAAACTCTTCGATAGCTCGCCGCGCGTCAAAGTCACGCTCACCGACGACGCTCCCACCGCCGCGCCGATGGAGAAGCTGAAGGACGAAAACACCGAACGCACGCTGGAAAATCCGGCGGTGAAGCGCTTCCAGGAAGTCTTTCCCGGAAGCCACGTGCGTACCGTGCGCGACTTGCGCGATACTTAGACGCGGGCCGTTCCCGCCTAGGCAACACGGAGAAGATTCGCTATGAAAATGCCCGGCAACATGCAAGCCATGATGAAGCAGGCACAGCAAATGCAGGATCGCCTGCAACAGGAAATCGCGCAGATACGCGTGGAAGCCTCGGCCGGAGGCGGCATGGTCACCGTGAAGATGGACGGCCAGCGTAACGTCCTGAGTGTCACCATCGATCCGGAAGCCGCCGGCGATGTCGAGATGCTGCAGGACATGGTGATGGCGGCATTTAATGAAGCGTCCAAGAAAGTGGAAGCCGAGTCGCAGCAGAAGATGAGCGGCATGCTGGGCGGCCTCGGCCTGCCACCGGGATTGTTTTAAGCTATGAACGATTTCGCCGAACCGCTCGCGCGGCTGATCCAGGAATTCAAACGCCTTCCCGGCATCGGACAGAAGTCCGCGCAGCGCATGGCGTTTCACGTTTTACGTTCCGAGCGCGGCGCTTGTGAGCATCTGGCGCAGGCCATCCTGGACGTCAAGGACAAGCTGAGCGTTTGCCAGGTCTGCAATAACATCAGTGACGGCGAGTTGTGCCCCTACTGCCGCGATCCGCACCGCGATGCCAGCCAAATCTGCGTCGTGGAAGAGCCGCACAACATACTGCCGATCGAAACCACGCGCACGTTCGAAGGCCTCTACCATGTGCTGCACGGTTCCATCAGCCCGCTGAGGGGCATCGGGCCCGAGCAACTCAAGATCAAGAATCTGATCGCTCGCTTGGAGGGTGGTCAGGTGCGCGAGATCATCCTCGCCACCAATCCAACGGTGGAGGGCGAGGCCACCGCCGCTTATCTGGCGCGCCTGCTCAAGCCGCTCGGCGTGAAAGTGTCGCGCATAGCTATGGGCATCCCGGTCGGCAGTGACATTGAATTCGCCGACGAAGTTACCATGTCAAAGTCGCTCGAAAACCGCCGCGAGTTGTGAATCGCGCGCGAAGAATTCTTCCGAAGTTCACGAGGTATCCAATGGCCCGAGTCCTGTTGTTTCTTGCTCTGACGATGCTGCCGGTCGCCGGCGCTTCGCTCGAAAACTGCTCGCTTGCCGCGACGCAGAATGGTGTGGCGGTCTTTCGCTGCCATGGCGGTGCCGAAGTGCGCATCCAGACGGTGACACCGGACATCGTCCGCGTGCGCGTTGCGCCCGATGGGAAATTCGCCGAATCGCTTACCGTGCGTTGGGGCTTTGTACGCGACAACTTCCCCGCCCCGAGTGTGAAGACGTCCACGGTGGCTGGCGCGGTGATGGTCGACACCGGAGCGCTGCGCGTGAAGGTTACGTTGACGCCGTTCCGGCTATCGCTCGTCGATGCTTCCGGCAAAACGCTCGTCGAGCAGACTGCACTCGACTACGGAGCGCCTGGCTCAATCCAGGTGCGCATGCGGCCTGGTGAGCGCTTCTACGGCCTGGGGTTCCAACGCACGGCGCTGGATGTGCGCGGCCAGAAGTTGCAGTGGTTTCGCGCCTTCCGTTCCAGCCAGGCCACCGTGCCATTCTTCCTGAGTACCCTCGGCTACGGGTTCTATTCGAATAACACCTGGAAACACATCTTCGACTTCACGGGCGCCGAAAGTTACACCGTATCAAACGACGGCGGACAGTTGGATTACTATCTCATCCACGGCCCCACGCTCAAACAGATCATCGGCCGCTACACGGATCTGACCGGTAAGCCCATGCTCGCGCCTCGTTGGGCCTTGGGCATCGGGTACCAGTCGCGCTACATGGAAGAACAACCCGGCGTCATCAAAACCGCCACCGGCTTCCGCCGCGAGGACATTCCCATCGATTGGATCGGGTTGGAGCCCGGCTGGGAAGACGTCCCCTACAACATGAAGTGGAACTGGAGTCCGAAGCGCTTTCCGGACCCCGACGCGATGATTCGCACGCTCGGCTCCATGGGCATCAAGATGGAGATGTGGGAATCTGGCGACGCGCCCAAGAGCGGCTACACTGATCCGGAGCTTCGCAAGAAGTGGTACAGCCCGCGAATCAAGGCCGGCATCGAAAAAGGGATTAAGTTCTTCAAGCAGGATGATCCCTACCCGCGCATGATCAGCAGCCAGGAGTGGCTGGACCCGGAGATGAACAAGGCACTGGGCGGCTCCGGCGTCTTTAGCGCCGCCGAAATGAACAACATCACCAACTCGCTCTACAGCGAAACAGCCATGCGAGAATACACGCGCGTGACCGGCGAGCGCGCTATGTTGATGTTCAACGGCTATCATTCCTCCGTTGCCTCGCACCGTTGGCCGTTCACTTGGGAAGCGGACTTCCCGTTGGGCGTCGGGGCATTGAGCGCCAGTTACTCCGGCCACGGACTGGTTAGCACGCGCGACCGCAACGAATCGACCGACGGCATTCACTTAGGCTATCTGGCGCCGTTTTCGTATTTGGAAGCGTGGGCTTACTATAAGGAGCCGTGGCTGTACTCCGAAGATCTGCTGGAGATGAACCGCTTCTACGTGAAGCTGCGCTATCGCTTGCTGCCCTACCTCTACACTTCCCTGCACCAGGCCAATGTCAACGCACTGCCGATGATGCGCCCCATGGCTTTGGAGTTTCAAGACGATCCCAAGACGCACCTGCTCGCCACGCAATTCATGTTGGGAGATTCGCTGCTGGTGGCTTCGGCGACCGCATCGCTCGGGAGCGGCTCGGAGGGCGTCAGCGATAACCGCAAGATCACCACGCCGGGAAAAGCGCCCGTGTATCTGCCCCGGGGGACCTGGTACGACTATTGGACCGGTCATAAGATCACAAGTCAGGGGCAATGGCAAACCAGCACGTGGCCCGACACCGTGGGCGGTCCCTTATGGGTGAAGGGCGGCGCCATCATTCCCATGGCGCCCGTGATGGCCTACTCAGATCAGGAGCCGCTCGAAGTGCTGCGCCTGGACGTCTATCCGGCGGGCTCATCGCGCTACACCGTCTATGAAGATGACGGTTTGACGTACGCTTATGAAAAAGGCGCCTTCGCCGTCACCGAAGTCCGGGCGGTCGAACAAGCACGGTCCGTCACGTTGTCGATAGGTGCGCGTCAGGGAACTTACAAAGGAATGCCCGCTCGGCGCAGCTACTTAGTAAGTGTGCATACCACACTTACTCCAACCGCCGTCACACTGGGCGGCGCGCGTTTGTCGAAGGTATCGAGCAAGGAGCAGTTGCTACTCAGCGCCGGGAGCCGCGGTTGGTATCACGACGCCGAGGCGGGCGTAGTCTGGATCAAACCTGAAGCCGGCTGGCGTTACGACTACGATGCGCGCGGCGCTGGGAAAGATCCCGATCGCGATACCGTTTGTTGGGAAGCCGGCGAACATGCACCGCGCGCCCTCGCGCTCCGCGTTGATCTCACTCCACCCGCGCCTGCGCCAAAGGCGGTTTACACCGCGGCCACGGCGTTGAACATCACGTCGCAGTATGACCGTCTCATCGCCGACGGAACCAGCACTTCCGCCATCACCGTAACGGTCCGGGACGCCTCTGGCCGCCGCGTGTACGACTCCAGCCTCCCAGTGCGCATCGAAGCCCAGGGCGACGCAACACTCGGCTGCGGGCAGCGCCTCTGCACAGTGAATGCCGTCGAGGGCGTCGCGGCCACAACCGTGACCTCTGGCTTGGCGCCGGGGCCGGTTTCCGTTCAAGCTTCGGCCGGCGACCTAGCCTCAGGCCGTACAGAACTTGAGACCGTGCGTGGAAAGATCGTCCTAAAGGCGAGCCCGCCCGAACGAGTGAAGCTCAACTCGGATGGCCGTTGGCTGCCGCTGCGTTTCAACCTTTACGCCACCATCGAAAGCAACGGCGTGCGCATGCGTTCGGCAAACACCCGTCTGCGCATGCAAGTGACCGGCGGCTCCGGCAAGTCGTACCCCGATCTGGACACACGCGCGGCAAAAGGTATTGGCGTGTTCAACGACGTGGTCTTGGAGAAACCGCCCAAGTACGTAGTTATCGTAACCGGCGAAGGCCTGGAACCGGCGCGGATTCCGATTTACTGATTAGCCCCGTGCTTCAGCCGCCAACTGCGCTTCCATGCGCGCGGCGTCTTTCTTCACCGTGAAGAACGCGCTGGAGAACAGCAGCGCTGCGGCGACTACGTAGACTACCGCGGTGATCGAAATGGCGTAACTCAAGCTGGAACCCTGCGCGATGTAGCCGATGGCGACCGGGGCGACGCCGCCGCCGATCCATCCGATCGAGTTCATGAAGCCCGCAGCCGTGCCGCGAGCCTCGGGCCGGATCACGTCGTAAACCGAAGCGAAGATGTTGGCGTCGTAAAAGCCCTTAAACAGCCCCCAGGCAATCAGCGCCACAATCAGCCAGCCCACTGACCCGGTCTGTCCGCACAACAGCACAAACGGTGCGCCGCACAGAACGCCGAGTCCCTGGATGATGATGCGGCCGCCTGGCGTGCGCTTGCGGAACACATCGGCCAGATAACCACCGAGCGGGCAACCCACCATGCTGGCGAGCTGAATATAGAGCGTCGCGGTCAAACCCGCGCCGGCCA
>CAZDIZ010000086.1:0-7207 GCA_964505625.1 uncultured Solibacteraceae bacterium | reverse complement strand
CCCACCATGCTGGCGAGCTGAATATAGAGCGTCGCGGTCAAACCCGCGCCGGCCAGACTGAGGTGGAACTTGTCGTAGAGGAACTTCGGCATCCAACTCAGCACCACCAACGCCACGAAGTTCGCGCACATGAAGGCGCTCATCAGCAGCAGCACGGTAGGCGTGCCCCAAATGACCTTCATGAACTCTTTGATGGGCATGGTCTTAGCCAACTGCGCGTCGGCCTTGGCTCCGATGTCCGCCAGATCCGCGGCGCCGCGTTTGGGCTCGATCAGAGCCTTGATCATGAATATCCCAAGCAGAATGCCAAGGCCGCCGAAGACCAGGAAAGACAAGCGCCAGCCGTAATACTGCCCAATGAGCCCGGCGAAGAAACTGCCCGCGATGGTGCCGATGTAGACGCCGGTCTGGTGGATGCCCATCACGCGCGACCGCGTGGACTTGCCGTGGTAATCGCTCACCAGTGACATGGCCGCCGGATAGTAAATGGATTCGCCCAAACCGATCATCGCCCGAAAGCTCACCAGTTGCACGAAATTGGTGGCCACCGCCGTCAACGCGCATACGACGCTCCAAGCCTGCAAGCCCCCAAGGATGGCCGTGCGGCGTTTGATGCGATCGGCTATGTTACCCGCAAACGGCGCCGACAAACCGTAAACCCAAGCGAATGCCGCCGTCAGCCAGCCTAGCTGCACCGGCGTCAAGCCCATCTCTTTTTCCAGCAGCGGCAGCACGGACGACATTGCCTGCCGGTCCGCGTAATTAAAAAAACAGATCAGCCACAGCATCCCTACCACGTACCACTTGTAGTTCTTGCTCATTTAGGGTCCCTATCTTTTCATCAACCACAGTTCCGCGACCTGAGCGCCACGGCCGTTGCCGCCCAACCCCGGACGGCGGAACCACCGCAGCGTCAACTCGCCATCCGCCGTCGCTTCGGCCGGAACATCGAACTCAAGCGGTCGCGCCGGCATCGGTTTCTTGATCAGCGGATGAACTTCAATTGTATCGGCCAACATGCGTACTTCGCGCGCCATGTCTCCCGCGTAGACCACGCGCACTCGATAGCGCGCCTTCGGATCCAATCCCGTGTAGTGCATTTCGAGCGGTTGTTCGTGCAGAGCTTCCGCGTAGTCCATCCAGGAAATACGTCCGCCCGCTGCGTTGTTGAAACCCAACAGCGACGAACGCCAGTACTGCGGGTCTTTCTCGAATCCCTCGCCGCGCCTCAGGTGCGGCTGCGCGTTTACCTTTCCCAAATCGTCGTAGAACCCGCCGGGACCCGGATTGGTCCAGTTCACAATCTCGTCGATCCCATCGAGCCGCTCAGACTCCTTCGCCCGCCCACGGATTTCGGCGAAGCGCGCCTTGAGCCATTCGCGGTTGTTCAGCGGAAACTCGACCGTGTCCAGGTTCGCGCCGCGGCCGACGTCGATCGCCTTATAACGGCCCACGCTCAACTGCATGCGCACGCTCTGATAAAGCGCTTCGGCCAGCTCGTAAACCCGCGCGCGCAAATCCGTGGCGACGCGTTCGGTGACACTGCGGTCGAGCAACGCTTCGGCCGAAGCGATGGCCACCGCGGCCCCGGCTTCCCGCGCGCCGCGCAACTTGTCCAACGCTTCGCGCTCCAGTTCGGTTTCGCGGAGCAGACGGCGCTGCGTGTACGCATCGTAGTAAGCGCGATAGAGCCCTTGCTGGAAGCGCCAGTTGAGTAACACCTGCGGAGTGGCCGACAATTCCATGGCCCGGAACTGGCCCCAAGTCGATCCGACCGACGCGTTGTCGATAAGCGGCGCGCGCCAGTTGTTTTCCAGCCCCAGCAAAGCCTGCGCGTAGCTGTCCGCAAAACGCGCATCGATGTAGTAGCGCGCGTAGTCACGCAGCGCATCCACCACATCAGCGTCCGGATTCCAGCCCAGCGCGCTCCACAGCGTCTTGTTCACATCGTCGTTGCAGCCCTCCGAGTACGTGATGAAGCCCATGGTGGGCGGCTGCGAATAGCGGAAGATGGTCCGCATGTCGCGCGGGCGCGGGTTCACGCCTTCCCGCGCAATGGTCATCGCATGTGCCACATCCCAATCCGGCACTGGGAACTGGCACTGCCGGCTGTGTGTGACGTCCGGATAATTGCGTATCGGGTACTTCGCCGGAATCCGCCGCCGCAGTTCGTAAATGTCGACCGGGACCTGCGGACCGTGCACTACGCCGGCGAGCCAGGCTGGCTGCTCGCGATTCATGATGTCGAAGAACTCGTCCATCCACTCTTTGACGAAGCCTTGCGGCGACATCCACATCTGAGCTTCGGGATGGTACTTGTGCAGGTTGGCGGTCTGCTTTTCGAGCAGCGCCATCATGTACTTCGGTTGCGTATGTCCGGGGTCGCCACCCGGCACGAACACGGCGTCGATGCGCGGTAGTTGACGGAACACCTCGCCCCATTCGGCGAGCGCAGCTTCAACGGTCGCGGGGTTGGAATAGTCGTTGTCCAACGCCGGATACCAGACCCACACCGCCATGCCGTAATCGCTCGCGATGCGCGACATTTCGATCATCATGCGCATGGGCGGCACTGGAAAATGCGGGCTGTCGAGATCGTCGTCGGTGCGCGGCGGCAGCAACTCGATGGCGTTGGCCCCGAAGAAGGCCAGGTCGCGTATGTACCGATCCCACATGGCCACGGTCCAGGCATCGTAGGAATTGGTCTTCGGACGGTATCCGAGTTGATGCCCGCGCAGCGCATAGCGTGGAGACGTCGTTACGTTCAGCGGCTCGGTGAGCGCTACACGCCCCCGCGTCATCTCCATCTTCCGCAGCAGGTGTCCGACGCCATACAGCACCCCGCGCGCATCGTTGCCGCTAATGGTGATGCTCCCAGTCGCGCCGGTCGCGATGCTATAGCCTTCGGCCGGACCGGCCGCGCGCCGCAGTTCCACCTTCACCGCGCCGCTTTCGCCCAGTGCCCAGCGCACCTGGCTGCGGCGCTCCACTTCCTCGACCAAAACCTGAACGGCCTTGCGTTCCACGCCGCTGAATGCCGCCGGAGCAACCACGGTGGCTTTCGTCAGATCGAGCGCCGCGCCCGGACACAAACACGCCGGCAACAACGCACACACAACAAGCAACATTCGACTCGCCATATTCCCCCCAACCAATGGAAACTATATCATCGCGCGCTCGAACGCTATTCGGCCTGAATGAACACGCGCCGTCTACCACCTGGGAATACCCCGCCCGGATTACTCCCTAACTCAAAGGTCCCGCTCGTCCCGTAGCATTACAATTCACGCAAACTGGTGCTCTGTTCTGGTCCCGACGGCCCATGGGTAACGGGCATCCCGCATGTCAGAATGAAGTTGCTTCTCGATCGCGCCGAACGCGCTTTTCAGCAGTGTCTTAGACGCGTAGGCAAGAGGGCATCGGAGGAAAAGTGGTCGGAGGACGTTTCACTACCCGTGCATTAAGTTGGCTGGCGGCCATGACGGCGACAGCGGCCTTCGCCGCGCCGATTTACAACGTGGCGGGGTTCACCACACCGGACGCTCTGTCCAGCACTGGCTCGGCGGTCAATTCGACGGCCCAGATAGCCGGCACCTCGACCTTCGCCGACGGAACGAGCGTGGCCTTCATCGCCGATTCGAGCGGGACACGGCAGTTGGCCCCACTCAGCGGCGGCTTTTCCAGCACGGCCTCCGGCATCAATGCTACGGGCGCGGTAGCCGGAACAACGTACTCCGACAGTGGCGCTCAGGCAACTATGTGGACCATCGCCGGGTCTGTCGGCCTGGGCACGCTTGGCGGCTCGAACAGTTACGCCACCGACATCAATGGGAACGGCGTCGTGGTGGGCGGCGCCACAACATCCTCTGGAGCGTTGCACGCTTACACCTATAACGGGACCATGCGCGACTTGGGCACGCTCGCGGGCGGCAGTTGGAGTTCCGCGTACGCGGTCAACGCCTCTGGACAAGTGGTCGGCTACGCCGACAACGGTTCGGGAGCGTTCGCGGCCTTTCTCTGGACAACCACGGGCGGTATGACGGAACTCGGCACCCTCGGCGGGCGGTCGAGTTATGCCATGGACATCAGCGACAACGGCACCGTTGTCGGCAACGCACAGACCACCAGTGGCTATCTCCATGCGTTCCTCTATGCAAACGGCCAGATGAGCGACTTGGGAACGCTCGGCGGCGGCAACAGCTACGCTTACGACGTCAACAACGCCGGTCAGGTGGTGGGATATTCGAACGTGACCGGGTCCGACGTCACGCACGCCTTCCTCTATGCCAACGGAGTGCTGAGCGACCTGAACAGCCTGATCGCGAGCGATTCCGGCTGGATACTCACCGAAGCATACGGAATCAACGACGCCGGCCGCATCACCGGAACCGGCATCTACAATGGCGAGCAGCGGGCGTTTCTGTTGGATCTGAATCCGGCGTTTGGCAATTCCGTCGCGCCAATATCGCCGATCGTCTCCGACGTCCAGACCATCAACAATCCGGAGCCGAGTTCTTTCACTCTGATCGTGTTGGGTGCGGGCCTCCTTCTGCTGCCGCACGTGATGCGCAAGATCCGGGCCTACAGAGACCGCTAAGCGGGTTCGATCCCATCCAGTAGCGCACGAACTTTAAGCTCTAAGTCACGGACAGAGAATGGCTTTTCGATGAATGCAGTGCCCTCCCCGAGCGATCGGCGCAGTGCCACCTGATCCTCTGCGTAGCCGGACATGAACAGGACCCTCATCGCCGGACGCCCAGCCCTGAGCGTGTGAGCCAGCTCCGGACCCGACATGTCCGGCATGACCACGTCGGTGAGAAGGACGTCGATGCCGAGTTTGCCGTCGCGGACCAAGTCCAAGGCGTGTCGAGGCGATTCCGCTTCGATCACACGATACCCCGCTCCACGCAGCACTTCGCAGGCGAACGCTCGCACCTCGACCTGGTCCTCTACCACGAGAGCGCATTCGCTACCGGGTGCCGGTGCCGGCGTTTGGACCGTTTGGGCGGACGCGTTGGACGCTTCGACAGCCGGCAGGTAGACATGGAACCACGCGCCCTCTCCTGGCGCGCTGGACACCTCAATGTGTCCTCCGCTCTGCTGGACGATTCCGTATACCGTGGAAAGGCCCAGCCCGGTGCCTTTGCCGAGTTCCTTAGTGGTGAAAAACGGCTCGAAAATGCGCTGCCTGACCGATTCTTCCATGCCCGCTCCAGTATCGGCCACCGTCAGCATGACAAAGCGGTTCACCGGTCCGTCGCGCAATTCGCGCGGCACTTCGGCCGGCTCTACGTTGGAGGTGAAGAGCCGGATGATTCCTCCGGGCGGCGTGGCGTCCCGCGCGTTCACTACCAGGTTCAGAACCACTTGCTGGACCTGCCCCGGATCGGCCTGCACCATGGAAAGCTCGGGCGCCAGATCGATGGCAAGTTCGATGTCCTCGCCGATGAGCCGGCGCAGCAGCTCGGCCATGTCGCTCAGTAAGGCGTTCAGGTTGATGGCGCGCGGCTGTAAAATCTGTTTCCGGCTGAAAGCCAGCAGTTGTTGCGTCAGCTCCGCGGCGCGGCGTCCGGCCGACAGGATTTGATTCAAGTGCGGCGCGGTCTCACCGCGTGCGCGCGCGGTGGTGACGGCCATCTCGGCGTAACCGTTGATCACGGTGAGAAGGTTGTTGAAGTCGTGGGCCACGCCGCCCGCGAGCAATCCGACCGCCTGCATTTTTTGAGACTGGCGGAGTTGCTCTTCCAGATTTCTCCGCTCGGTGATGTCGCGCAAACCCACCACGGCTCCCGCGAATTCACCGCCCGCGCGATGGATTGCGGTGGCCGCCAACTCCACTTCGCGCAAAGACCCCGTCGGACCGCGGAGTTTGATTTGCTCCTGCCAGCAGCTTTGCGCTTCGAACTTGCGCCGGGCTGGTTCGAGGCCGTCTCCCCTGCCCGGCCACGGAAGAACCTCGTCGGAGCGCCTGCCAAGCACTTCGTCGGCGCTGAGTCCGCGCAGTTGGTGCGCGGCGCGGTTCCAGTACGTGATGCGGTAATCGGAATCGACCGCAAAGACGGCGTCGCTAGTCTGTTCCAACAGACTCGCCTGCTGAGCCAGAACTTTTCGCGACTGAGCCAGCCTCTGGCGGGCGATCACCGCCAACACTGTCGACCCAGCCAGAATCGCCGCGATGATCGAGACGATCAGCAGAATGGTCCTCCAGTTGCGCTCGATGATTCTGGACAGCGTCTCCTTTTCGATCCGGTCATAGGGCGGCATCCCCAAAGCCCGCAGGCAATCGTGCACCGGTTGGTAGTTCATTGGCAGGGACCAACCGACCACGTTCATGAAGCGCTGCGGCCCGCTCGGAGGAGGCATTTTGTAAAGCGCCACCGCGACTTCTTCGGCCAGATCGTCCGGCACGTGGCTCATTCGAATGAACGGAGTCCCCGGATAGGGGCGCGTGCTGCAGCGCGCGGGCACCATCTGCAATTCGGGATAGGGCAGCCGCGGCGGCAACACCCGAAACTGGTCCGGACCATAGCGCGCACTGGCGGTGAGCCGCGTGAACTCGGTGACGGACAGCACTCCTACGTCCGCGGTCCCGTCCAGAACCGACTCGGCGGTGTCCGAAGGCGACCGTGCAAAGCGCAAGTCCGCAAAGTCGCGCGACGCAATCAATCCCTCATCTTTGAACTCGCGCGCGGCGGCCAACCATCCGCCAAGCGCCGTCGGGTTGTAGCCCACCACGCGTTTGCCGCGCAGGTCCGCAAGCCTCTGTATGGCAGTGTTCCCGCCGCGGCAGAAGATCACACCGCCGATGTAGCGGCAAGGAGCGCCCGGAGCGACTTCCACCCGCGCCGTGGCGATGGGAGTAGCCACACGCTGCACTTCCAACCTGGTGAAGACCGCCGCGGTAACGTACAGGAACTCGAGTTCACCGCGCGCCGCCGCATCCGCGGCGGCGTTGTTGCTGGTGAACGGTACGACGGTGAACGTTTGGCCGGGAACCACCTCACGCAGGTACTCGACCAGATTCCAGCCGTAGACTCGCGCGCCCTCCGGCGAAACAGACGAGATTACCCCTACGCGGATAGCACGCCCGCCTGTTTGCCCGGCGTTACCGGAGAGTGCCCAGATTAAGAGTGCGAGGATTCGCCAGCTTGGGCGGATCACAGATATAGACTAATACACCGGCGAGGCACCCCGCACGGCTTGGATG
>CAZDIZ010000085.1:0-26838 GCA_964505625.1 uncultured Solibacteraceae bacterium | reverse complement strand
GGAAAGAAAAACTACTTCACCTGGAGGATGATGATCACCAGCGTGTAGAGCGCTAGGGATTCGATCAGCACCAGGCCGAGAATCAGGGCGAACCGGATTGCCGCCGCAGCGCCCGGGTTCCGCGCCATGCCTTCGCAAGCCGACGCTACGGCCTTCGCCTGGGCGATGCCGCAACCGGCGGATGCAATGGCCATCGAGAAGCCGCTGGTGAGCGCCACCCAGTTGGTGCCGCCCTGGCCATCGGCCGCGTAAATCGGGCTGGCCGCGATCAGCAGGACGGCCAGAAGCATGAACAGCTTCGTTCTCATTGTGTTGTTGCTCCTTTGCTATGAACTTGCTTTCAGGAGGTGGTTCCCGTCATCCTCAAGCAGCCGGGCTCACACTGAAAGCGATAATGCCGTTATGAACTAGTGTTCCTGTGCCACCGCGCCCGACACATAGATCATGGTCAGCAGCGCGAACACGAACGCCTGCAGGAACGATACGAACACGTGCAGGCCCATGAAAATGGCCGGCGCCACCAGGTAAGTCAATCCCAAGAACACCAGCGTCACCTGCTCGCCCGCGTACATGTTGGCGTACAAGCGGACGGTGAGCGAAAGCAGTCTCGCCGAGTGGCTGATGATTTCGATGGGCAGCATCAACGGCGCCATAGCGGGCACCGGACCGGTGAAGTGCGCCAGGTACTTGCCCACGCCCTGCGCCTTCATGCCCATCAGATTGTAGTAAAGGAAGACCGCCACCGCGCAGCCAAGCGGCACGGGCGGCGACATGGTCGGCGCTTCAAACGCCGGAATGATGCCGATCAGATTGCACACCAGGACGAACAAGAAGATGGTTCCGAAGAACGCCACGTAGTGTTTGCCATGGTGCCCCACTACTTCTTCGGCGTTGCCTCGCAGAAAATCGTAGATGACTTCGAAAATGTGCTGCAGCTTGCCCGGGCGATCCACCGATAGCCGCGGCTTCAAATACGCGAAAAGGGCCACCATCAGCAGCGCCACCAGAATCTGCACGGTGATGTAGTTGGCCCAAGGCTTCGCCGGGTTCTCCGCGTGAAGCCCTACCAGCGCCAGTGCGGCGTTTCCAATTCCCGCCAGGTAGTGATTGAACTGGGCGGTGATCCAGATTTCATGTTCCGGCATGAGTTAGCTCGTACAGGATTTCGAAAATGACGGCACAGACGGCCGTCAGGAACCCGACCAACGCGGCCACCGCGTTGATCTGGAAGAACTTTACTATAACATAGACAGCGGCTCCGAAGATGAGATATCGGAGTCCGAAAAGCACGGCGTGCCGTTTGCGAATACGCGTGGCGGCGCCGAAACCGGCCACCATCTGCCGGATCCAGCGAAAGTTGAAGTACGACCCCACGGCGCCGGCCAGAAATCCCACGCCCGCCGGCACACCCCCGCGTACGAACGCCACCAGCGCGCCTGCTGCCGCGACAAACAACATGAGGCGCTCGATACGCACAACGGCTTGATTGAAGTGTGCCTCGTCACTCATCATCGCGAATGCCTTTCTGGATTTCGCGAATCAGCGAAACGAAGCCCGCGGCGATGCCGAGCAGCAGGAACACGACGTAGAGATAGTGCGTGGAGAAGACTCGATCAAGCAGGTAGCCGATGCCGTACCCGACGAAGGTGTTAGTGGGCAGTACAAAAGCCAGCCCGAGCAACCGGCTGACGCTTTTGAACTTCCCAGCCATTACTAGCGCCTACATCTTCGCGCGCGCGGCGAGAACACCGATCGCGATCGAGCGAATCTTGGTCTCCGGCGTTTCCGCGCGCGAAAGCAGAATCAAAGGCACGCGTGCGCCCACCACGATGCCGCCGCTCTCGCCCTTGGCGAAGTACAGGATCGCGCGGTAGAGAATGTTGGCGGCTTCGATGTCGGGCGAAATGAAGATGTCGGTATTCTCCGCGAGTGGGCTGGAGATCCCCTTGCGGTCGGCCGCGAACTTGCTCAGCGGCACGTCCAGCGCGATGGGCCCTTCCACGTAGCAGCCGGTGATCTGCCCGCGCCGGTTCATGAGCGTCAACGCCGAAGCGTCGATGGTGGCCGGCATATCGGGATTGGGGAACTCGAGCGCGCATAGCAACGCAACGTTGGGTTTTTCGATGCCCAACACGTGCGCCACCTCGACCGTGTTGCGAATCAACTCGGCCTTCTGCTCGAGCGTGGGCGCGATGTTGATGGCGGCGTCGGTCGAAATCATCAGGCGGTCGAAGCCGGGCACCTGGAAGACAATCACCTGGCTCAACAGCCGTCCGGTGCGCAGGCCGTTCTCCTTGTCGAGAACGGCCTTCACCAGCGCGGACGTTTTGATTTTTCCCTTCATGAGCAGGTCGGCTTTGCCTTCGCGGATCAGCGCGATGGCTTTGCGCGCGGCCTGCGCGTCGTCGGGTTCGTGGATGATTTGCGCGGCGGGAATTTCGTAGCCGGCCTCGCGCGCCAGGGCGGTGATCTTATCGCCGTGGCCGACGAAGATCCCTTCGGCAAGCTCCATCTCGCGAGCCTGCTTCATAGCTTCGATGCAATCGATATCCTGCGCGGCGGCGATGGCGATCTTCACCCAACGCCGGCCGCGCGCCGCTTCGACAACTTCATCCAACGTGCGAAACATAGTTTACTTTCCGAGAACCGCGGTCAGAATAGCATCGAATTCGGCATCGGTGAGCAACGCCTTCTTTTCGATGCCGATCTGCTTGACGCGCGCCAGAATGTCGTTGATTTGATCGGGCGTGGCGGTCTTGCCGCGGCGCTCGAGGAACTCTTCGATGTTGGCCTGGCCGCTGCCCTTGCCGAGCGCGACGTCGACGCCCGGACGGCCCACGGTCTCCGGCAGGAACGGCATGTACTCGAGCGGCACTTCGGCGCGGCAGCGGCGGTGGAACATGGTGACGATGCCGGACTCGATGTAGTAGAGCGAATCGCCGACGATGGGGCGGTTGGGCGGAAGCTGCAAGCCGGAGAGCTGCTGCACCAGCTTCGACAGCTCGTAGAACTTTTCGGTCTTCACGCCGGTCTCGACGCCGTAGAGCATCTTCAGGCTCATGACGGTGTCTTCGAGCGGCACGTTGCCGGCACGCTCGCCGATGGCCGATACGGTGACGTGCGCAACTTCGGCGCCCGCGGCCAGCGCGGCAATGGTATTGGCCACGCCGATACCGAAATCTTCGTGGCAGTGGATTTCAATGGGTTGCTTGAAGCGCGCCTTCAGCTTCGCGATCACGGCGCCGACGGCCTGCGGCGTGCAGCCGCCGAACGAGTCGGCCACGGTGAGCGCGTCCATGTGACCTTCAGTGGAGACTTTTTCGATCAGGTCCATGTAGCGGTTCAGATCGCTACGCGTGGAATCGATGGTGAAGAAGACGGTGTAGAGGCCGGCTTCCTTGGCCGCGAGAGTTGTCTCGATGGAGCTCTTGATGGCCCAGTCCATGTCCTTGGCGTAGGCGTGCTTCACCAGGTGATCGCTCGACGGAATCTCCGTGATGATGCCCTTCACGCCGCAATCCTTGGCCAGCTTCACGTCGGCGGGCATGCAGCGCGCGAACGAGAAGATTTCCGAACTCAAGCCCAACGCCACGATGTCCCGGATGGCGCCTTCATCTTCGGCGCTCACCGCGGGCATGCCGGCTTCGATGCGGTGCACACCGGCTTCGGCCAGCTTCTTGGCGATGGCGATCTTGTCGGCGCGGCGGTAAGCGATGCCGGTCTGTTGCTCGCCGTCGCGCAACGACACGTCGTGGATCCGAATCTTGGCGGGGAAATGCAGTTGCTCGCGCACTTCCGGTAACCAGTTCCAGGGGCTGGTGTACCATTGAGCGGTCTTCCACGGTGTACTCATCGAGTTCTCCTTGTTGTTTGGGGCGTTAAGCCGTCATTATATCTTGCTGGAGGTACTGTTCGAGTAAATGGCACACATTCTGAATCGGCGTGAATTCGTTGGGACCGCTTCCGCGGTGCTTGCAGCCAAATCGAATCCGGCGTTCGAGCCGTACTTTCCGAGCGCCGCGCACCAGCTTGTGTGGCGCAATTGGGATCTAGTCCCGGTGGAGCGCATCGCCGACGCGTTGGGCGCGACGCGCGCGAGCGTCGAGGCTTTGGCGCGCGGCCTGGGCCTGCGCCCAACCCGTGTCGACGAACGTTTCGCGCGGCGTTTGCGCTTCAAGACGCTGTGCCGCAACTGGGACTTCGTGCCCATGGAGCAACTCACGGTACTCGCACGCATGAGCGAGAGCGAAATCACCGAACTGCTGGCGCACGATGCGTTCTACGTGGGCCACCTGGGACCAAAGCCGGATTGCGTGAAGGTGCGCATAGACAGCGGCGTTGCGAACGCACCAGTGCCGGAGCATTTCCGCATCGCGCTCCACGGGCCCGAACAGAAGCGCTATGCGTTTCTCGACGAACTGTCGCGCCCGGTGGCGCGCAATCCATGGGCTTCGCGATCCGGCGACGCGGCGCTCGCACCGCGCATCGCGTTTCCGTACACGGCGTTGTTCGGCGACATCCTCAACGAAGACGATTTCGAAAGTTACTATCCGGCCGGCGTGCTCGAAAACATGGCGCGGCTGGGACTCACGTCCATCTGGCTGCACGCGGTGCTGCGCGACCTGGTGCGCACGGACGTGTTTGGCGAAATCGGCGCGGGCCTCGCCGCGCGCATGCGCCGTTTGAACTGGCTGATCGCCGAAGCTGCCAAACATGGCCTCACGGTCTATCTCTACCTGAATGAGCCGCGCGGTATGCCGGCCGGATTTTTCGCCAAGCACCCGGACATCAAAGGCGCACCGGGACGCCCTGGCGACGGGCTCTGGTGCATGTGCACATCGACCGAACCGGTGAAGCGCTATCTGGTGGAAGCGTCGCAGACTCTGTTCCGCCAGGCGCCGGGCCTGGAAGGTGTACTGCTGATTACCGTATCCGAAAACCCCACCAACTGCTATTCGATCGCTAAAGCGCCGGAATGCCCGCGCTGCCGCGCGCGGCGGCCGCAGGCGGTGGTCGGTGAAGTGGTCGGTCTCATCGAGAAGGGAGCGCGGGCCGCCAAGCCGGGCGCGCACATCATCGCCTGGGATTGGAGCTGGAATTACCACGAAGCCGATCCGCAAGCCGAATTCATTGCCGCGCTGCCGCGAACGGTGACGTTGATGGCGGACTTCGAACGCGGCACGCCCATCACGCGCGAAGGCGTCGCGACGGTTGTCGACGAGTATTCGCTGTCGGTGTCCGGGCCCTCACCGCGCGCCGCCGCGCACCTGCGCCTGGCGCGCGAGCGCGGCATGAAGACCATGGCGAAGGCGCAGGTGGGCAACACCTGGGAGATGAGCCTGGTGCCGTACATCCCGGTACCGGAACTGGTGGCGCGGAAGTTCGCCGCCATACGCTCGGCCGGCGCCGCGGGCGTGATGGCCAGTTGGACGCTCGGCACCTATCCATCGCCCAACTGGAGCGTGGCGCAGGCGTTCTACAAGGGTTCGGCGCCGAACGTGGACGATGCCGTCTCACGAGTCGCGGCGGATCTTTACGGCGACGCAGGGCGCGGTGAAGCCCTTCAGGCATGGAAGATCTTCGCCGAAGCGTTTTCGGAGTACCCGTTCACCAACGGTCTGGTCTATTCCAGCGTGGTGCAATGGGGACCGGCGCATCCGTGGTGGCTGCAACCAAGCGGCAAGCGGCCGCGCATTCTCCACAGCTATGACAATCTGAGTTGGACCAGTCCGTTCGGACCGGAGATTGTGGCGCGCGTGTTCGAGCGTATGGCCGCGAACTGGGAGCGTGGCATGCAGCATCTGACGGCCGCATCGAAGGTTGCTGGAGCCGCCGCAACCGCGGATCTGCGCGTAAGCCGTGCGGTGGGACTCTACTTCGCGAGCATCGCCAACTTCATACGCTTCCACAAGATGAGGAAGACGGGAGGGGAACCGGTGCGGGAACTGCTGCAAAAAGAAATCCGGCTCGCCACCGAGTTCCTGGACATCGTGCGTGCCGATGCCCGCTTCGGCTACGAGCCGTCAATACAATACTTCTATCTGCCGCTGGATATCCGCGAGAAGATCGCGGCATGCCGGTACTACTTGGGGAAAACTTAGGCGGCTTTTTGGACCTTGCCGTTACGCAGGCAAGAAGTGCAAACCTTGATCTTCTTGGTGGCGCCGTTCACAACCGCGCGGACCTGCTGCAAATTCACGTCCCAGCGCCGATTGGTGACATTGTGGGCGTGGCTGACGCGATGCCCGAATTGCGGCCCCTTGCCGCAAACTTCACATACCTTTGCCATGTAGGGGAAACTCCTTTGCGTTAGTGCAGATACTAAGTTTAGCAACCGCGCTCGGCCCCCCGCAACTCCACCTAGCGACGGCGGGTGTCCGGGTTTGCTATGGTCGGGTGGTGGCCTCTTATAAACACATTAATTGTAACGGTTCTCTTAACTTTCGCGTCGGAACTCGCATGAGGGTCACATTGGGTGTCTTCCTCGCCGCCATCTCGTTGATGGCTTCGGTTCGCGACAATCCTCCTTCCCGGCGTTGGGCGCTGATTCTCGGCGAGCCAGCCGCCGTGTCCAGTTCGACTCGCGCGGCCGTGGATGCCAAAGCCACGGAACGCATAGCCGCGGTTCAGCGCAATCTGCGTATGGCGCTGGCCGAGCGCAAGATCCCTATCACCGGTTCCGTACAGTCCATCCTGAATGCCGTTTTTGTGGAGGCCGATCCGAGCCAGGCCGCAATGCTCAGGTCCCTGCCCGGTGTGCGGCAAGTCATTCCGCTGCGGCAACTTCGGCGGCATCTCGATACCGCTCTGGATCTGGTAAACGCGCGTTCGGCCTGGAACGCGGTGGGTGGCATCACGAACGCTGGCGCCGGTGTGAAGATCGGAATCATTGACACCGGCATCGATCAGAATCATCCGGCGTTTGTTGACTCCAGCCTGACGCCGCCTGCCGGATTCCCCAAGTGCAGCGGCGACGACTGTAAGTACACCAACAACAAAGTGATTGTGGCGCGCAGCTACGCTTCCATGCTCACCTACTCGAGCAATCCGCAGTGGTCGCGGCCCGACGATCTTTCGCCGCGCGACCGCCAGGGGCACGGCACGGCCGTAGCCATGGTGGCCGCCGGCAACAGCGTGACCGGCCCGGTCGCAACCATCGCCGGCGTAGCGCCGAAAGCGTTCCTAGGCAACTACAAGATCACTGGCTCGCCCGGTGTGAACGACTGGCCGTATGCCGACACCGTCATCGCGGCGCTGGACGACGCCTATCGCGACGGCATGGACATAGTGGTGCTGCCCTACGGTTGGCCCGGCTACTACGGGCCGCTCGATCAGCCTCCCAGCTGCAGCACGGGGCCTTGCGACGTCCTCGCCGACGCCGTTGAGACGGCCGTGAAATCCGGCATGCTGGTGGTGGTTTCGGCCGGCAACACCGGCGGTGACGGATACAGCTACCCGTCCCGCAACAGCATCAACAGCCCGGCCACGGCGCCGTCGGCGTTGACCGTGGGCGCCACGACGAACTCGCACATCTACTTTTCGAGCGTGAAGGTCACGGGTGAAGGAGTGCCGTCGGGTCTCGACAAGATTCCCGCCCTGTTCGGCAACGGTCCCAGGCCGTCCTCGCCGCTCACTGCCCCGCTGCGCGACGTCACCGTCACCGGAAATGACGGGAACGCGTGCGCCGCCCTTCCCACCGCGTCGCTCACCGGCACGATCGCGTTGGTGCAACGCGGCGTCTGCACGTTCGCCGACAAAGTGAACAACGCACAAGCCGCCGGCGCGGTTGGCGTGGTGATGTATCAACTGGAAAGCTACGATGGCCTGTTTGCGCCCGGCAGCCTTGAAAACACAGGCATCCCGCTGGCCTTCATCGGCAACACCAACGGCAAGAAGGTGAAGACTTTCCTGGCTTCGAATCCGAACCGGGCGGTTGCGCTCGATCCTTCGCTATACGCACTGGCCGCCGAATACGACACCGTGGCGGACTTCACCAGCCGCGGTCCCGCCATCGGCACCGGCGCCCTGAAGCCGGAAGTAGCGGCCGTGGGCACGGACCTGTACGTGGCAACGCAGAAATACGATCCCAACGGCGGGCTGTGGGATCCATCCGGCTACACGGTCGCCAGCGGAACCAGTTTCGCGGCGCCCATGGTGGCGGGCGCGGCGGCCCTGGTGAAGCAGAAGAACCCGAACGCCACCGCGGCCCAGTTGAAGTCGCTGGTGGTCAACACGGCCGTCGATACCATTGACGAGTACCTGGACGGGCGTTGGGTTGCGGCGCCGCTCATCTCCATGGGAGCCGGCAAGCTCAACGCGGCCGACGCCGTGAAGGCTAACGTCGCGGTGAACCCGGCGACGGTATCGTTCGGTGTGCTCTCTGGTTCGACTTTGCCCACGCCGGTCACGCTGGAGTTTTCTAATCCAACCAGCGCGGCGGTGAACCTCACGCTGACTCTTCAGCCGTTTTCGGCCGACAGCAAGGCGCAGGTGACTTTGGATAAGACCTCGCTCGCATTGGGGGCGGGGCAAACCGCGAGCGTGGTTGTGAAGCTGGAAGGTTCGTTCCCCGTGGCCGGTTCGTATGAAGGATTCATCGCCGTGGCGGGCGGCGCGTCGACACTCCACGTTCCCTACCTCTACATCGTCGGTGATGGCATTCCGTACGATGTGCTTCCGCTCGGCGGGGACGGCTTCCTGGATGTGCCCGGCGGCGGCGACTACTATCAACAGTTCGTCTACAAGGTGGTGGACAAGTACGGAGCGCCCGTGATGAACGTGCCGGCCCGTTTCCGCGCCGTCGCGGGCGGCGGATCGATCGCGGCGGCCGATGAGAAGACGGACAAGTACGGCATCGTAGCGGCGAACGCGCTGCCCGGTTCGCAAATCGGCGAGCAGCAGTTCACCATCGAGGCCGGCAACATGACCATGTCGCTGTTCGGCCGCACGCGCAATCGCCCGTCCATCCGTACGGGAGGCGTGGTGAACGCTGCCAGCGGATTGGTGGGGCAGGGCCTGGCGCCGGGATCCTACATTTCGATTTTCGGTTCGGATCTGAGCGACTCGACGAACGTGTTTTCAAGTGCGTACCTGCCGCTGGCGCTCGCGCAGGTGAGCGTCAGCTTCGACGTGACCTCGCGCTCGATCAGCGTGCCGGGCCGTCTGCACTTCGTCAGCCCCAACCAGGTGAATGTGCAGATTCCGTGGGAGCTGCAAGGGCAGACCTCGGCGCAAATGAAAGTGAGCTTTTCGAGTCTGTCGAGCGTGCTCTACACGGTTCCGCTCAACGACTATTCGCCGGCCTGCTTCGAATACACCGAAGCGGGCACCAACCGCCTGTTGGTGGCGGCGCTCGATGAGAGCTATCAACTGGTGGGATCGAACAACGCCGTCCAGCGCGGCCACGTCCTGCAGTTGTACGCAAACGGCCTGGGCCCGGTAGACGACGCAACCCGCCCGGCCAGCGGAGAACCCGCACCAGCACAGCCCCTGGTATGGACAAAGGTGAAACCCACGGTGACCATCGGAGGCAAAACAGCCTCGGTCCAATACTATGGCCTGGCCCCATACAACGTAGGCCTGTACCAACTGAACGTGGTGGTGCCAAACGACACCGAAACCGGCCTGCAACCCGTAGTGATCACGGCAAACGGCGTCACCTCGAAGACCGCGACAGTGCCGGTGCGGTAGCGAGCTGCAGTGCGGGTGGCGTTCACGGGGCACAAGAGTGTATATTTAACCTGTCCAGCACGGATTCTCGCAATGCTGGCTGGCGCGTCGATTACGGGAATCCGGAGTGAATCCCATTGTCCGATCGTTTGAGACTCGACAATACGTTCATCGCTCAGTTCACCGAACTCTGCCCCGGGAGGGCCGAATTAGGGAGCGTCGCTCTGCTACCGTGGGATATTCAGATCTTCGGCTTTTCCGTCGGCGAATATCGCTGTGGCGGCGCGGAAGCCTTGGCCAAACAATGGCGGGCGGCGATGGACGCACACGCGAAGTGGGCCGATGGAAACGACGTAGAACTGTGCGCGTGTAGCGTGCCGGCCACAGACTGGGGCCTGATCGCTTTGCTGCCCAGGTTTGGCTACACGTTCGTCGACTCGACCCTTCGCGTGAGTCTACCAGCGCTGCAAGCCGCGGCGATTCCACCCGCGCCGATCCGCGTGTGGCACGCGAGGCCAGACGAATTTGTCCTCATCGCAGCGATCGCCGAGCACTCCTTCCAAACGGGTCGTTATCACGCGGACGCACGCTTTCCGGGCAGACTGGCTGATCTTCGTTACCGACGGTGGATGGAACGCGCAGCGACGTCCGCAGACGCCTCCACGTTCGTGTACGTTGTGAGAGACCAATCCCGGGTGCGGGGCTTCTGCCACGTTACCGTGGATGGTGGAGTGGCGGACCTGAGGCTCGCGGCCGTCGATGCGAGTTTGCGTGGAAGCCCCCTGGGCTTCTATTTGTACACCGGCACGTTGTGCGCGCTGAAGCAAGCTGGTGTGACACGGGTTGTGTCCAAAATTTCATGCGCGAACACGGCGGTGATGAACATTTACGCGGCGCTCGGATTTCGGTTCTCCGAGCCGGAGGTTGTTTTCCACTGGCACGCGCCGGGTGCACGGCACCTGCTCGGCGTCGCGGGGTTGGCGAATGCATAGACGCCTCCCGGGCGGCGGCCCGCTGAAGCACCGCGCATAGGTTGCTGGTGGCGGCGATCCACACTTCGAACGAAACGTTTAGAATGAGAGATTCTATCTGGGATCGAGGGACTCAGGACCTGATGACCAATTCGCCGCTAACCATCCCCTTTAATCGACCTCACGCGCGCGGAAGGGAGTTCGAGTACATTCAAAATGCGGTACGCCAGAACCATATTTCCGGTGACGGGCCCTTCACGAAGAAATGTCAGCAGTTGCTCGAGGAATTGTTGGGATGTCCGAAGGCGTTGCTCACCACTTCGTGCACTCATGCACTGGAACTGACGGCTCTGCTGTTGGACATAAAGCCACGTGATGAGGTTATCGTTCCTTCCTTCACGTTTGTCTCTTCGGTGAATGCATTCGTGTTGCGAGGCGCGCGCCCCGTGTTCGTGGACATCTGTCCGCGTACGCTGAATCTCGACCCGAAACTGCTGGCTGCGCACATTACGGAAAAGACCCGCGCCATTTGCGCCGTTCATTACGCTGGCGTGGGTTGCGAAATGGACGAAATCCTTGCCGTGGCCGCCTCGCACGGCATCTCCGTGGTCGAAGACAATGCGCACGGCTTGTTCGGGCGCTATCGAGGCAAGCCGCTCGGGACATTCGGTCCGTTGGCGACTCTGAGTTTTCACGAGACAAAGAACTTGACCTGTGGAGAGGGCGGCGCTCTTCTTATCAACGACGGGCAACTCATCGAGAGGGCTGAGATTCTTCGCGAGAAGGGAACAGACCGCAGTAAGTTCTTTCGCGGTCAAGTCGACAAGTACTCCTGGGTGGACATTGGTTCAAGTTACCTGCCGTCGGACATTCTCTCCGCATACCTGCTCGCACAGTTAGAGGCGAGTTCGGAGATACAGGCCAGAAGAAAAGAGATCTGGGAGCGCTACTACAACGGGTTGCACGATTGGGCGCGGGACCGCGGCATCGGGTTACCCTTCATTCCGGAGCACTGCGAGCAGGCTTACCACATGTTCTATCTTGTTCTGCCTTCTCTGGACGCCCGACAGCGACTCATCCAGCACCTGAAGGCTCGCGGGATCTTGAGTGTCTTTCATTACCTACCGTTACACCTTTCCGCGATGGGCGAGACCTTTGGAGGCCGGCCCGGTGCTTGTCCGGTCACCGAGAGAATCAGCGACTGTTTGCTGCGTTTGCCTTTCTATTTTGACTTGGACAACGATGCGCAAGATCAAGTCGTGGCCGCGATTCAGAATTTCCCGCTGGGCGCGGTATAAGTGGCGGCGGAGATGAGACACTTTCACATTCTCGTGGACCGCATCGTCTTTGCCCCGATAGGCTGGAACTTGTCGAGCCCTGGAGATGCCGGAGGCACTCCACGATGAGGGGTAACGCCAGATTGGACACCGGCTGCGCCTTCCCATGCCGATGAGCTTCCCCAATACCGAGCACGATCCGCACGACGGTTATGATGCTTCGTTTTTCGCACGCTTAGCGGAGATCGAAGACCGCCATTTCTGGTTTCGGTACCGCAACTACGTTATTGCCAGCACAGTGGCGCAATTGGCAAAGAATTTCACTCCGTGTTCCCGCATGCTGGAGGCCGGTTGCGGTAATGGAAACGTCCTTCGTTTTCTTACATCGGCCGTGGCGCCCGGCGTCGCCGTCGGCGTCGATCTTTTCGGCGAAGGACTTCGCTTGGCGCGAATTCGCTCGACGGCGAATCTGGTGCAGGGTGACGTTCACAACAACCCTTTCGGATGCCGGTTCGACCTGATCGGAGCGTTTGACGTCATCGAGCACTTACACGACGACCGGTGCGCGCTGATTGATTTCCGCCGCATGTTGTCCGACCGGGGACGCCTTCTGTTGACAGTCCCAGCTCATCAGCGACTTTGGAGCCGTTACGACGAGACAAGTGGCCACCGCCGGCGATACTCGCGCGAGCAACTGGCATCCACACTCGGCAAATCGGGGTTCCGTGTGGAGTACATGACCGAGTTCATGATGGCAACGTATCCAATGATGTGGGCCTGGAGGCATTTGGCGGTTCCGTTGCTTTCCGCGATACGGCCCGGCTGTGCCTCAGCCGACGGAGAAGGTCAATTCGCGGTTGTTCCCGTGCTTAATCAGTTATTGCTGGCGCTGCTTTATTGCGAATGGCCTTTATTGCGACGGCGCACTCGACTGCCATTCGGTTCATCGATTTTGGTCATCGCGAAGCCATTCGAGACAATGTGAGCTGACGACTTTGATAGAATACGAGGATCTAACCATGGCTGTCGTGGTTCCGGCTGTACCGGAGCTCGCGACTACGTCAGAGATTCCAGGGGAGGGCTGGTATCCGCGAGAAGTCTATCCCCAACAGAAACCGTTCCGGTGGATGAACGGGTGGGTCTCCACGTTACTGATTCTGCGGCCGCAGCCGCTCGAAAGCGGAAGCCTCAGTTTCGATGTGAAGTGCCCGGCCGGAGATCTGACGGTCAACGAAACGGCAAACGGTGAACATTCCCAGTCGATCCCGTCGTGGGTTGGCATCGAATCACCGTCAAACTTGGCAAGCCGGTTCGCAACTACTCCGTAATTAATCTTGAAACCAGCCGGACTTATACGGTACCCACCGATCCGCGAGTGTTTGGCTGTATGGTATCCGATGCTGTGACGGAGCCGGCATCGCCCGTTCGCGTGCAGTCACCGAAGTGATCCCGGTCACGCGGTCGGATGGAGTAGCGTGTGGAAATCGAGCGACGCGACGCTCAAGACCTTTTTATCGGTGTTCGGCGACGACTAACAGGTATGTATGGAAGATAGAGAACACTTCAATTCTGAGGATGTCGAAGCGATCTCTGATGACCTGTTCCAACTGGAACCGCGATCGAGGCTGACTGCCACGGTCAAGGTACCACAGCACTCGGGCCGCCGGAACGTGAGGGGCGAGCACCGCGTCGAGGAAGAGCAGGGTACCGCCCTTTTTGACAACGCGCTGAGCTTCCTTTAGAAACAGCTCGAGTTGACGGTCGTCAAGGTGATGAGACACGGCGACGCAGAGCACGACGTCAATGCTTCCCGATGGAATCGGCATTTGCGTCGCGTCGGCTAACAAGGCACTCCCCAAAGGGTGCGCACGCCGAAATCGCTGGAGCTTTGGCGATTCGACATCCAGGCATATGTAGTGGCAGTCGAGCGGCAGGTAATCGCGCAGTGCGCCGGTGCCGCCCCCTACATCCAGAACGGTCTTGCGGCCCGCGCACACACCGGTATGCTGCTGGATCCGCCGGCGGACGGTGGTCGTACCTGTGAACAATTGAATCGCATTGTATACGGACGGGTTCGAAGCTAGAGAATGAAGCAATCGCAGAAGCATTGATAGGGCCCCACGCGTCCTTTCAGAGTCAAAACAAATCGATCTAGCTGGCGTCCGCGGTGCGCTTGCCCAGTGTCCCCACATACTCGCTGGCGACGTAGGTGGGACGCTCCATCAGCCGAAAATGCATTCTCGCAAGGTACTCTCCCATGATGCCCAAAGCACACAATTGCGCACCCGAGAATGTCGCGATCAGAGACGCCAGAAAAGAAAAACCAGGAACAGTGCTTCCGTTCAGGAAGTACCGGCCAATAACGAACACCTGGACGCCGACACCAAACAGAGCGATGCCGAATCCGATAAAGGTGGCCACGCGCAAAGGCCAGACCGTGAAGCCCGTCAGCATATTCAGCGCGTGGGTAATCAACTTCACGAAGGTGTAGTTCGATTCGCCTCTTTCTCCGGGGACGTGTTGCACCTTCACGGCGGCAAAACGACTCGTCCCCCAGGTCAGTAACACATCGATCGAAACGAAGGGCCCGCTAAAGTTGCGGCTCGCATCGCGCAATTGCGTGCGAAAAGCGCGGAATGAACTCACGTTGCGAGCGGCCGCCACCCCCGTTGTGCGCTGCAACGCGATTTTGGTGATTCGCGAGGCGATATCCCGCCAAAGACCATGTTGCTCCTTGAGGGGAACACCATAGACGACATCATGTCCTTCCGAGAGCTTCCTAATCAGCTTCGGGATCTCCTCCGGCGGATTCTGCAAATCGTCGTCAAGCGTGACCGTCACCGGATGCTGGGCGGCCCGAATACCACACAAAAGGGCGTTGTGCTGTCCAAAATTCCGCAGCAGGTTAATGCCACGTACCCAATGGTAGCGGCCAGCCAGCGCACGAATCTGTTCCCAGCTTTCATCTCTGCTTCCGTCATTAACGAGGATCACCTCATAGCCGTCGCTGATAGCGGCCAAGACTTCTCCGAGGCGACTCACGAGCTCGTCCAGGACCGGTGCGCTGTTGTAGACGGGCACCACAACCGAGTAGCTGCGACTCAAGTCAGATCGTGTCATTTTACCCGTTGATTATAAAGGAACGCTCCCTTCAAATCCAGAATGCGAGTTCGACGCGCCCAATGCGAACCGTCCGCCCCGCCGGATCAGCCGCCCCCAGGCCGCCAGTTCGTGTTCAAAACCGCGTTCAGGGCGACGGTTTCCCCGCGGCGGTATGCGCGTTGGCGAAGAAGCCGCTAAAGAGTTGGGCCCACGGAGGTCCAGAAGGCGATCGTCAGTGTAAGCGTCTAGAATGGTGTTTTCACCCGTGACGCCAAGGCTTCGCGGCAAGATTGCGTGCTCGTCGAAACTGTGAAATGATTGCTAACTGACTGTGCCAATGGCCACTCTGCGCGGTGGATGGTCTTACGAGCGGCGGCTGCGCGGCAAGCGAATCGAAAGAGTTATTGGATGCCAACTATTCCATTTAACCGCGCCCACGCCGATAGCAGAGAATTTGAGTACATTCAAGCCGCTGTGGCACAAGGCCACATATCCGGCGACGGGCCTTTTACGAAGAAATGCCAGAGCATCCTGGAAACCGTCGCGGGATGCCCGAAGGCTTTGCTCACCACTTCGTGCACGCACGCACTTGAAATGGCGGCGATACTTCTGGACATTCAGCCTGGCGACGAAGTCATCGTGCCGTCGTTCACGTTTGTCTCCTCGGTAAATGCGTTTGTGCTGAGAGGCGCTCGCCCGGTGTTTGTGGACATTCGCCCGGATACGCTGAACCTCGACGCCGATCTCTTGGCTGGCCGCATCAAAGCTAAAACGCGCGCCATTTGTGTCGTCCATTACGCAGGCGTCGGATGCGATATGGATCGGATTACGGCGTTAGCCGACGCACATCGTATTCCGGTCGTCGAAGACAATGCCCATGGCCTGTTTGGGCGTTACCAGGGCAAGCCGCTCGGATCGTTCGGAGCCCTGGCCACCTTGAGTTTCCAGGAAACCAAGAACCTGACCTGTGGGGAGGGCGGGGCGCTTCTGATTAACGACGAGAAGCTCGTCGAACGAGCGGAGATCCTTCGAGAGAAAGGTACTGACCGCAGCAAGTTCTTCCGCGGGCAGATCGACAAGTACTCCTGGGGGGACGTTGGTTCCAGCTATGTTCTATCCGACATTCTGGCGGCGTATCTACTCGCACAGTTACAGAAATGCGACGACATTCAGGCGCGGCGGAAGTCACTTTGGGAACATTACTATAGCACTTTGGAGCATTGGGCGCGATCTCAAAATGTAGGACTCCCGTGGGTTCCACCAGATCGTGCCCAATCCTACCACATGTTCTATCTGATGATGCCTTCGCTCGCGGAAAGGCAGCGATTGATTCAGCATCTCAGGGAACAGGGGATCCACGCCGTCTTTCACTACCTCCCGCTCCATCGCTCGCCGATGGGCCTTCGTTTCGGCGGTGAGCAGAGCAGATGCCCTGTGACCGAAATGGTCAGCGACCGCATTCTGAGATTGCCGTTTTTTTTGATTTGGATCGTGAGGCCCACGACGCGACTGTCTCTGCAATAAAGGCGTTGTCGCCCGAAGAAGGATGAAACGAAATTCTGACATCGTTGTTTTTGCAGTCACAGGGGGGGCGAGATCGCGGAGAAGCGCTTGGTGTTTCTAGTGGATGGGAGCGGCAGTACCGGAGATCCGCCGTTTAGCGCAAGGCCGAGCAATGGTGCAGTACTACGGCATTTGTCGTATCCGCGAGCAACCGACGTTATCGGATGCTGACGATGAAATCCTGAAGGGAGCAGGAAGTGCAACAAGTGCCCGACGAAGGGATGCCGCGAGGGGCGGAGTTACAATGATCCGATCAGGTGGCACAGAATCAAACTCTGGACGCGCCAACGGTGACAACCAGCTCCGGGGATATAATCGAGGAAGGGCGCGCGGATGCGGTTAGCACTCACAGTGTTCACCGCGAAGCTAGCTTGGACAAGTACCTCCTCACGCGGTCAGACTCTTTGCCCGAGGAGGGATGTAGATCCCCAACGCCCAGTCTCCACTTTGAGCTGAACTGGCACATGATATGAATGAAATGAGATTACGCAGACTGCTGTGGGCCGTTTTCTGCACAGGGCTCGTCGCCATGTGCTATTACCATTTTGTAACATACAAAGTTCTCTTTCACTCCGACGCAGCGATAAAGAGCTTGTTGGCTGCTGAAACGTTGCGGACACATCAGTTGTTCTTGCGTACATTTTACTACGTAAACGACATTACGCTCCTGTCCCCGCATCTGTTTCAAATTGTCTTTGGATGGCTTGGTATTGAACCATACACGTATTTTTCCACAGCCCTCGCGTCAGCGTGTAGTTCCTCCGTTCTTCTGTGCATGTTGTGCCTATTCTTGAGATCCATGGCTTGCTCAAAGGAAACCGCTCTGCTCAGCCTGGTACTCGTGTTCAGTGGCGTTTCCAAACCCATGGCGGAAAATGTTTTTGGAATGAATGCATATGCCACTCAGATGAGCCTGACGTTGGCGGTGCTACTCCTGATCATCTCAGGGTGGGGCGCTTGGCAGAATCACAGTTGGCGTCGGTTTATTGTCATCGGTGCCGGTCTGACACTTGTTTTGGTGCTCGGAATCGTGAGTGGGCCCAGGGTCCTCTTGACAATTGCGCTTCCGGCTTTGATGGCGCTTGGACTGACCATGTTGATCGCTTCACTGTCTGAAACGCCGGAGCATTCACTGATCAGACTCAATTTCGCACTTCTATTGATCGTTGCGGGAGCTAGTCTCGTAGGGTTGCTTGCATTCGCATTTGTGAAGTCGAAGGTCCTTCTCGTAGGGAACGTGGCTCAGGGTTATGCGTCTTTCGAGGGCGTTATGAAGAACCTAGAGCTCTTCATCGCAGGCTACCTCCATTTCTTGGACGCTCTTCCAGATCCACGTCGGTCGCCCTACTCGATCTACGGTGTGCTTACTGCCTATCGGGCGCTTGCGGCCCTAGCACTATTCTTAACGCCCTTCTGGGCCATCTCCAGGTACCGAAGACTGACTAATCCCAAGTTGAGATTCGTTACGCTCTTCTACGCATGCGGCTTCGGTACCCTTGTGTACTTCTACCTTTTTGGAAATGTTGCGGTGGCCTTAGAGTCGCACAGATACTTCTGTGTCAGTATGATGCTGGGCGTAGTTGTGTGCGTGGTCCACCTTCAGGAGTTCCGAGAGGAACTGCTACCGAAAAGGATTCTCGCGGCGTTCATTCTGTTGCTGCCGCTCGTGCTGTCTTCTTGGGTTACATTGACGATGCCAGCACTTCAAGTCGATCTGGAGAATCATTCTCTCTCTCTGAAACGGAACTGGTTGGAACCTGTTGCCGACTACCTGGTAGCGCATGAACTTCACTGTGGCTACGCGACGTACTGGAATGCAGCCGCCACTACAGTGCTATCCAACGGGCGCAGTCAAGTACGGCCGGTGTTAGTGCTTGAAAACCAGAGGATTGTCCCTTACCGTCATCTCAGCATTCGGGATTCATACTTGCCAGAGTCTTTCCGCGGCAGGACCTTTCTGCTACTCAGCAATCAGGAGTTCACGAGCCTTAGACGAGACTTGTTGGCGCTGTTCCTTGGACAACCTGAATCTGTCGACCGCGTGGGCGATTATTGGGTCATCGTGTACTCATTCAACATCGCAGGGCGGCTTCCGGGGTGGATCGAGCAGCCAGCAATTTTGAGTAAGTACTCTCCTTCAGATGTAAGGGCCTTCTTGAGGTTTGAGACGGTCAGCGTGAATGTGAAACCTGGTCAACTTGTAAAGCTCCGGTTGCGAATAGAGAACACGGGGAAGAAGGTACTCTCAACCGGCGGACCTTTTCCAATTACCATTGGATTCGAGCTTTACGACCAGAACCAAAGGCGTCTCAAAGAACTACCTCGTTTGTCACTCTCGCAGGCGATCCACTCCGGCCAAGCGCAGGAGGTGGTCGTCCCGGTAGAAGCACCCGCCGCCGGTGCGTACAGACTGAAAGCGGACTTAATCCAGGAAGGCGTCTTTTGGTTCGGCGCCGTGGGCAGCAGCTCAGCCGGCTTGGTCGAACTCATAGTGCAGTAAGAGTGCTTGACCTGAGCCCCGTTCTCGGTCCGTAGCTTCTGCCCGCTGCAAATCCTGCGTCCACTATGCACCGACCGCGCATCGTTGCGGTCTCCTTCATCGGCTGACTCGCCGCATGTGATTACTTAACCTCTTTAAAGTCAAGACGCTGCCCCCGTGTCGGTTCTGTACCCCTTCCTGGCCCGCCACGTGCCTCCTCCCGTTGCGTAGTTGAAAAACAAGCACTCGCAACGAGGAGACATCCATGACTTTCAACGGCATCACCAAGACTTCGCGCTTCGCTCCGGTTTTCGGCGCGTTTGCGCTTACCCTGATTCTTACGGCCGCACTGGCGGCTCAAGGCGGGCCCGGTGGCCCGGGCGGCAACTCGACTGCTCCGAAGCTCAACAGTTCGTACACGGTCGCGCCGGCCACCGCCGACGAGATCAAGTGGCTGACCTTTATGCGCGAGGAGGAAAAGCTGGCTCGCGATGTGTACACGGCGCTGAATGAACGGTGGAACCTGCGCGTCTTCAGCAACATCGCTGTCAGCGAAGAGCGGCATTTCAATTCCATCGGTACCCTACTGACCCGCTACAACATCACCGATCCGGTCGTGGAAGACAAACCCGGCGTCTTCGCCGACCCCAAGCTGGCCGCGCTCTACAAAGAACTGATGGCGAAGGCTGCACTCTCGCTCAAGGATGCCCTGGAAGTGGGCGTGTTGATCGAGAAAACCGATATCGCGGACCTGGAAGTGGCGCTCAAGGTCACTGAGAAGACCGATATCAAGCGCGTCTTCACCAGTCTGCTCAACGGCTCGTATAACCACCTGGACGCGTTCGAAACCAACCTCGAAGTGGTCTGCGTGGCTCCGTAAGGTGCCACGTAGCTCACTTCGCCGGCTGGGGATCTCCAATGCGCAGCAGCACGCCGCCGCCGGGGGCGAGCCAGTTGGACTCGCCTCCGAAACCGCCTTCTTTGCCGGACGCCGGCGAGACGCGGTAGATAACGGCGCCCTCTTTCCAGGTCTCCAGCCGGAAGCTCACCGAGTCCTTCAGGCTCTTATTGACCAGCATCACGTAGGGGCGCCCGTTGACATCGGCGAACTCGCCCACGATGAGCTTGGCGCCGGTCTTGATGTCCTTAAGCAGCGGTGTGCCGGCGCCGGTCGACAACGGCCAGTGATAGACGCCCGTGCTGTGCAGCTTCAACATCGTCGGCGCCAGCGCGTGGATCTGATTGTTGATGCGCCGCAGGATGTCCCAGGTCGCGGTGCGATTGCCGTAATGGTCGATAGCGGCCAAACGATAGTTGCCGTTGTCGGGCGTGTAGTAGGTGAAGTATTGAATGCCGCGCCCGCCATAGGCCAACGTGCCGTAGACCTGTATGTTGAAGGTCGCATCCGACGGCTCCATGTGCCGGAATAGCGCCGTTGCCAGAATGCAATTCCAGAACGGAATCTTGGCTTCCAGCGTCAGCTTGCGCACGGTTTCTAGATTGTCGTAGAAGCTCTGCTGCATCTCGCCGTCGGTGAGCGAGTAGTTGTCCCAACTCAAATATGGGATCTTGATGAACTTGAGGTACGCGCGCAGATGCTCTTCGTAGCTGGCTGTGCCGAGTTGCTGCCGGTTGGCGTAGTTGGGAAACAGGTTCACATAGGGCAGCTTGTTGGGCATGGCCTTCAACAGCGCCGCTGCCAGACGGCCGATCATGGGCATCTGTTGCGCGCTCGGTTCATCCCGCAGGTAGACGCCGAACGCGGCCGGATGAGAACCGATGCGCGCGGCCAGCGCCGACACGGCCTCCTGAATCTGCGCGTCGGTGGTTTCGGGCTTGTCGACCATGGCCTCCAGCGGCGTGCGCGAGACAATACACGCCAGGCCCGCGTCGCGCACCGCATCGAGCTCCTCAACGCGGCAGAAGCCCGTCACATTGAGCCCCACTTCTTTCATCAGGCCTAACTGCTCGGCGCCGGCGGGCGAACCGCTCCAGGCCATGATGGGAAACTCGTGCGCTCCGACGCGCACCGGACGATGTGTCCAGTCTTCGGCCGAGGCGGAGAATAGGACCAGGGCAAATAGCGTGCACAGTAGTCGATGCATACCGGTAATCATAATCGACCGCGCGTGGGCGCGCTCGCGGAAGTGCTAGAATCTCACTGGAACGCGAGATTGGCCATGAACCAAACCCAAATCACACAGGCTTATCAGATTGCCAAGGACGCCTACGCCGCCCTCGGCGTGGACGTGGATGCCGCACTCAAGAAACTGGAATCCATTCCGATTTCCCTGCACTGCTGGCAGGGCGACGATGTGGGCGGCTTTGAAAAGGCCGGCTCTCAACTGGAGGGCGGCGGTATACAGGCTACCGGCAACTATCCCGGCAAGGCCCGCAACATCGACGAACTGCGCTCGGACTTCCTGAAGGCGCTCAGCATGATTCCGGGCAAGCACCGCATGAACCTGCACGCCTGCTACCTGGATCACGGCGGCAAGAGCGTGGACCGCAACCAAATCGAGCCCAAGCACTTTCAGAGCTGGATTGATTGGGCCAAGGCCAATCAGTTGGGCATGGATTTCAATCCCACCTACTTCTCGCATCCCAAAGCAGCCGACGGCTTCACGCTTTCGCATCCCGACGCCGGCATCCGCAATTTCTGGATCGAGCACGGCATCGCCTGCCGGAAGATCGGCGCGGAGATCGGACGCCAGTTGGGCTCCACCACTGTCACCAACATCTGGATTCCCGACGGTTACAAGGACATCCCGGTGGATCGCATGGGCCCGCGCGAGCGGCTGATCGATTCGCTGGACAAGGTTCTGGCTTCGCCCATCGATCCGGCCGTTCATCTTGACGCCGTCGAAGCGAAGCTGTTCGGCATCGGCGCCGAAAGCTACACCACCGGCTCGCACGAGTTCTACATGGGCTATGCGGTGTCGCGCAAGACGCTGCTCACGCTGGATGCCGGGCACTTCCATCCGACCGAAACGATTTCCGAAAAGGTCAGCGCGATGCTGCTGTTCTGCCCCGGCCTATTGCTGCACGTAAGCCGCCCGGTGCGTTGGGACAGCGATCACGTCGTGATCCTGGACGACGAACTGCAAGCCATCGCGAAGGAACTGGTGCGCAGCGGCAAGCTCGACAAGATCCACATCGGCCTGGACTACTTCGACGCCAGCATCAATCGTGTGGCGGCGTGGGTGATCGGCACGCGCAACATGATCAAGGCACTGCTGATCGCGCTGCTGGAGCCGACGGCGACGCTGAAGCAGGCCGAGTTGAAGCTGGACTACACGGCGCGGTTGGCGATGATGGAAGAACTCAAGTCGCTGCCGTGGACCGCCGTGTGGGACTACTACTGCGCGCAGAAGGGCGTGCCCACGGGCATGGCCTGGTTCGACGAAGTTCGCCGCTACGAAGAGCAGGTGCTCTCCAAGCGGTAACCCATATACCTGGACAGACCGCTCTGCCCTCATTGCAGGCAGAGTGGTCTGTCCCCGTTCGAGCAATCTCCTAGCTCAGTTCGATCGACAGCTTTGTCACCGAAGCCGGTGGGAATGTGTGCGTGATCACGCTTCCCTTGGCACCGACGCCAACCGCCTTCGGCTCCACCGCGTTGGGGTTCTCCCAGGTGTTGTGCGCGTGCACGTCCTCGGCAACCAGCACCGTGCCGGTCGCCCCTTTGGCCGCGCCGCCGCGCAACGTAATTTGCGCGGTACACGCATCGGTCAGGTGCGGATTCGTCACGGTGATCGTTAGGCGCTTGCCCGCAAGCGACGCCGAGCCGCTCAGCCCGCGGATGGCGGAAGGTTGTCCGTTGCGCTGATAGGGAACTTCCGGCGCGCCAAACTCAGCCCGCACCAACTTGGCGCCCTGGTGCGCCGTGTACATATCAAAGACGTGATAGGTGGGCGTTAGCGTGAAGCGGTCCTCGTGCGCCAGAAACAGCGCTTGCAGGTTGTTGATTAGCTGCGCGATGTTGGCCATGCACACCTTGTCGGCATGGCGATTGAAGATGTCCAGCGTCAAACCCGCCAGCACGGCGTCGCGCATGGTGTTCTGCTGGCCGAGCAGCGCCTCCGGAGTGGGTTCGGTGCCGGACAGGTGCCAGGCGCCCCACTCATCCACCACCAGGCGAACTTTGTGCTGCGGGTCGAATTCGCCCATCACGCCCCAATGCGACAAAATGATGGACTCCATGCGCGCGGCTTCGCGAAGAAGCTCGTGGTACTGTTCGGTGCCGAACTTGAGAGCGTCGCCCTTTCCCGAATACCAGTTCGAGTCGCGGCCGGCGCTCACGTTCCACGAGTAGTGGTGCAAGGCCCAGCCCCATAGGCTGCCCACGCCTCGCCCGCGAGTGGTCAGCTTTTCGAAGAAGCGGCGCGTCCAATCACGGGAGTCGCCGTTCGGCCCGGAACCAACCAGCGCCAGGTCGACTCCGTAACGCGGTACCCAGGCCGAATAGCGGCGGTACTCGCTGGCGTAGTCGTCCGGCGTGAACTCGCCGCCGCAGCCCCAGCTTTCGTTGCCTACGCCCCAGTAGCGGACCTTCAGCGGGTCGCGCTCACCGTCGGCGGCGCGCAGATCGGCCAGCGTCGTCGAACCCGCCGGCGAGTTGCAGTACTCCACCCAGCGCCAGAACTCCTGCGCCGGCAGGCTGCGCAAGTTCGCGGCAAAGTATGGTTCGGCGCCGGCCAACCGGCAGAAACGCGCGAATTCGACGGTACCGAATTGGTTGGGCTCGTAGTGCTGCGGCCCCGTTTTGTTGGCGTTCTTCGGCCATTCGCGGGCATCCACCCAATAGTTGGTGCGGCGCGGGCGCTTGGCACGGGGGCCGACGCCGTCGCGCCAATCGTATTGATCCGCGAAACAGCCGCCCGGCCAACGTATGACGGCGGGACGCACCTTCCGCAGTCTTTCGAGCAGTTCCTTGCGGATACCGGCGACGTTGGGAATCTTCGAATTCTCGCCCACCCAAATACCGTCATAAACGACAGTGCCAAGGTGCTCGACAAAGTGCGAATAGATCTCCGGAGCGATGGTTGCGCCGGTTTCGTCGAGCAGCACATCCACGTGCGCTTCCGCGCCCTGCGCGCGAAGCGCGCTCGGCACGCCGGCGGCCGCGGTGGCGCCCAGGAACAGGCGCCGGTTCAGTAGTCCAGCTTGGAACGTTCGGTTCATCATGACCTCAATGAAATACGAGTATAGAAAGAACGTCGCACGGTGTGCATCCCGGCGAGTGCTGAACGCGAGTCACACGGAAAGTGATTTGAATTCTCAAAAGTCGCGCAAAGAGAAATTCGGATCGCGGCGTGAGAGCCCGGCAGCCTGACCGCCAACGTATTCAACTGTGATTTGTGCATGACAAGAGGAGTGGGGAAGTAAGAATTGGCGCCGGACGAAATTCAATTTTTTGCGTATTGTTTGTGGACATTACTAAATCATCATGTATAATGTGCTCGACGAGTGCACGGTTCGCATGAATGGTCCGTCCGCCCGGGGTGCAACGGGCGCAGCAAGTGGGCGGCTGTTCAGTACCGGCGGACTGGTGGCGCTCGTTTTATGAGTCCAACAAGTGTGAGTTGTACATGCCCGGCAAAGGCCGAGAGAGGCGACGTATGAGCTGGCGGCCTACCAGGTTGCGCGCGACGGTTGTTGGCAAATACGTCGTTACTGGGAACGTACTTCATAGGATCGGATAAAGAGGGGTGGAAAGGTGAGACAGTCATACGATGACAGATATTGGCAGCCAGTGTTCCGCGTCGCTGCGAAAGAGGGCGGAGACCCTTGCCGCCCGGATGCCGGACAGCGGCCACAACGTGTTTCCCGAGGGAGTTCGCGATCTTATCTATGAACTTGCCGTCCACCAAATCCAACTCGAGCTGCAAAACGAGGAACTAGAGCGTACACGCCGCCAGATCGAGAAAGCTCGCGACGCGTACACGCGTTTATACGACCTGGCGCCGGTTGGCTTCCTGACGCTCGATGAAGCGGGCGTCATACTGCAGTCCAATCGAACGTTCGCGCGGATGATTGGCATCAGCGACCCACAAGGTAAGTTCCTGCGCGATTTCGTGGCCGATTCCGGCCGCGACACCTTCGCCGGGCGTTATCCTGCGTTCTTCCGTTTCCCCGGTGAAAAGTGCGTCGAGGTTGACCTGAAACAACCGGGTGGCGTTCTTCACGCGCGTCTGATCGGACGCTCCGACCCCGGCGTCGAGAACACCCCCAATCTCGATCCGCCGCGCATGCGGTTGCTGGTGGCGGTGTACGACATCACCGAGCAGAAGAAAGTCGAGCAGGCATTTCGTGACAGCGAAATGCGTTGGCAGTTCGCGCTCGAAGGCGCCAGCGAAGGAATCTGGGATTGGAACGTCGCCGCGGGCGAGGTGTTTCTGTCCGAGCGCTGCAGGCAAATGCTGGGCTATGACGAAGGCACGCTGTGCAGCTTCGAGCAATGGGTCAACGAGCTACATCCGGACGACCGGGAACGGTGTCTGGGTGATTTGAACCGTCATCTCGACGGCGAAGGCGCCGTTTACGAGAGTTCACACCGGGTCCGGCGCCGCGACGGGCAATATGCCTGGGTGCTGGTGCGCGCCAAAGCCATGGAACGCGCCGCGGACGGGAGGCCCGTTCGTGTGATCGGCACACAAACCGACATCACGGCGCGGCGGCAGACCGAAGCGCAACTCGCGCAGCGTCAGAAGATGGAGTCTATCGGCAGCCTGGCGGCGGGCGTCGCGCACGACTTCAACAACTTTCTCACTATCATCAACGGTTACAGCACGCTGTTGTTGAGCCGGTTGGATGAAGCCGATCCGGTGCGTGCCACGGTCGCGCAAATACACAGCGCCGGCGAACGGGCATCCGCACTGACCCGGCGGTTGCTTCTGTTCAGCCGCCAGCGTTCGGGTGAACCGACGCTGGTAGACCTGGACGACGTGGTCCGCCACATGGAGGCGATTCTACCCCGCCTGGTCGGCGAGGACGTGAAGATGTGCCTCAGGCTTGCTTCCGGCGGGGCGCTCGTACTCATAGACCGCCACCAGGTCGAGCAGGTGGTGATGAATCTGGCGGCTAACGCCCGGGATGCCATGCCTGCAGGCGGGCAGTTGACGATCGGGACCTCAGTCGTCGAGCAACTGGACACCGAAAACGGCGACGAAGAGCATGCAGTGCGGCACGTCGTGCTGACGGTCCAGGACTCCGGAACGGGAATGGACGAGGAGGTCAGGCGGCGAGCCATGGAGCCGTTCTTCACGACCAAGGAAGTGGGGAAGGGAACCGGCTTGGGACTATCGATCGTCCATGGCATCGTCACGCAAGCCGGAGGCCGCGTCGATGTAGAAAGCCAGCCTGGACTCGGGACTTGCTTCCGGATCTACCTTCCCGTCGCCGCCAGCGAACGCCCGGTCGCGCACCGCCGGCGCCGCGAAGCCGGAAATGGGCGGCCGGAACTCCGCTGAGGACTGATCGGGCTGCGGCCACGTCGGAAGCACCGGCAGTGGAAGCCGAAACGGGCCTTGCGCTGTTTCTATTCGCGCTTGGTTCCGTGGTGCTGCTGAACTGGCGGTTGCTGTCTTTCTTCGCGTCGCGCAAGGGATGGCCGCCGGTATGTTTGTGGTGTCACCAAAGACCCACGTCCGGAACACCTTTTCGCTTATGGCGCACCCGCCCGCCAAGCTCGCCGTCGAGCATCCGCTGCCAACGTTGAAGAACACCATCCAACCTCCCCGCGTGAAGTGACCTGAACCGGAGCGGGAGGGTTCAA
>CAZDIZ010000084.1:6454-27154 GCA_964505625.1 uncultured Solibacteraceae bacterium | reverse complement strand
CGAAGGCGCGAAGAAAGAAGGCATCGACGGCATCGTGTTCGAAAACGCCACGCAACTGACAGCCGACCTCAGCGCGCGTGGTTTGCTTTAACGATGAAGGCCAGGGGCAGACGCAATGCGGTTCACTTAAGGAATCGAGAGACGATCGATTGCTTGCCGGTGACCGCTGTCTGGGCGGGTTTCTCAGAGGACCAAACTACGGACACGGTCGGGGCTGGCTGCCAAGTCTGTTAACGTCAGGGCGTTTATCGTTGGCACCGGAAGATGTCGGCAGCCGATTGCCTCTCGCCGGTTCGTAATTTGGACATCACGTCCTGCTTCTCCAATCCTTGACATAGAGCAGGTTCTTCGCATCGAGTTGGAGCACGCAATGCTCGGTCAGGAATGCGGATGTTTCCGGGCCATACTTCTCAATCTCATCCATAGCGACAAACGATTGCTTTGTAGTTTCAAGGTATACCGGAAGGAACCGCGATACAGAGTCGTTCTCAATGTGCTTGAAGATCACCGTGTCGTGAACCAGGATCGGCAACCGGGTCAGCAAGAATATTGTGAGGTCGAAGAGCACGAGTCCCGCGTAGGCCACGCCGGTGCCCGTGTCTTCCTCAACCTCGAAGTTGTAGCTGCGCTCTCGTAATGCGAGACAGGGGCTCTTTCGATCCGGTCCAAACCGCTCCGTCATAATCCGCCGCATACCGTCGTTAATCGTCTTCTCAAGGACGACCAAGATCCTTTCCTTCTCTCTTTGAAGGTCCTCTTTCAGTCGCTTCGTCTCCGCACGGAGCCCAGCTTCATGCTCGTAACGACCGTTTTCCTCTCGGGCACCCTTAATCTTCGTCGCAACCTCGGCAATCCGGTCTACCAGTGCCGCGGGTGCCTCCACGGTATTTAGGCTCCGCGCCATGCACTCATCGAGTGATACCAGTTCCTGATCGATCGCAGCCAACTGCGCCTCAATCTGTGTCTGCGATGCGTCCAGTTCCGAACGAAGGATCCGCGCTACTCCCGTATGGAACTCGCCGACTCGTGCCAGGCGGTCCTGGTCGATAGTCGGGAAAAAACGCACCAGTTCCTGGAAGTTCTCACTCCGGGCCGCGCGATTCTCGCGCAGGTTACTTTGCACTCGCTGAAGTCGGCTCGCCAGCGTCAGCCTGAGAGCTAGAAGGCGATCCTTTTGTTCCTTCAATTCCAGCAATTCACGGTTGATGACCTCGGAGACATTCGCCGTATATCGCGCTAGGTTCACTCTGATGTCCGAGAGCTCCCTCTCCAGGGTGGCAATGCTCTTCTGGTTCTCGTCGTATCCTTTCTTCTGAATGACAGGGATCACTCGGTGGCTCTTTGCGGCGCCCCACGCCTTCAACTCCTTCTCCCTGTTGTCGAGCGCAAGTGCAATGTCGCGGATGGTCGCCCATCGATCGAAGGCCTTGATGAGATTATCGACGCACTCTTCGCCGCTCTTGTTCGGGACGATATGGAGCGGCGTGGCTGGATCCAGGTTATCCTTCCCCCACACGCGGGTATAGAGGCCGACCAACGTCCGGAAGCTTAAGTCCGGCAGTTCCACCTCGTAGGCTTGCCGCAAAAATGCGGTATACCCCTCGAGTGCCATCGGCGGTCCAAGCTTAAAATCAACCCCGCAACGGTAGACTGTGTCCGGCTGGCTTGTATCGCGGCAGAAACGATGGATTTCGTCGTCGAACTTGAACGTGAAGAAATAGTCGTGGTGGCCAAGCTCGTTCATAACATCGGCGTTATGCTCCAAGAGGTCTTTGCCGCCGAACGCGAAATCGACCACCATCAGCATGGTGGACTTGCCGATTGAATTGGTGGCATTCGCATCGCCTAGGATGACGTTCAGACCAGAATGGAACGAGACTATTCCAGTGCGGAACTTCTGCGAGCGAATATCAATCAACATAGGTCAACACTCCGGTCGATAAGTCGATTTCGATTTGGCCGAGAATATACAGCACGTCAAGGGTCAGGAGGAACTGGTCGATACTCTCGAAGTCTTTGTGCACTCGGTTATATAGGTCCGTAAGGTTATCCTTCGATGCTTTGTTCCGCAAGATGATAGGCGCGCGTCCGAGCGCAGACTCGCGCAGCGTGATAACTTTGTTCGGCGTGATCAATCGAGCACCTCGCAGTTCTGCACGAAGAAGGCTGCGATCACTTCAGGCACCTCTATCATGTCCGTTTGGATTGCGTTCTGAAACCATGTCACGACGTTCTGATAGATCTCGGTCTTCGGCAGGCCGAGGCTCTTCTGCTTAAGATAGAAGGTCCGCACCTGGGAGTAGATCAACTGGGACTTGGTCGGACACCGCTGCTCAAGTTCCCGGAACTCTCGCTGAACCTGCGGATAGTAGTCCGTCACATTCCGCTTGATTTTGCGAATTATGAGCTCCGGCAGTGTCCCTTTGCACTTCGCGTCCACACTCTGGGGGTCAAGGCTCAGGTTCTCTACTACCGATTTGTCGAAGCTGACAGCACTAAGAGCCGTGACGATCTGATGGATACCGTCCTCGATGGGGTATTCCCGCATCAGTGCGCGCTGCCGCACACGCTCGATCAGGCCACGTTTGATCTGTAGGAGCTTTTCGTATTCCACTCGGGTACGAGGTTTGTCGAATTGTGTGTGACACCCCGTGCACAGAGGAATCAGGTTGTCGAGATCGTTCCGGTCGGCGCTCAGCAGCTCGACCTCTTTCAGTTCGTCCGTCTCTGCGGGCTTCGGATTGAGCGGATAGATGTGCGCGAGTTCGTAGCAACGATAGGTGCGGCCCTTTTTCGTGCGGAACAGCGTGGTCCCGCACAGGGGGCAACAACCCTCGACTTGCGTGGTAAGAGCGATCTCCTCTGCGGGCGTATACGAGCGTCGGTCGAGAGCCATGTAAATAGCCTATGGGCTAATCGGAAAATATACAGATAGCAGAGATCATATCAGCAACATCGCCCCGTGGAAATGAGGAGCTTCCACTGCAGATGTCCACGTTGACCCGTTTGGCAATGGGAAAGCGGCCAACATTTACTCAATAGCCAGGCCGCATTACTCACCACTCGGGACGTTGATCGACGCGACGCCTCATTAGGTCCGCTTCAGGCAGATTGCTCCGTGCTTCGACGATTCCACCCTTGGCCAGCGCCGGGCCGGTGGAGTTGGGCAGTCGGTCTCTGGGTCCTCAGAGCAGCGCGGCGTCGAGTGGGACCACCGCGGCGGATGCTTTGGGTAACTCGCTTGGCACGGTCGTTCCGCCCAGGTAGGCTAGCAGGTCTTCGCGCGAACCGTCGAAAAACGAATCGACCAATTCTTGCACGGCTAGGCGGCGGAGTTCGTCGCGTTGCGTGAGCGGCAGGTAGACGAAAGAACGGCCTTCCTTGCGCCGGTCCACGACGCCCTTCTTTACCAAACGGTCGAGCACCGTCATGACCGTTGTGTAGGCCAGGTTGCGGCGTTCGGTGAGCGCCTCGCGCACATCCTTGACGTTGGCGGCGCCCAATGACCACAACGCTTTCAGGCACTCCAGTTCCAGGGGAGGAGGGATGTCTCGTCCCGCGCGGCGCTTGGACATGTCAGTGGTTCCTTCGTGCGTTGATCGAGAGTTGGAGTTGTTCGAAAGTTGCCGGCTCGGATTTGGCGGATTCCGCGGCCGGCGTTTTCACGGTGGCGTTGTTCTGCGGCGCCGCCTCTTCCAGATACTTCGCCTTCTTGAGGATGGGCCGGTCCAGCGAATTGTTGTGCGACGTCCAGAACCCGTCGATCTGGCGGTCCTGTTCAATCAAACCGCGCAGGCATTCCATCTTCGAATCCAGATTGTCCAGATGGTGCAGCAGCAGCGCTTCGGCGAACAGAGGCACCTTCGGCGATCCGTATTCCAGTTCGCCGTGATGGCTCAGGATCATGTGCTCGACCAGCGCGCGCAGCCGCGGCGGGAAATCCGGAAGCTCGCGCAGCTTTTCATCAATCATCCGCAGGCCGATGATGATGTGGCCCAGCAACTGGCCGTCGTTTGAATACCCGAAGCTGCGTTCGTAGTTGAGCTCTTCGATCTTGCCCAGATCATGCAGGATCACGCCGGTGAGCAGCAGGTCGGGATCGACGCCCGGATAGTGCGGCGCCACCAGCCGGCAAAGTTCGCACAAGCTCAGCACGTGTTCGATCAATCCGCCCAGCCAGGCGTGATGCACCAGTTTCGCCGCGGGCGCCAGACGGTAGCGCCGCGCAATGCTCTCATCGGCAAACACCGTTTCGATGAGCGCCTTCAGGTGCGGATTCGACATTTCCCGCACGAGGCCCATCAACTCGGCGAACATCTCGTTGGGATCGCGCTTGGAGGCGGGGAAGAAATCGCTCTTGTCGACTTCGTCGTCGCTCAGCCGCTGCAACTTGTGCACGGTGAACTGCGGCCGGTTCTGGTAAACCTGCAGCACGCCTTTGACGCGGATGAAATCGTCGCGCTCGAACGTGTCGATCACTTCGGCGACGTTGTCCCACATCTTGGCGTCCACGTCGCCCGTCTTGTCGCCCAAGGAAAGCGAAAGATAGGGCTCGCCCGTCTTCTTCTGTCGCACTTCCTTGGCGCGCACCAGGAAACAGCCCTGCACCACCTGGTTGGCGGCCAGTTCGTTAATGTACGGAGATTTCATCGGGCTATCAACCCTTCGTACTGCTGGGTGACTTGACGACTACCTTGGTACCTGGGATCGGGATGAGCCACAACAAGCGGCGGCTGCGTGTACGGTTGGCCACCTCTTCCTTGGTGATGGTGGCGGGCTTCAACTGCGCCGGATCGCGCCAGCGCGTGTCTTTGCCGGGCGCGGCCGAAGCGTCCGTGAAGCCTTCCTTGATTTCGAGGAACGCATCCATGCGCAGGCGCGTGAGATACTTGCGGATCTCCGGCTCGAAACGCGGCATGAACAGCTTGTTCTGGATCTCGCCCTCGACTTCGGCCAGGCTCGCCTGCCCCGCGTTGTGCTTCTCGACAACCTTCAGGATCAGGAAGCCGCCCGACACGCGAATTGGATCGGTGACGTAGTTGCGCTCCTGGGTGAAGACGATGTCTTCGATCTGCTTGGCAAGAACGCCGCGTTCGAACGGGTCCAGCATGCCGCCGCCTTGCGCGCTGTCGGCTTCGGAGAAATCGCGGACCAGGTCGTCGAACCTTTCGCCTTTGCGCGCGCGCGCCACCACGTTCCTGGCTTTCTTTTCAAGCGCCGGAACCTCTTCGTCCTTTTTACCCTGGGTGGAGATCAGGATTTCCTGCAGGAACACGCGCTCCTTTCGCACGAACTCGGTCTTGTGCTCGTTGTAGTACTTCTCGATTTCGACGCGAGGAACATGGATGCGGCTGCTGACTTCCTGGCCGATCACGCGGCGGGTCAGATACTGATTGCGCAACTCCGCTTTGTAGTCTTCAAACGGCGTGCCGATCTGTTCGCGAATCATCTGCTGGAACTTTTCCGGGTCGCCGATTTTGGTGCGCAATTGCAGATCGGCCAGGAACTTGCTCACTTCGGAATCGACGTTGATGTTGAGTTCCTTGCCCTTTTGCACCAGCAGCATGTTGTCGATACGGTCGCGCAACAGGCCCTTCTCATATTCCTTCATGGCGTCGGCAAGGCGTTGGCCGGTGAGGCCTTGCGCGCGGAGACGCGCCTCGGCCTGCTTGCGTTCGCGCTCCATATCACCGCGCGTGATGATTTCGTTATTTACTTTGGCGACGATCTCCTCGACCACCTTCACGTCCGCCGAGGCGGTGACGAAGACACCGCACACCAAGACCATCGCTGTAAACCGCCACATGTTCTTCATTCTATCCGATGAACCGGCCTCCGTTGGTGGACGGTCCCCGGGGGCGGGGGGTTACATCCGGGAAAGAAGTCCTGGTATTACCCGTCCCTTACCCCGCGAGCTTGTCCAGGCTTGATTGTAGCCGGTCGAGCACCAGGCCCGCGTCCGAGTGGCCGTCCAACGGCAAACGTAGTACCCCCGCCGGGGTGAATTGTACCCCCACCTGCGTGGCAACGAAGTCCATGAGGCGGCGGGGATCGATGCGCGACTCTTTGTGAAACTTAATGTTAAGAACGCCGTGGCGGCGCTCCACCGCTTCCACGCCCAGCTTCCGCGCCAGGGCCTTGAGCCGCGAATAGCGCAGCAAGGTGTGTACGGCGTCCGGCGGCGTGCCGTAGCGGTCCTGGAATTCGGCCAACAGGCGTTCGGCGCGCTCGGCGTCCTCGGCTTCGGCAATGCGTTTGTAGGCGCGCAGGCGTTGATGCTCGTCTTCGATGTAGTCGGGCGGGATGCGTAGATCCAGCCCCAGGTTGAGGTTCGAATGCACCTCGACCGGCAGCGGCGCGCCCTTCAACTCCTGCACGGTCTCTTCGAGCAGCCGCACGTACATGTCGAAGCCCACGGCGCTGATGTGGCCGTGCTGCTCGCCGCTCAGTACGTTGCCCGCTCCGCGCAGCTCCAAATCGAGCGCGGCGATTTTGAAGCCCGCGCCCAACTCGCTGAATTCCTTGAGCGCCGCCAGGCGTTTGCGAGCCAACTCGCTCAATTCCGTGTCTGTTGGGATCAGAAGATATGCGTAGGCGCGGCGATTCGAGCGGCCCACGCGCCCGCGCAATTGATAGAGTTCCGATAGCCCGTAGCGTTCGGCGCCGTCCACCACAATGGTGTTCGCCAGCGGTATGTCCAAACCGTTTTCGATGATAGTGGTTGAAACCAGCACGTCGAAAGAGTGGTGCATGAAGCCGAGCATCACGCGCTCGAGTTCGGTTTCGGCCATCTGTCCGTGTCCGACGCCGATGCGCGCCTGCGGCACCAGTTCCTGAATCATGCCGGCGCGGCTCCAGATCGAATCGACGCGGTTGTGCAGAAAATACACCTGACCGCCGCGCGCCAGTTCCTGTTCGATGGCGGCACGAATCAGTTCCTTGTCGAAATGCGCCACCACGGTGTGTATGGCCAGACGGTCCTTGGGCGGCGTCTCGATCACGCTCAAATCGCGTATGCCCACCAGCGACATGTGCAGCGTGCGCGGAATGGGCGTGGCGCTCATGGTCAGCACGTCCACGTTCTTCTTGAGCTGCTTGAGGCGCTCTTTGTGGCGGACGCCGAAGCGCTGCTCTTCATCGACGATCAGCAGGCCCAGGTCGCGGAATTCGACGTCTTTCGAGAGCAGGCGGTGCGTGCCGATGAGGATGTCCACCTTGCCCGCGGCCAGGTCTTCCACCACGGCCTTGACCTCCTTGGCCGAGCGGAAGCGGCTGACCATTTCGACGCGCACCGGAAACGGCGCGAAGCGGCGCTTGAAGGTTTCGTAGTGTTGGAACGCCAGCACCGTTGTCGGCGCGAGCACGGCCACCTGCTTGCCGTCGCCCAGGGCCTTGAACGCCGCGCGCATCGCCACTTCGGTTTTGCCGAAACCCACGTCGCCGCACAACAGGCGGTCCATGACGCCCGGGTTCTCCATGTCGCGCTTGATGTCGCGCACGGCGGAGACCTGATCGTCGGTGGGTGTGAATTCGAAGGCGTCCTCGAATTCGCGCTGCCAGTTGCTATCGGGTGAAAACGAAAAGCCTTCGGCCATTTTGCGTTCGGCGTAGAGCTTCAGCAGCTCGTCGGCCATGTCGCGCATCTTGGCCTTCACGCGGCTCTTGGTGCGCGCCCAGGTAGCGCCGCCCAGACGGTCCAGCGGCGGCGCGCTTTCGCCCGCGCCACGGAACTTCTGCACCAGGTCCATGCGCGTGAGCGGCACGTAGAGCTTGGCGTCGCCCGCGTATTCGAGCAGCATGAAATCGCCGCGCAATTCTCCTTGCCCGATTTCGCGCAGGCCCACGAAGCGTCCCACGCCGTGCTCGACGTGCACGACGTAGTCGCCGGGTTTGAGGTCGGCCAGATCGGAGGTGAACGCGGCCAGGCTGGCGCGCGCCGCCGCCGGCCGCACTACATTGTCGGAGGCGCCAAACAGATCGTCGCCGCCGAACAGCGCCAGTTGCGAGTCGGTGAGCACCGCGCCGCGGCGTATGTCTCCCTTGACCAAGAACGTGCTGGCGGACGGGCCCGCCATGTAGGCGCGCTCGGCGAGATACGGCGGCGTGGCGTCGTCGGAATCCAGTCCGAGCTGGAACGGAATCGAGTACTCGCGAAAGATGTCGGCCAGCCGCTCGATTTCGCCCGTCGACGGCGCGAAGAACATCACGCGCGTGCCTTGCTCGACTAGCGTGCGCGCTTCTGCCACTGCCACCTGCATGTTGCCCTGGAAGCTCATGGGCGCGCGGCTGGGGATGTGCAGATCACCCGTGCCGACTTCCAGTTCCCGCAGCGCCACGGCGCTCAACGCGTTCACCGCCGCATCCAATTCTCCCCAACGCAGGTAGTTCAGTTCGGGCGGGCAGGGGTGTTCGCGGCCGGGTTCCTCCAGCCGCGTCCACAAACGCTTGGCCGCGGCTTCCACCAGTTCCGGTTCATCCCAAACCACGATCGGGTTCACCGAAATTGAAAAGATTGTATTCGCGCGCGGCCGTACCTGCGGCACGCGAAACTCCCAGCCGGGGCCTTCCAGGTAATCGAACTGGTCGCGCAATTGGTCGAACAGTTCCGGCGAGCGTGGGTATTCGGCCAGCGGCAGCAGCACGGCCTCTTCCACCTTCAGCACCGAGCGCTGCGTCTCGACGTCGAAGCGGCGCATGGATTCGATCTGGTCGCCGAACAACTCGACGCGAATCGGGCGCGGTGATTCCGGCGGAAAGACGTCCAGAATGCCGCCGCGCACCGAGTAGTCGCCGACCATTTCGACCGGCTCGCGGCGGTTGTAGCCGATGCTCTCCAGGTGCGCCGTCAGATCCTCGAGCGGAATCTCTTCACCCACGCGCAAGGTCAGCGCGAGCTGGCGGTAGAAGTCGGGCGTCTCGGTGCGGAACAATGCGGCGCCGATGCTGGCCACCGTGATGGGCACGCGCTCGCTTGCCAGCCGCCAAAGGCCGCGCGCGCGTTGTTCGGAAATTTCGGCGTGCGGGGAGAGGTTCTGGAACGGCAGCACATCGAGCGCCGGCAGAAGTTGCGGCCGCGCCATGCGTCCCACGGCCAGCAGCTCAAAGAATGTCTGTATGGTTTCGTTGAGCGTCTCGGCCTGCTTGGAGCCGTCGGTGACCACGATCAGAGGACGCTCCACCGCGCGCCAGAGTAGCACCAGGTAGAGCGCCTTGGCGGTGGTGGTCAGACCCGAAAGCGAGGACTTCGTAGCGGCGCCGCTGAGAAGGCGGCGGGCTAGCTCTCCCAGCGCGGGATGCCGCCCCAGTTTCTCGAACAAATCGCGGATGGCGGGGTGCGTCAACGCTCAACGACGGCGCGCCAGTGCCGCCTCCACAATACAGGTGGTCGAGTAGCCGGGTTCGAGCGGCAGCACGCGCACTTCGCCGCCCGCGGCTTCCACGATCTCGCGGCCGGCTACCCAGTGGCTCCAATCGGCGCCTTTGGTCAGAATGTCGGGCAGCAGCGCCTCGATCAACTCGCAGGGCGTGTCTTCGTCGAAGACCGTGACGGCGGTGACCGCTTCGACGGCTGAGGCCAGCTCCACACGATCCCGCTCGCAATTGAGCGGGCGCGAAGGGCCTTTGTACCGCTTCACGCTCGCGTCGCTGTTGAGCGCCAGGACCAACACGTCGCCCAGCGACCGCGCGCTTTCGAGCAGCCGCACGTGGCCGGGGTGAAGGATGTCGTAGCAACCGTTGGTAAACACAACGGTTTTTCCCTCGCGCCGCCAACCTTCGCGCGCCGCAATCAGCTCTTCTCGTGTGTAGTACTTTCCGTCCGGCAAGTTTAACTCTCAGTCACCATTCTACGAAAAAGGGGCCCTAGCGAGACGGTTCGGCCCGTATCGAGCCCGTTCCATGCTAGTTTGAATAATAGGGGTCCAGATTCCACGCCATGGCGATGGGGAACCACAGCGCGATACGCGCCGCCGGGCTTACAAAAACCTACCGGTCGGGTGCGAGCCAACTGGTGGTTTTTGAAGACCTGGAGCTGGAAGTGCGGCGCGGCGAGCGGTTGGCGGTGGTGGGCGAAAGCGGCGCCGGCAAATCCACGCTGCTTCACCTGCTGGGAGGATTGGACCGTCCTTCGGCTGGCCGGATCTGTTTCGATTCAAAGGAGATCACGGCGCTTGCCGACCCCGAATTGGCCGATTTTCGCAACCGCGAAATCGGTTTTGTCTGGCAAAGCCACTTTTTGTTGCCGGAGTTCACCGCACTCGAAAACGTCATGATGCCCTTGCTTGTGCGCGGTATGGCGCCGGGCGAGGCCGCGGCCGCCGCGTCGCGGCGTTTGGAAGAGGTCGGACTGGCGTCACGCTCGACGCACCGGCCGGGAGAGCTGAGCGGCGGTGAACAGCAACGTGTTGGGCTGGCCAGGGCGCTGGCGGGTAATCCTAAAGTGCTTCTTGCCGATGAGCCTACTGGGAACCTTGATGAGAAGACCGGCGAGATGATCGTGGAGCTGCTCGATCAAATGCATCGCGCGCACGGTCTGACTTCTGTTCATGTGACTCACAACATCGCTTTTGCCAAGCGATGCGATCGGATCCTGAAATTGGAGGGGGGCAGGTTGGTCCCGGCTTTTTCCGGGACGGCGGACTGAGCTCCCGCATCTAAGAAGGAAAAGGGCGGATTCAATGTTTGAACGCTACACGGAGAAGGCTCGTAGGGTCATCTTCTTTGCGCGTTACGAGGCCAGCCAGTTCGGTAGTCCATTCATCGAGACCGAACACCTGCTGCTCGGACTGCTCAGGGAAGACAAGGCGCTGGCGAATCGTTTTCTGCGCAGTCATGCCGCATTGGAAGGCATCAAGAAGCAGGTCGAAGCGCACACCACGGCGCGCGAGAAGGTGTCCACTTCGGTGGATCTGCCGCTGAGCCATGAGTGCAAGCGCGTGCTGGCTTACGCGGCCGAGGAAGCCGAACGGCTCAGCCACAAACACATCGGCACCGAACACCTGCTGCTCGGATTGCTGCGCGAGGAAAAATGCTTCGCCAGCGAGATTCTGCATGAGCGCGGGCTGCGTCTGGCGCAGGTGCGCGAGGACATCAGCCGGTCGAGCAGCGAGAAGATGACTTCGGCCCGCCCGAAGGAAACTTCGCTGCTTGGCGAATTCAGCCGGGACCTGACGCAATCGGCCATGGATGGATTGCTCGATCCGCTGATCGGCCGCGACTACGAACTCGAGCGCGTGGTGCAGATTCTGTGCCGGCGCACCAAGAACAATCCGGTACTGATCGGCGAACCGGGTGTGGGCAAGACGGCCATTGTCGAAGGGCTCGCGCAGCGTATTGCCGAAGGCGACGTGCCGTCGTTCCTTTCCGACAAACGCATTCTGGCGCTGGACCTTTCGCTCATCGTCGCCGGCACCAAGTACCGCGGCCAATTCGAAGAGCGCCTGAAAACCATCATGAAGGAACTGATGGAGAATCAGAACGCCATCATCTTCATCGATGAGTTGCACACGCTGGTGGGCGCGGGGTCGGCCGAAGGTTCGCTCGACGCCGCCAACATCCTCAAGCCGGCGCTGTCACGCGGCGAGGTGCAGTGCATCGGCGCCACCACGCCCGGCGAGTTCCGCAAGTCCATCGAAAAGGACCGCTCGCTCGAACGGCGCTTCCAGGCCGTGAAGGTGACGCCGCCCAACGAAATCGACGCCGTGCGCATCCTGTTCGGCATCAAGGAGCGCTACGAAAAGTTCCACGCCGTGGCTTACACGGACGATTCGATCGAAACCGCCGTTTACACATCGAGCCGTTTCATCCCGGACCGCTTCCTGCCGGATAAGGCGATTGACTTGATCGACGAGGCCGGTGCGCGCGTGAAGTTGCGCCAGACCACGTTGCCCACCGAGGTGGCCGACGTGCAGAAGCGCATCAAGTTCATCGTGCATCGGATGGAGAACGCCATCGCCAATCACGAATTTGAGAAGGCGCGGTTTTACTCCGATGAAGAGCGCAAGGAACGCGAGAACCTGCGCCTGCTGCGCGATAAGTACAACCTGGACGACACCTCCACAGGCGTCGTGACCAAGGACGACATTGAGGACGTGGTGGCGCGCTGGACCGGCGTGCCCATGACGGCCATCCGCGAAGAAGAAGTCACCAAGCTCCTGCGCATCGAAGAAGAACTTCACAAACGCGTCATCAGTCAGGAGAAGGCCATTTCGGCGTTGGCGCGCGCCATACGCCGTTCGCGCGCGGGCTTGAAGTCGCCCAAGCGTCCTTCGGGTTCGTTCCTGTTTTTGGGACCGACGGGCGTGGGCAAGACCGAAGTGGCGCGGGCGCTGGCCGAGTTCCTGTTCGCCAGTGAGAAATCGCTCATCCGCTTCGATATGTCCGAGTTCATGGAGAAGCACTCGGTGTCGAAGCTCATCGGTTCGCCTCCGGGCTACGTGTGTTACGAAGAGGGCGGCCAGTTGACCGAACGCGTCAAGCGCGCGCCGTATTCGGTGATTCTGCTGGACGAAATCGAGAAGGCGCACCCGGACGTTTACAACATTCTGCTGCAGGTGTTCGAAGACGGCCAGTTGACCGACGGACTCGGCAACACGGTGGATTTCAAGAACACCATCATCATCATGACGTCGAACCTGGGCGCCCGCTTCCTGGAGAAGAAGGGCGGCATGGGCTTCTCGGCGCCGGCCGGATCGGGTATTGCCAACAAGGTTGAAGACGCGGTGATGGCCGAAGTGAAACGGGCCTTCAACCCCGAATTCCTGAACCGCCTGGACGAAGTGATTCTGTTCAATCCGTTGGGCGACGAAGATCTGATGAAGATCATCGACCTGATGGTGAGCCAGATCAACCAAAACTTGGTTGCCAAGCAGATCAGCATCCGTCTGGCGGGCGACGCGGCGCGCTACATTCTGGAACAGACCTGCGCGGACCGCAGTTACGGGGCGCGTCCGCTGCGCCGTGCGCTGCAGAAGTACGTCGAGGACCCCTTGTCGGAGGCCCTGATTCAAGGCTCGCTGCCGCGGCCGGCGGAACTCGAAGTCTTCCTGAGTGAAACCGGTTTATTCGCGCGCGAAGTGAAGCAGCCCGAAGAGCAGCCGGTCGGAGTGGGCGAAGGCGTGGAATCGCCCGCGCCACCCGCACCGACGCCGCTGTACACGTTCTGAACGAATCCGGCGCTGGCCGGCTGGAAAGCCGGCCAGCGGCCTGGAAAGGCCGCTCTGCTTCGAGCGTCATTCGCTCTCCGCAAGGAACCACGCACCTACCCCCGGTTGCTTCGGGAACCTTAGGCCCGATATAGTAATTGTTTGGGTCAACCGGCTTGCATAGTAATCTGATGCGCCCGGCGAGATGGCCCAAACTCGTCGGGTGTTAGACTCCAACAAGATGATGAGGAGGGTTCCTTTCGATGTCTCGCAGTGTAGCCACGTCCGCTCCTAGCGGTTTGGCGACTTCCTACCTTTCGGGAGGCTTCGCGCGTGCTTTCCGCGCCATCCTGCCCATGTTGCTTTTGGTTCTGATCGCCGCGCCCATGATGGCTCAAGAGCATCACGGCGGTGGAGAAGCGAACTTGGTTCTGCCTGACCTGGATCAGGCGACGTTTCTGGGTGGCTTCGGTGGCCGCTCTTTGCTCATGATCGGTTTGATCGTGAGCGCGTTGGGCTTCGTGTTCGGCCTGGTGATTTATTCCCGGCTGAAGAACATGCCGGTCCATTCGGCAATGCGCGAGGTTTCCGAGCTGATCTATGAAACCTGCAAGACGTACCTCTTCACACAAGGGAAGTTCCTGCTGATCCTGGAATGCTTCATCGGTGTGATCATCGTCTTCTACTACGGGTTCCTGCAGGGATTCGAAGCGTTCAAGGTTGGGATCATCCTGCTGTTCAGCGTGGTGGGCATTTCGGGCAGCTTCCTGGTGGCGGCGTTCGGCATGCGCGTGAACACGTTCGCCAACTCGCGGGCGGCGTTCGCCAGCCTGCGGGGCAAGCCATATCCCTGCTATGACATTCCGCTGCAGGCGGGCATGAGCATCGGCATGTTGCTGATCAGCGTCGAGCTGCTGATCATGCTCTTCATCCTGCTGTTCGTTCCGGGCAACCTGGCCGGTCCGTGCTTCATCGGCTTCGCCATCGGCGAATCGCTGGGCGCGGCGGCGTTGCGCGTTGCCGGCGGCATCTTCACCAAGATCGCCGACATCGGCAGCGATTTGATGAAGATCGTCTTCAAGATTAAGGAAGACGACGCGCGCAACCCGGGCGTCATCGCCGATTGCACGGGCGACAACGCGGGCGACTCCGTTGGTCCATCGGCCGACGGTTTCGAAACCTACGGCGTGACGGGCGTGGCGCTGATCACCTTCATCCTGCTGGCGGTGAAAGATCCGCTGGTGCAGGTTCAGTTGCTGGTGTGGATCTTCTCGATGCGCGTGATGATGGTTCTGGCCAGCGCGATCGGCTACTTCATCAACGGCGCCATTGCCAAGGCCAAGTACGCCACGGCCGACAAGATGGACTTCGAAGCTCCGCTCACCACGCTGGTGTGGCTGACTTCGGTTCTCTCAATCGGGCTCACGTACGTGGTCAGCAAGTTCATGATCCCGGATCTCGGTGGCGACAGCTCGCTGTGGTGGAAGCTGGCGACGATCATCAGTTGCGGCACGCTGGCCGGCGCGCTCATCCCCGAGTTCGTCAAGGTGTTCACATCCACCAATTCGCGGCACGTGCGTGAAATCGTCACCAGTTCGCGCGAAGGCGGCCCCTCGCTCAACATCCTGTCCGGATTCGTGGCCGGCAACTTCAGCGCCTACTGGCTGGGTTTCGCCATGCTGCTGCTGATGAGCATCGGCTACGGCATGAGCACCATGGGTTTGCATGGCGTGATGGTGGATACGCTGCTGCCTGTTGAAGCGGTCTTCGCGTTCGGGCTGGTGGCCTTCGGCTTCCTCGGAATGGGACCGGTTACCATCGCCGTGGACAGCTACGGTCCGGTGACCGACAACGCGCAGTCCATCTACGAGCTCTCCATGATCGAGGAACTCCCCGACGCCAAGAACGCCATCAAGAAGGAATTCGGCTTCGTGCCGGATTTCGAGCGCGCCAAGGAGAACCTCGAGGAGAACGACGGCGCCGGCAACACCTTCAAGGCAACCTCGAAGCCCGTGCTCATCGGTACGGCCGTCGTGGGCGCCACCACCATGATCTTCGCCACCATCGTGGCGTTGACCAATGGCCTGCGGGACAACGTCGACAAGCTCTCGATTTTGAACCCGCCGTTCCTGCTGGGTCTGATCACCGGCGGCGCGGTTATTTACTGGTTCACCGGCGCGGCCACGCAGGCCGTGTCGACGGGCGCTTACCGCGCGGTCGAGTTCATCAAGCAGAACATCAAGCTGGACGGCGTTACCAAGGCCAGCGTGAGCGATTCCAAGAAGGTCGTCGAAATCTGCACCCAGTACGCGCAGAAGGGCATGTTCAACATCTTCATGACCGTGTTCTTCTCGGCGCTGGCGTTCGCGTTCCTGGAGCCGTTCTTCTTCATCGGCTACCTGATTTCCATCGCGCTGTTCGGCTTGTTCCAGGCCATCTTCATGGCCAACGCCGGCGGCGCCTGGGACAACGCGAAGAAGGTTGTCGAGACCGAGTTGAAGGCCAAGGGCACCGAGTTGCACGCGGCCTGCGTGATCGGCGACACAGTGGGCGATCCGTTCAAGGACACCAGCTCGGTGGCTTTGAATCCGATCATCAAATTCACCACGCTGTTCGGTTTGCTGGCGGTCGAGTTGGCCGTCTCCACAACCCGGCAGCAGGGCGCGGGTCTCACCACGGCGCTGTCGGCCGTGTTCCTGCTTTGCTCGATGTTCTTCGTTTACCGCAGCTTCTACGGCATGCGGATCGAGTCCAAGTAAGCGGTTTCAATCGAAACTCGAAAAGGGCCGGACGTTCGTTGTCCGGCCCTTTTTGTGTCTGGACGACTCGCCGGAGTTGCTGTTACCTTGGGTCAGGAGATACGCATGACCAAGCACGACGGATTCGATTGGACGCGGCGGACGTTTTTGGCATCGAGCGTTTTGCCGGCGTTCGCGCAAGCCTCAGGCAACGGGCAGACGCCGCGCGAGCGCTATCGCGCCGTGAGCTGGTGGCTGACCTGGGAAGACTTCACCTGGCCGAATGAGGCGCTGATGGACAAGATCCGCCGCCGTGCGGACCGCTGCGCGCAAAGCGGCGTCAACTGCTGCCTGGTATTCGGAGCGCATTTTCGTTGGGACTTCATGCCGTTGTGGGGGCGCGTGCACGACCTGCTGCGCTTCACCGCCGATGAATTGCACCAACGCAAGATCGTCCTGATCGACCACCACTCCTCCGTGCTGACACATCGCCCGCGCAATCGCGAGGAGTCGCTGAACATCTGGCGGCGCAACCGTCATCACGTTCCTTTCTACCCGTCGAATGAAACCGCGGCTACATGGATGTGCGACGGCGTGCATATGAACGATTGGCGCATGCTCGATGTGGAAACCGGCGAGCCCGTCTACCTGCCGGCCTACAACGCCGAGCAGTATTGCATGAACAATCCCGCGTTCCGCGGTTCCTATGTGCGCTACGTCAAACGTCTGCTCGCCGAAACCGGCATTGATGGTTTGATGAGCGACGATGGCATTTTCTACGGCGACTGGCGCGCATGCAGCTGCAAGTATTGCCGCGAGCGCTTTGAGAAACGCTACGGTCATCGTCTGCCGCCCACCACCGACACGAGCTTCTGGGGGAACCGCGGCAACCAGGCCTTCGGCGATTGGATTCAGATGCGCTTTGAAACCTGCGCCGACTTCCTACTCGAAATCAAGAAGGTTCTGCCGCCGCGCTTTCCATTCCTGAGCTGTTGTTCGAGCAGCGACGGCTACAACATGCCCGCCTACGGGATGAGCTATCAGGATTTTATTCGCGCCTGCAACCTGGTGATGCTCGAGATGACCGGCTCGACGCCGTCGATCGAAGGAACCTGGGGCAATCGCCTTCCCAGCCAGTTGCTGCATTTGGGAATCGCGCGCGAGCATCAGGCCGGATGCTTCGGATTGGGCTACGGCTTCTTTCCCGACACGGCGTTCTTCGTCTGGGCGTTGAATAAATTCCTGGGCTCCGATTGCTGGTTCAGCAGTCTCAAGGGCCGCCTCAACGCGACCGAGGCGCAACTCAGCAAGATTGCCGACGATTCCGAACTGGTGCATGAAGGTTACAACTGGGAGAAGACGCACACCGCGCTGTTCACCGGTGATGTGGATGCCGACACGGCTGTCTACTTCTCCCGCGCGACGCGCGACTACTTCGGACAGTGCCCCGCCGATTACGTGAGCGATTACTACGCGAGCATTCAGGAACTCACCAGCGCCGGCGTTTCCTTCGATGTGGCCACTTCCGTTCCGCGCTTAGCCGAGCGGCGCCAGCTTGTTCTGAGCAGCGCCGCGTGCCTTTCCAGCGAAGAGCGCCAGAGCCTGGTGCGCTACATGGAAGGCGGAGGAACGGTGATCGCCACCGGGCCGTGCGGACACTACGATCAGCGCGCCCGCGCCGTCTCGAAACCCTGGCTTGAGAGTTTTGGCATCACGGCCGAACTGACCGAACCGCAACGTGCCGGAAGCTACCCTCCGAACAAGAACCTGAAGCCGCCGGTCGAGATCGCGCGCTGCCGCGTCAAGCAGGCGCGTGAGAAAGACGGCTGGATCACCGTGAAGGTGGGGAAGGGGCGCTTCATCTGGCGGCCCGAGCGGATGGCGGACGCGGGCGTCGCGTCATTGGTGAGTACGTTGCTGCAAGCATCCGCGAAGTCCGAGGTGAAGGTTGGCGGCTTGGCCGCCAACTGGCGCATACGGCAGTACCGCGATGGCAACCGCATGCTCATGCACGCCATCCCCGCCAAGGTGGAGACGGTGCTTCATCCCGAACTGCGCGATCAGTTCAGCCGTCAGCACGTCATCGAGAAGCTGCGCTACACGTCGCTCACCGGCGAGCTTACGCTCGAACCGGCCCATGGCTTCAGCCGCGTGGTGCTGCACAGTCCCGACCTAAAAGAACCGCGTGCCGGCGCCAGGAGCGCGGGCACGCGGTGGACTATCGATCTGACAGGCGTCTCCAGATACTTCGTGCTGGAGTGCTTCGCCTGACCGTCATTTCAGAAGGTCGTTAATCTCCTTGACGGCTTTGGGATCGAACTTCATCTTGCGGTCGTAAGTGAGCAGACCGTTGATCTCCTGTTCGACGTCGGTGAGTTGCGTGTAGCAGATACCGACGATCACGGGCAGCTTGGCGATGCCCTGGTAGATGTCGCGCAAACGCGCCAGCGCGGCTGCCTGCGTCTTTTCGACGCCCGCGTAGCCCCAAGACTTCTCTGGCACCTGGTGCCCTTCCGGAATGCAGGCGATGCCGCCGAACTCCGAAAGGTACACGGGCGAGCCGTTGTATTTGTAACCGGGAATCAGGAACTGGCGCCGCGAGCCCGGCGTGGGCGCGCTCGTGCTGGTCCAGTTGCTGTAGTTCGTCACCAGTTGATCGCCCTTGGGCGCGTAGTCGTGGATCGCGAACAGGTCGGTCATCTCGGTGTGTTCCCAACCTTCGTTGTCGATCACCAGCCGCGTCGCGTCCAGCGTTTTGGTCAATGTGTAGAGCGACCGCAAGTGCTCCTGCTGCTGCCGGTCGGCCAGATTCGGAACGCCCCAGCTCTCATTGATGGGAACCCACATGATGACGGAGGGATGGTTGTAGTCGCGCTCGACCACCTCAATCCATTCGCGCGTGAAGCGAGCGGCGTACTCTTCGTCAAACGCGTAGGAGTTGGCCATCTCGCCGGAAATCAGGAAGCCCATCTTGTCGGCCCAATACAGGAAGCGCGGGTCTTCCACCTTCTGGTGCTTGCGCACGCCATTGAAGCCCATTTCCTTGCTGACGCGAATGTCGAACTGGATGGCTTCGTCGGTAGGCGGCGTCAGGTTCGATTGCGGCCAGTAGCCCTGATCGAGCAGGAATTTCAGGTACGTGCGCACGTTGTTGATGGCCACGCGGTTTTCGATGATGCTGATGGAGCGGAAGCCAAAGTAACTCTTCACGCGGTCCAGTACCTGATCGCCGCGGCGCAGTTCGAAGGTCACCTCATACAGATTCGGTGAGCCTACCGACCACAACGCGGGTTGCAGCACCACGGCGCCGGCCACCGCGCGCGAGCCGCTGTTGGCGGCCGTTCCGCCGGCCACGGTCTTTCCATCGCGTGTAATCGTGGCGCGGAATTCAAGCCCGTCTTGAGGCCGTGCGATGCGGGCGGCGAAGCGGACATTGCCGTCGTTGGACGGCGTGATGCGAACCTGTTCCAGGTAGCTCGCGCCCACCGCTTCCAGCCAAACCGTTTGCCAGATGCCCGAGGTGCGCGTATAGAAGATGCTGCGCGATTTGACTTCCCAATACTGCTTGCCACGCGGAATGAAGCGGTCCGTCGGCGGGTCCTCGGCGCGCACGGTGATGGTGTTCGCGCCGGTCTTAAGCAGCGGCGTGATGTCGAATTGGAACGGTACGCTGCCGCCTTCGTGCGAACCGGCCAGCGCTCCATTCACCCACACCATGGCGCGGTAGTCGACGGCGCCGAAGTGCAGCAGCACGCGCTTGCCGGCCCAGGCCGCGGGCAGTGTGACCGAGCGGCGGTACCAGATCCAGGGATGGAACGCCGGATCATTGATGCCGCTCAAGGAACTCTCGAAGCAGAAGGGAACGCTAATACTGCGCGAAAACGGTTTCGCGGCCGACGCCCAGTTGGCATCCAGGCCGGCGTTTTGATCGTCGAACTCGAACTCCCAGCGTCCGTTCAAGTTCATCCACTGTTCGCGTTCGAACTGCGGCTGGGGAAACTCGGGACGGGGGATATCGGCGGCGGCTGAGGCGAGCGCGGCCGCCAGTAGTAGGAAAACAGTTCTCATGCGGCCAGCTTACGGCATTGGGCGGCGTCACGCCAAGTCGAGCGGCCACGCCGCCAATTTATGGTCAATTAATATGACTGGACATATTTCCTGTCCATTTAGTACCCTGGGAGTGTGGAACAGATCAAGGCGTCGCAATTCAAGGAACAGTGTCTGTCCATTCTCGACAATCTGCGGCCGGAAGGCATTGTCATCACCAAGCACGGTAAGCCCGTGGCGCGTCTGCTGCCCGCCTCAGCCGGTTGCGCCGGGCTGATTGGTTCATTGAAGGACAAGATACAGGTGCGCGGCGGGATTCTCTCGACGGGAGCCGAGTGGGATGCTGAATCTTGACACGCACATTCTCATCCACGCGCTGGCCGGCTCGCTGACCACCGCCGAGCGGCGTATGCTGGCGCGCGATTCGTGGAGCATCTCGGCAATCGTGCTGTGGGAGTTGGCAAAACTGGTCCAATTGGGCCGCGTGTCGTTGGATCTCGCCTCGCCCGACTTCACACGGGCACTGGCGCAAGTCCGCATCTGGCCGCTCGATCTGGCCGTCTGCCGTCAGAGCACGGAGTTGGACTTTCACGGCGACCCAGCCGACGAGATCATCGCGGCGACCAGTGTGGTGCACCGCGTTCCGCTCGTGACGCGCGACCGGCGCATTCGCCGCTCGAAGTTGGTTCCGCTCGCCGGGGTGTAGCTCAGCGCGCCGGCGGTTCCAGGAACTCGCGGTTGAAGCGTGTGAAGGCGAGGGAACGGTAGCGGTC
>CAZDIZ010000084.1:0-6354 GCA_964505625.1 uncultured Solibacteraceae bacterium | reverse complement strand
GCGGTTCCAGGAACTCGCGGTTGAAGCGTGTGAAGGCGAGGGAACGGTAGCGGTCGGCGGCGCCGCGTTCCCACAATACGCCCACGGTCCCGTCCTTCAGAATGGTCATGTCGGAATAGGCCGCGAGGCCGCCGTAGAGCAGATGCTCGTTGGTGAAGGTCTGTCCTTCGTCGTAGCTCACGCGCACCACCAGGTGCTGGCGCGCGTCGCCCCGCGGGCCGGTCCATAGGATGCGATCGCGATCCGCGCCATCTTTGGCCAGAGTGAAGCGCTCGATCGCGGTGGCCACGGGAAGCACGGTTTCGCCGTCGCGAGGCCGGGACCAGGTTGCGCCGCCATCGCGGCTTACCACCCTCCACCGCGCCGCGCCGCCTCCCTGCCGCGCGTCCATGAGGACGGCGCCATCGGCGAGTTCCACCATCTGATTCTCGTTGGTCAACGCGCGTATTTGCGTGCCGCGTTTCCAGGTGGCGCCGTGGTCGTCGCTGTAGACGGCGTACGCGCGCATGCAGTTGAGCGGTCCACCGGACGTTTCGATCAAGTAGGTGTCCGGACGCGCCGATGCCGGTAGAATCAGCCTTCCGTTGCGCGTTTGGATCGCCCCGCCGGGTCCGAAGAACATGGCGCCCCAGTTGTCGAAATCGCGCGCGATGCGCGTGATGTCACGCGCATCGGACCAAGTGAGCCCGTGATCGTCACTGTAGCGTAGCCACGACTGATTGTCGGTTGAGCCGGGACGTGAGTTCTTCGTCCCTCGCTTCGGTTCCCAGCGGTTGAAGGCGATCCAGAGGCGGCCGGTGGAGCGGTCGAGTACCGGCGTGGGGTTCGACGCCGCCCACAATTCCCCGGGACTGTCCACGATCTGGAGCTTGGACCAGGTGGCGCCGTTGTCGGTACTGCGCTTGGCCACAAGGTGGATGTTGCCCGCGCCCGGATCGCCGCTACGGTCCTTGCGCCCTTCGGCAAACGCCACCAGCGTCCCATCCGCCGCCGTGACAATGGCCGGGATGCGGAAGCTGCTATATCCGTCGTCACCGGACTGAAACACGCTGGTATGCGTGAGAAACGCATCGGATGCCGCCAGAACGGCGGGCAGTAGAAATGCAGCGGCTCGGATGCTCATTTCATTGCCGGAATGACTGTTCCGGAAGGCTCCAGGAATTCGCGGTTGAAGCGCGTGAAGGTGATGAACTGGCACTGTCCGCTGATGCCGCGTTCCCACAGTACGCCCACGGTTCCGTCTTTCAGGATGCTCATGTCGGAATAAGCCGTCAGGCCCCCATAGAGCAGGTGTTCGTTGGTGAAGGTCTGGGCTTCGTCGTAGCTCACACGGACCACCAGGCGGCGGCGCGCGTCGCCTTGCGGGCCAGTCCACAGGATGCGGTTGCGGTCCGCGCCGTCTTTCACCGCGGTGAAACGCTCGATGGCGGTGGCCACCGGCGTAACTATTTCGCCGTTGTGCGGATTGGACCAACTCTGGCCGCCGTCGCGGCTGAAACTCTTCCAGCGCGCGGTGCCCGCGCCTTGGCGGGCGTCCATCATGATGGTGCCGTCGGTCAGCTCAATCACCTGGTTTTCGTCGCTGATGGCGCGGATCTGCGAGCTGCGTTTCCAGGTGGCGCCGTGATCGTCGCTGTACATCACGTAGGCGCGCATGTAGTGCATCTCGCCGCGTGAGGTGCCGCTGGTGGCGTAAACCGCGCAAACGTCGGCGCACGCCGCGGCGGGGATGATCAGCCGGCCGGTGCGCGTTTGGATCGCGCCGCCGGGGCCGGTGAACATGGCGCGCCAGACGTCGAAGTCGCGCGATTCGCGGGTGATGTCGCGCAACGCGGACCAGGTCTGCCCATTGTCGTCGCTGTAACGCAGGCAGGCTTGATTATCCGTCGTACCCGCGCGCGAGTTTTCGGTGCCTTTGCCTGGTTCCCAGCGATTGTAGGCGATCCATAGGCGCCCGTTTGAACGGTCCAGAACCGGAGTCGGGTTCGACGCGCCCCACTTTTCGCCGGGGTTGTCTACGATCTGCATCTTCGACCACGTGGCGCCATTGTCGGTGCTGCGCTTGGCCACCAGGTCGATGTCGCCGCCGCCAGGGTCGGAGGAGTTCTCTTTGCGCGCTTCCGCGAAGACGACCAGCGAGCCGTCCGCCGCGGTGACGATGGCCGGAATGCGGTACGTGTGGTAGCCGTCCTCGCCGGCGCGGAACACGTCAGTGTGCGTGATGAAGGCGTCCGCCCCCAGGGCGAGGGCGGGCAGAATCAGTGGTAACCAATAGATTCGCTTACGCATAGGCGTTGCCAGCATAGCACGCCCCGCGCGTCCTAAGGAACCCCGCAGTTTCCGCCGATAAGACGGGTGGTGAGGTTTACCGCGTCCGTCCTTCTGCTCGCCGCGAGCGCCGCCTTCGCGCAGAGCGCTCCCGACCCTTACGAAGCTACTCGCGCGGCCATGGAAGCGTCCGTCGCCAAGCAGCGCGAAAGCGTTCGTAAACAGGCGAAGGCGGCGCCCGACGAGCAGGACTCGTTCTTCACCGTGCCGTGGCCGCGCCCCGCCATGTTACCGGCGGCCACGAGCCAGGATGCCCCGGCCTGCGAGCCGCTACCCAAGGCGCTGATCGGCCCTTATATAGAAGGACTCGCCGAGCGTGAAGGCCTGACGCCCGATCTGCTGCGCGCGGTCATCGACAAGGAATCCGGGTATCGTCCCTGCGTCGTGTCGAAGAAGGGCGCCATGGGCTTGATGCAGTTGATGCCCGCGACGGCTGCTGAATTCGGTGTCAAGAACCCGTTTGATCCGGTGGAGAACCTGGACGCCGGCGCGCGCCTGCTCAAGAAACTGGTGCAGCGTTACGGTGGCGATCTGGCCCTGGCGTTGGGCGCTTACAACGCCGGACCCGCGCGCGTCGATGCAGCCGGCGGCGTTCCCAAGATCCCCGAAACCGTCGATTACGTCACCAGCATCCTCGAAAAATTGCAGACCCAATAGTAGGAAAGCTGAAAGGCTCGCGTTGTTCGCGGCATTTCCTGGTTTGAAGGTATGCTGGATGCAACAGCGAGACGCTCATGACTGACTTTCTGGTTCTGGTTCTTTGCGTTGTAGCGATTGTCTTGTGGGTGAAGGCCCGGCGTATGAAGCGGCGCCTGGAGGAGCAGGACGAGCGCCAGCGCGACATCATCGCGCGCCTCTATGCGCTCGAAACGCATCGTGCGGAAAAACCGGCACCGCCTCCTCCGCAGGTTGTCGAGGAACGTGCTCCGGAAGTTCCACTACCACCGCCGCTTCCGCCTCCACGTCCGGTTTTCGAGCCGCGTTCCGAACCCGTTTTTGAGCCGCCGCCCGAACCGATGGAGCCGGTCGTCACCGGACCCACCTGGAGCGAGCGCCTGCGCGAAAAGATGCAGGGCGAAGAGTGGGAAGCGGTGGTCGGCGGGAGTCTGCTGAACAAGTTGGGTGTGCTGGTCACGGTAGTAGGACTGGCGCTGTTTCTGAGCTATTCGCTGAACCACATGGGACCGGCCGGACGCGTGGCCGTGGGTTACGTGTTGGGGTTGGGAATGCTCGTCGCTGGTGTGGTGCTGGAGCGCCGTCCACGGTATATGGTTTACGCGCGCGGGCTCATCGGTGGAGGCTGGGCCGGAGTCTACTTCACCACTTACGCTGCGCATGCACTCGACGCTGCGCGCGTTGTGACTGATCCTCGCGCCGGAGCTGTTTTGCTCACGGTGGTCTCCGCCGTAATGGTGCTGCACGCCTTGCGGTACAAGTCGCAGACGGTCGCGGGGCTGGCCTACTTCGTGGGCTTCATCACGCTTTCCATCACGCCGGTGACGGCGTTTTCGCTTGCCGCTCTGGTGCCGTTGGCCGCGTCGCTGGCGTATCTGGCATACCGGTTCTCGTGGAATCGCATTGCGATTGGCGGCGTGACGGGCACCTACATCGTGTTTCTGGTGAACGCCGCGCGATCGACCGGCGGCAACCTGGCGGCGGCACAGAGCATCCTGGTCGTCTACTGGCTGGTGTTTGAGTGTCTCGACATCCTGGACGTCGCGCGGCGCCTGGACCGTCGCGGTGTGATGTACGCGCTGAGTCCGCTCAACGCCATCTGGTTTCTGGTGGCCTCCGCCGCCATTTGGTCACACTCGCAGCCCGAGCATATGTACAGGCTGTGGTTCCTGGCCATGGGATTGTATCTGGTTGCCACCGTGGTGCGCGCGCGTGTGCGGCCGCCATCGAGCTTCGCTCCGGAAGAGGACACCGGCGACCGTCTCTGGGCGGGAGGGTATGAAGGCGCGCTGACGCTTACCGCCGCCCTGGCCGTGGTCGCGCTGATCGACTTCGCCGACGGCCTGAAGCTCACGCTGAGTTTGTTGGGCGTGGCCGAAACACTGTTCCTCTGCGGCGTGATCCTGAAGCAGCGCTACCCTCGCGATCTGGGAAGCCTGCTTTGCGTGCTTCCTGTGTCGCGCATCGTCGTGCTGCACTTGGGTGAGTCCGGGCGCGGCGCGTTTCTTTCGCGCAATCTTCTGCTGTGGACGCCGGTGGCCGCGCTTTCTGCGGCGGTCTTCTATCTGAACCGCGCGCTACGGCCCGCGCGCGTCTACTTCGGTTACGTGGCGGCGGCGCTGCTGCTGCTGATTCTCGGATACGAAGTGCCGCGTGAATATATCGGTCCGGCGTGGGTGCTGCTGGCGGGCGTGTTGTTTGAGTTCGGTCTCGACCGGGCGCGGAACGATTTTCGTTATCAGTCTTACGGTGTCGGGTTCGCCGGGTTGGTAGCGCTCGGCATCGTGAATATCTGCGGCGCGGGTGTCGAGACCGTGCGTCCCGATTGGCTGCCGCAACTGCTTGCGCTGGCGATGCTCTACGGCGCGGCGTCGCGGTTGATCGCATTCCGTCCGGAGGCGCTTTCCGATGGCGAGCGCGACTTTGTTCGCGACACTCTCTCCACCGCGGGCAGCGCCATGCTGGCGATGCTGGCATGGACCGTGCTGCCACCGGAATTGGTGGCGGTGGCCTGGGCACTGGAAGGGTTGCTGCTGGTTGAACTCGGCTACGCGCTGCGCGTTCCGTTCTTCGGGCACCAGGGGCACGCGCTCGGCGCGCTGGCATTCGGGCGGTTGTTCATGGCGAACTTCACGCTCACCGGAGCGACGGGAATCATTTCGCACCGCGTGCTGACGGTGCTGCCCATCGTCATCCTGCACTACTATCTGTGGAAGCGTCTTCGCGATCAGGGACAAACGCAGTTTTGCCGGGTGTATCTCTACACGGCGGCGTTCCTTGCGTTCGTGTTGCTGCGCTTCGAGCTTGGGCGCGTGTTTACGGTGACAGGGTGGAGCGTCTTCGCGTTAGCACTGCTTGCGCTGGGAGTCCGCTACCGGCAACCCGATCTCTGCTGGCAGAGCTACCTGATGGCGATTGCCGCGTTCATCCGAAGCTGGAACACAAATTTCTACATCCCAGAAAGCCTGGGCGGTTGGCAGATGCGCGTGTTGACGGGCGCCATCGTCATCACGTGTTTCTACGCGGGTGAGTTTCTGTGTCCGCGCCGCTCGGTGGAAGGCGCCACGCGGTTTGTGGATCGTGTGGATGCGCGAGCGCGCATCATGTTCTCGTTGCTCGCGACGTTGCTGCTGGCGGTGTTGCTCTACTATGAGGTCTCCGGCGCGCTGCTCACCGTGGCATGGGGAATTGAAGGCGTGGCACTGCTGGTAGCCGGTTTTAGCCTGCGCGAGCGCAGCATGCGCTTGTCGGGATTGGCACTGCTGGCTGTCTGCATCGGCAAGCTGTTCTTCCACGATCTGCGCCGCTTGGACACGCCGCACCGCATTCTTTCCTTTATCTTGCTCGGCCTTTTCCTGCTGGGCGCTTCCTGGATCTACACGCGTTTCCGTGACGCGATCCGGCGGTATCTGTGAGGCTCGCCATGACGAAACAGATTGCATTGACTGTGGTGGTCCTGGCGGCGGTGGGTTGCGCCGCGGCCGTGTGGCTCGGTGACCGTCAGCCCGATGTGAGCCTCGGGAGCGTGCTCGAAATTTGGGGCGATGTGCTGCGCGATGCCGATCAGATCGCGCTGCGTGTTTCGCGCGTGAGCGATGCCGAGGAGATGCAGTTCGGCCGCGACCTGGCGTCGTCGTCGCCGTGGCCCGCGGCGTCCGATCCGGTCTGGCAGGCTTATGTCGCCGACGTAGGCCGCGCGCTTACGCCGCATGTGCGCCGTCGCGGCATGCGCTATGAGTTTCACGTGGTGGATTGGGCGGTGCCGAACGCGTTCGCCATCGCCGGCGGGCACATCTACATCACCACGGGAATGCTCGGGCTGCTCGAATCGGAAGCGGAGCTGGCGGCGAT
>CAZDIZ010000083.1:24901-27587 GCA_964505625.1 uncultured Solibacteraceae bacterium | reverse complement strand
AGGTATCGGGCGCGATGTCGTGTATGGTCTTCATCACAAACGGCACGATGCGCGCCAGATCCTTGCTGAAGTCGGTTTCGCTACCTCTCTGGCTCTTGCGGGCTTCAATGCATTCGGGGTTGTAGCAGGTGGAATGCTCGGCGAACTCGACGTTCACGCCGCCGATAGGAAACGTCTTGTAGAGCCAGCGAAAGCCGCGTTCTACCCATTCGCGATTCTCGGGGAGTTCGAGGCAGAGTGTCCGCGGTTCAGGCTTGCCGTCCTTGCCGACGGACTGAAGGCTCGGATTCTGTTCGGCACGGGTTTCCAAATTGAACTCGTGTTTGCCTTCGTGATAGAAGCCGCCGTAGTGACGGTCGATGCCGGCGCCTGGAATGATCTTCACGCCGCGCTCGTTCGCGTAGCGGCAGACTTCGAGCGCCGCCGGAACGCCGCCGTGATTGTCGCGCAAGAATCCCCACAGGATGAGGCCGTTCAACTTGTGCTCGCTCATGTAGTCGATGACGAGCTTCATGTTGTTGACGAATGCTTCGGGACGCTTGAACCACGCGCGCACGCTGTCGGTCTTGGGAAGTTGTCCGGTTGGAATGTAGACGTTGTCGTGATCAAGCAGGTCCCAATTGGTTCGCACGTCCCAGTTCCAGAACCAGCGGTACTTCATCTTCGGAATCTCGATGTAGTCGAGCGTTCCGGTTTCAACATCGCCACCGATCGGATGCAGATAGAAGTTCTTGAAGTCGCTGGCGGCAAAGATGGCGCCGGTGCGATCTCCGCCCGCGAGTACGATGACGTTCTTGCCCGCGCGAGAGCCCGAACGAATCAGGTACGCTTCCGGCGGCAGCTTCTGGATGTCGGCCTTCCAACCGAGTTCCATCGCCACGCTCGCCAGCGCCGGATTCGAACTGAGCGTGCCAACGTACACCACCACATTCGCCGCCTCCGGCGACGGGTTCGACGCGGCGTACTTGCGCAGTTCGCCAGTGACGCGGCTGGCGGCGTATTCATCGCGCTCGCCGTGAAGCACGGCTGTAAGCGAAGCGCCATCCTTGGTGAGCAAGATCCCGGCGGCTTGCATCGCCAAGGTGAACAGAAGCAGGAAGGCGCAAATGCGCATGTTGAGCCTCCTTACATTTCGTGTGCGGCTTCGAGGATGGCTTTCACCTTAGGCACATCCACCAACCGGCTGAGATAGAAGCTGATCAACTTCGGATTGTAGGACGCGTAGCGGCGGTACATGGCTTTCAGTTCTTCCGCACTCAGATTGGCGATGTCCCAATCCTGTATGCGCAACTGAAAGCGCGTGGGGCAGTGCTGCTTGAGCAGATCGGGGTTCAAGTACTGGTCGGCGCTCGGATCGTAGCAGTCCACGCGCAGGTCCTTGAGGAACGGCAGATGCCCGACGCGAAGCAACTCGCTGTGCACGAATCGTTCGCTGGAATTGAGCTGCTCGAAAACCTGTTCCCAGTACGGTACCACAAACTCACCGAACAGCTTGGGCGGAATGATGCCAGCGAAATCGTCCGGGAAGCCTTGCGGAAACGCACCTTCGACGCCCGAAAAGCGGCGCGTGATGGCGCGGGCGTAGTTGAACGCGCTGGTGACGCTGAACTGCATCAACTTGTGTGCGCGCTCCGGATCGTCGTAAGGCAGAGTGAAGAATGCGGGCCCGAGCAACAGCGACGCGGTCGTGACTGGCCCTTCGAATAGGTGTCCGATAAAGAGTGGAGCGCCGGGCCAGCGCTGGACGATTTCCTCGGCCAGTTTCAACCGCTGCTGAATCAACTCTGCCGCGAGATAGTCCTCCGGCTCACGCAGGTTGTCAATGTCCTCGGGCGTTGTTAGCAGCGTGGTGGGCTTCGGCTCGTACTCCGTAAAGGTCACCTGTGTGCCGAGCGCGACGATGTGCGTGTAGGTGAACTCCGCCAGCCGCGGCGCGGGAGGCGCGACGCCGAGTTCGGCCGCAAGTTCACCGGCGAGCGTGTAGGCGCGGATGATGGCATCCACGTCCAGGTGCAGGTCGCGTTGCGTGACGCCGGCCAGTTCGGCCAGAACGGGGTCGGTAAAACCAAATTCGAATGCTTGTGATGAGCTCATGATTGAATCTTCTTGTGCTGTCGCACGAATACGACGCCGAGCAGGATCAGAATCGCTCCGAGCGCTAGATCGATGGTGCGAGCCGTGAGCGATTGCGAAAGCAGTCCTGCAGCCGCCAGCAACACTCCGACGCCCAACGTGGAGGCGCCGATGACGGGCAGCGCGCCGCTCGCACCCGATGGCGGCACTTCGCTCGGCGCAACAGGCCGGTCAAGAGCGGCGAAGAACTCGGCGACTTGCTGGTCAGCGTCCGCTTTGCGCGTGGTAAGCAGGGTTCCCACGATCATGCCGAGTGTGGTCATAAGGGCATTCATTAGCAGCGACACACCCTCGAAGTTGTTCAGCATTTCCTGCGTGGCGCCGCCGGGGCGCATTGGCAGCCACCAGGTCTTGAGCGCAAGCATGGTGAGCCCGGTGAGCAAGCCGCAGAGAAAACCTGCGAACGCTCCCTGCCAATTCAGCTTGCGGATGGTAAGCCCGGCCAACAGCGGCAGCAATGTCGGCGCCATGAAGAGACCGAGCACGGTCACCATGGTGTTGAACAACGATTGCTGATGGCTCATCGCGATCCACAAGCTCAGCACAATGGTGA
>CAZDIZ010000083.1:22983-24801 GCA_964505625.1 uncultured Solibacteraceae bacterium | reverse complement strand
TTGAACAACGATTGCTGATGGCTCATCGCGATCCACAAGCTCAGCACAATGGTGAGCACGCCGAGTCCGAGCGTGGTCCAGCGTCCCACCCACAACAGGCGCCCTTCGTCGGCATCGCGGTTGATCAGCCGATGGTAGACATCTTTCGTCAGCACACTGGCGATGGCGTTGTAGTCCGAACTCACCACGGCCATGGTAGCCGAGAACATCGCGGCCACGATGATGCCGATCATGCCCACCGGTAGCAGTTTCAAAACCAGCAAGACGTAGACATCGGCGGTGCGGTTCTGCGCCACCAGGTCGGGAAGAAAGTGCCTTCCGATGACGGCCGGCAGGATCAACAGCGGCGCGCCGATGAAGTTAAGCGCAGCCGCGCAGTAGGCGGCCTTGGAGGCTTCCTTTTCGTTGCGCACTGAATAATATTTCTGAGCCAGCGCCCAACTGGCGTTATAGCTGATGCCGATCAACACGAAGAAGCCGAGGATGTAAAGCCAGGTGTAAGGGCCATTTGTCAGATGGAACAACTGCGGCGGCAAACCGGAGAATGCTTGGGAGAATCCACCCGCGCCGGCAATCGCTAATGGCAATAGCAGCAGCATCGCCAGAGCTTTCATGATGAACTGCACGTAGTCGGTCACCACCAGCGCCCATAATCCGCCGTAGAACGTGTAGGCAATCATCACCACACCGCACAGGACAATCGACCAATGCAGACTCAGTCCCACCGAAAGCGACACGAACAAACCGGTGGCGAAGATCTTCAGCGCGTCGTCGAAGATCTTCATGGGAATGCCGGCCCAAGCGAACAACTGCCGCACGAAGGCACTGAAGCGGCGCTCGAGAAATTCCACCGGCGTGATGACGCGCGCGCGACGCCAACGTTCGGCGAAGAACAGTCCACCCAGCGTGCAAGCGAATGCCGAAGCCCAGAACAGCGTCACGGCCACCCAACCGTAGGTGTAGCCAAGCTGCGCATAGGCGACGAAGGCGAACGCGCTGAAGCTGGACATGTAGTGCGAGATGCCGGCAAGCCACCACGGAATCTGATGTCCACCGGCAAAGTAGTCCTTCGCGGCCGCCATCTGATTGCGGAAGTGAAGTCCAATCCACAAGACGATGACGAAATAGCCGATCACCACCACGTAGTCGGGAAAGGATAGGTGTACTTGCGTCATGGCCGAGCCGCTCGCTTCAGCGTGAATTCTGTAGCGTATCAGGTATGCTGTTGAGAATGCGACTGACGCGACGGTCCTTTCACATCTCGGCGTTGGCGTTACCCGCGGCGGCTTATTGCGGGCGTCCGGCCGCCGATCAGTGGGTACGCACGTCGAAGCTGCAACCAACCGTGGCGGCTCCGGGATTCAGGAAGGCCGGCCCGGTAGCCACAAACCTTTGGCTGTTCGACGCGCTCAACGTGCCGGATGAGGGCGACGGCGGCGTGTTTTACCTGACGACGTTCAACTCCGCGGACCGTGGACAGTTAATCCGCCTGGATGTGCACGCGAACCGCGCCAAGGCCTGGACCATCCCGGTGGGTATCGGATCGTGGGACATTGTGCGCGCACGGGACGGCAACATCTACCTGGGCAGTTACAACGGTGGAACGCTGATGTGCTTTGACCCGCGCCGCGAGCGTTGGATCGATCTACCGCAGATGAGCGAGGACTATCGCAAGAAAGAGTACATCATTGCCACACTGGTGCAAACGCCCAACAACGACATCTACTACGGCACCTATCCCGGTTGCCGGCTGGTGCGTTGCGATTTGGAGAAGGGCGTACTGGAAGATGTCGGTTCGCCGGCGCCCGACGAGAACTA
>CAZDIZ010000083.1:21325-22883 GCA_964505625.1 uncultured Solibacteraceae bacterium | reverse complement strand
AGGACTCCAATCCCCGCACCATCCTGCACGTCCCGGATTCGCAGTACCGTCCGGTTGGCGGGATACATCTCGGGCCCGGCAACAAGATGTACATCGGCACGCAGCCGAATTACGGGATGTTGGGCGGTGCGCTCACTGTGTTCGATCCGGAGACCGAACAGATCGAAGTGCACCGCAACATCATCCCGGATCAACAGCTTGTTGCCGTCGCAACGGATGCCACGTGGGTGTACGCAGCGTCGAACCCCGGCGGTGGCGGCGGAGCGAAGCCCAAGGCTCGCGCCGGGCATTTCTTTGTGTGGGACCCGGCGGCAAAGAAGATCGTATACGATCTCGAACTCGAACCCCGCCATGGCATACACGCAATGGCGAGCGTGAATGGATGCGTGTATTTCGCGCTGGGCAGCGAATTCAAGGAATACAAGCACGCCACCGGCCAGATGCGCACCATCGCGCAACTAGAGAAGCCCGCGCGCATCCCAAATCAAAGCTTGCGCGCTTGCCAAGACGGCACGCTGTGGGCGATCTTGTCAGGCCAGTTGGCGCGCATTCGTCCGCGAGAGAACAGAATCGACTTCCTAAAGCCGACCGCCGGACACGCGCACGGCGGACTGACGGTTGGAGCAGACGGAACAGTTTACTTCGGCGCGGGCACCGATATGTGGATGCACAAGCCGGAAGATCCGAGTCCGCTCGCGACACTCTCCGCCTGACACACCAGAGGACACATGCACCTTAGCTCACTCGACGTCGCCATCGTCATCTTCTACCTCACCGCAATCGTCTCGATCGGCGTGGCTGTGAAGCGTCGCGCTTCGCGCGGGATCGACTCGTACTTCCTCGGCAACCGGAGCCTGCCGTGGTGGGCACTGGCCATGTCCGGTTCGTCGTCCTACTTCGACATCACCGGCACCATGTGGATTGTCAGCCTGTTCGTGGTGCTCGGGCTGCGCGGCATGTGGGTGCAGTGGATTTGGGGCTTCGTCATTTCCGTGTTCTTCGCGGCCTACATGGGCCGGTGGATTCGCCGCAGCGGCGTGATGACGGGTTCGGAATGGATGGTGTTCCGCTTCGGCGACACGCCCGGTGGCAGCGCGGCGCGACTGGCTTACACGGTCTACGCGGTGCTCACCGTCACCGCGTTCCTGGCATTCGCGGCCGTCGGTATGGGTAAGTTCATCACGGTTTTCGTCGACGTGAACCCGCAGTTGGGAGCGGCTGTCGTGGTAGCACTCACCGGAGTCTACGTGATCCTGGGCGGATTCCAAGGCATGATCTTCGTGGAAGTGTTGCAGACGTTGATTCTGTCGACCGGCGCGTTGTTGGTGGCCTGGCTCGGGTATTCGCACTTCGACGCGCAGCGCTTCGCGGCCATCGTACCCAACGGATGGTGGTCGCTCGCACCGGCGTGGAAACTCGATTACGCGGCGGGCACGGATTACTACCTGTTCGGCGCGCTGGCGCTGGTTTGGTTTACGAAAGGCTTCGTACTGTGCCTGAGCGGACCCGAGCAGTTGTTCGACTTCCAGCGCTTCCTGGCCGCGCCTGACGGCCGCGA
>CAZDIZ010000083.1:12742-21225 GCA_964505625.1 uncultured Solibacteraceae bacterium | reverse complement strand
GGAGCGTCGTACCTGGTGAAGGACATCTACAAACGTTACATCAACCCATCGGCAAGCGACGCGCGGCTGGTGCGTTCGAGTTACGTGGCTTCCACACTGCTGGTTCTGGCGGGATTGGGCATTTCGTTTTTCGCGCACTCGATCAATCTGCTGTTCGTATGGATCATGGGCACACTCGGCGCGGGCGTACTGGTGCCCAACGTTCTGCGCTGGTATTGGTGGCGCATCAACGGCTGGGGGTACGCCTGCGGCTCATTCGCCGGCATGGGTCTGTCGCTCGTGCAAGTGGTGATCGAAGCGATCTGGTTCCCGTCCGGAATTCCGCTCTACTATAGCTTCCCGGTGATCGTCGCGCTCACCAGCGTCGTAACCATCGTCGCGTCGCTTATGAGCGAACCGGTCGAGATGAAGACGCTCGTCGACTTCTATTCGAAGACGTCGGTGTGGGGCGCGTGGGGGCCGGTGAAGCGTTCGGCGGGAGAAATAGTGCGCGATTCCACACCCTGGCGCGACTTCGGCAACGTGCTGCTGGGTGTCCCCTTCATGACTTCCATGTACATGGGAGCAATCTACGTCGTTCTGCACCAATGGAACGCAGTCGCCTGGTGCGCGGCGATTATCGTCGCCAGCGCAGCCGCGCTATACTTCACCTGGTATCGCAAGCTACCAGCTCAGTAGAGGCATCCATGTCCATAGTCCAAGCCGTTCACGCAATGGCGGTAGGGGTTGCCCGTTGGAAATGACCGCATCGGCGCGCAGGTCTGGGACAGTGGCGAACGGAAGGACCTAACGCCCGCTCTCATGGCGCCGGCACGAACTTCTGCGGACGCCAATTGAGCACTTCGGCCGTGTAGATGGCGCCGTCGCTGCCCACGCTGAGATTGTGCGCGTAAGTGAATTGGCCGGGCAGCTTTCCCGGCGTGCCGTAAGCGCCCAGGATCTTTCCATCCAGGCTCAGCTTAAGCACACGATTGTTGTAGCCGTCACACATGTACAGCGACTGGTCCGGCGTGATGTAGAGTCCCCATGGAGCGCCCACGTTGTTCCACTGCTGGAGGAACTCGCCGTCGGCGGTGAAGACCTGTACGCGATAGTTCTCACGATCGCCCACGTAGACGCGGCCTTGGCGGTCCACCGCAACCGAGTGCGGCGTATCGAAATGGCCCGGCGCGGTTCCCTTACTGCCCCAGGCTTTGACGAAGCGGCCGTCCTTGGTGAGCTTCACGATGCGCGAGTTGCCGTAGCCGTCGCTCACGTAAATATCGCCCGAGGCGGAAAAAGCGACATCGGTGGGCCGGTCGAATTTCAGGATGTCGTCGTCGCGCGCGCCGCGCGGCCCTAATTTGTCCGGTGGCACCGACGATCCGGGCTTGCGGTGACGGCCCAGCACCATGGTGACGTGCCCTTCTCCATCCAACCGGAGTACGACGTGCGCACCGTCGTCCACCACCCATAGATTGCCGTCAGGATCGAAACGAGCCGAGTGCGCGCGGTCAAATAGCGACTCGCCCAGCGCGCGCACGAACCGGCCCTTCTCATCGAATTCGATGATGGGGTGCGCGCCGCGGTGCACGACGTAAGTGTGCTGACGCGAATCGACCGCCACGGCAGCCGTCTCGCCAAAATTCCAGCCGGCGGGCAAATGCGGCCAACCGGCAACCACCTTGAGCGGTAACGCGGGCTGCGCGAATAACGCAACACCCGTCAACGCAAGCGAAACACAGACCGGCACCAAACGCATAGGTGCGATCTTAGCATTGCCGCACTATTCGCACACAACCGCCAGTGGCAACTTCACCAGCGATTGCAGTTTCTGAATGCGACGAAGCTGATGCCCGACGCCCAGCGCGCAGTGGTGCGTGGGACCTTCGTGGCACCAGCGGTTGACGAATTCCGCCGGGTCGAGCGCGAAGCGTAGCCGTGAATTCGTGTTGCCGATCTTGAGAATCGGGCCAGGCAGCGACTCGCCTTGCGCCGACAACATCTTCAACGAACCTTCGGCGGTCTGTGTCATGGCGAGCAGCGTGACGGGGCCGGTCTTCACTTTGAATTCCACAGACACACCGAACCCGCGCTTGCCGTGATACAAGCCCAACCCGCGCAGAATGGGCTTCTCGTTGCTGATGGCGATGTGCCCGGGACCGTCGTGCCCCATGAGCACGAAACTGTCCACGAAGTCCATGGCGTAGAACTCGGTGTAGGAACCACCGGCACCGAAGCGGTCCATGATCAACATCGCCAGGCAAGTCTTCAGGTCGCCTTCGCCGCTGGCGGGAATACCGCGCGCGGTGAGCAGCGAGTTGCCCATGATGAGGCCCGCACCCAGGCGTTCGTATTCGTTGCCATCGAGTCCGCGATAGTAGTAGGTGAGTCCGTCCAGATCGAAGTCCGCGACCAGACGATCCAATCCGGCGGCGACCTTGGCGGCCCAAGTGAATTGGTCTTCGGTGACGCTGTCGGCCAGCGCGAACACTTCGCGCCCGGTCTTCAGTTTGTCGTCGATTTCGCTTTGCGTAACGGCTTCGACGCGCTTGGCCAGATCGCACATCTCCAGCACTTCCACGTGCGCACCGGTCTGCGCGTGCACCATGGTGAAGTCCGAGTACATGTCCAGCATGCCCGGGTAGGTGTGGCCGAGGAAACCGATGCGGCTCGAACGGAGCGCACGGCGCACGCCCGCGGCGCGGCACCAGTCTTCGATTTCGCTCCAGGCCCGCTCATCGTTGCGCAGCGTGCCGGACACCACGCGGAAGTCGATCCGCGCACGCGCGAATGCGTTGGAGATTTCCGGCACACAGCACGTCGGACAGTTGGCCAGCCACTCTCCGGTATCGGCGGTTTCGTAATCGATGGCGGGCGCCGGCTGAAGGTTCAACACCAGCACGGGCACCTGCGTGCGCTGCACCATGGGCAGCACTTGCGACGACGTCGCATAGGTGCCCACGTAGCAGATCAGCAGGTCCACATCCTCACGCCCGAAGCGCTCACCGGCCTCGCGCGCCGCGGGTGCGGTGTCGACCAGTCCGGCCGAAACCACGTTCACGTTGAAGCCGGCCAGCCGAGCTTCCACCTCGCGCTGATACCCTTCCAGCCGCTCCTTGAGACCGGGAAACTGCGGCCAGTAGGCTGCCAATCCAATTCCGAAAACGCCGACGCGCGCCGGCGGACATGTCTTGCGAATCATTGAATCACCTTGGCGGCGCTGATCGTGGGCGCCGCGGCAAAGCCGTAGTCCAGCAGATCGTACTGGGCTCCGGCGGGCTGTTGTTCGGGGAACGTCGCCCATGCGCCGGGCCAAGCGCGCATGCGCGAAGCCGGATTATGGAACGGTCCCAAAGTGTTGTGCGGTGTGGAAACCAAGCGAACGGCGACGGTGTGTTTGCCGGGCGTGACAGCGGCCTCCAAATGGAACGGTTGCCAGGCGATGAGTCCGGCGCGCTTGCCATCGACAAGCACCTCAGCAAGCGTTCCGGACAGTTCACTGAGTTCCACCTTGATGCGATTGCTCGACGCGGGCACGGTGACATCGGTCTGATACAGCACCGTGGCGCCGTCGAACGGCCGTCCCTGCTTAAGCCAGGAACCAAAGCCGAGCGCGGCGGGAGCGGCGATGGAGAATCCACGCTCGCGGGGAACCAGTGCGAAGTTGCCGCGCACGTAGATGTTCTCAAGTTCCATGCGCACGTCGAACGGCTTACCGGTGATGGTGACGACGTTATCGCCGGTTTGCGCCAACGCACCGATCGAGGCCGAGCGCAGGTGCGGATCGAGCCAACGCATGGCCGCCGCGAACGACAGCGGTTTGCCGTTCACCGCGACCTTGTAGAGTTCAGGCGCTTCCACGGCCAACTCCAGGCTCTTGAGTACGCTCGCATCGTCCACCTGGAAATGGAAAGTGGCTTCGAAACCGTCCTTGGGCATCACCTTGCCCATGTCGAAGAAGCGGCGCTTGAACTGGATGGTGTTGTCCCACATGGGCCGCTCGTAACCGTGCCCCAGCCAGAACTGATAGTTGGCGCGCCAGGTGTTCACGCCCTTGTAGTCGGCGTTGGCCAATTTCAAGTCGCAGTAGTCGAGCGCCAACACGTTCAACGCTTCCGCCGTGACTTTCCACGAGGCCGTTTCGATAGGCGCGTAAACCGGCGCTGGTGCGGGCTTCGCAGGCGCACCGTTCTTCTTCACGAGAAGCATGAGCGAACCCGCGGGCGCCAGGTCCAGGTTGAAGCGAATGCGCGACGCTCCGTCGCGCGTGAATTCGGCCGATGTGTTCTTACCGGTGGTTGTGTCCCAGACTTCGAGTGCGCCACCTTCGACACTCGCTTCGGCGCGGGCCGTCTGCAAACCGGTGTTAGCGAAGAATAGAATGCGTTCCCCATTTTCAAGAACGCGGTCCGCCACGCCGACTTGCGGCAGGTCACGGTCGAACGCAATGCGCGGAGCGGCGCGCCGGCGCACTTCGCTCACAAGATCCGCAAGTGTCGCAACCGCGTGCCACTGCGTGGCGTAGCGCGTGCGCAGGGCCGAGAGTTTGCCGCTCGCTCGTCCATCCACGTGAGCGGCGGGTTCGGAAAGTGCCAGGATCTCTCCACCGCCCGCCAGATACTTCTCCAATAGCACTACTGTCTGGCTGCGCACGTTGGTCATGTCCTTGGGCCAGATCAGCACGTCGTAGGCAGCCTTCCCCACCGTGAGGCGCTTGGCACCAGGCTTGCCGAACCACTCGAGGATGTATTCGTCCGCCAGATCAAAGTCCACTTGATGGTCGGCCATGTATTGGATCAGCTCGCCGTAGCTGCTCTTCATCGCTGCAAGCTCAGGTGTCGAAGCGCCACGGCGCGCCCATAGAAAGCCGCTGGTAGTCGGTTCGAGCACCGCCACGCGATTGGCCGCCACGCCGCGGCTCAGCATGTAGGACACGCGGCCCAGATGATCGCCGTGCAGCTTGTAGTAGGGCCACCACGCCGAAACGTCGGTGAAGCTCTGAGGATGGTCGCGTTTGCGCGCGCCGCGAATGGTGGAGAAGGCCAGGTGCTGATCCATGAAGTCGATGCCGTGGACCATCAGCCAATCGCCGAAGCGTTTGTAGTGCTCGAAGGTACTGTCCCATCCGGCGACGCCGTAGGCTTCACAAAACGCGCGCCGGCCGAGTTGATTCGCGACGCTCGCCATTTGCTTGATGGTGAAGAGCATGTGTTCATCGGCGCCGCGTTTGCGCAGATTGGTGCCTTCCAGCAAATCGATGCCCGGCATGTGTTCGAAAGCGTAATAGGAAGCATCAGCGGGAGTGATCCAGGGGTACGGCCATTCGTGTTCCATCCAGTGTCCGGTGAACTGGAGATTGTTGCGGTCGCACCACTGGAACATCGGGCGGAAGAAGTTCTCTTTCCAAAGATCGTGTATGGTCTGCCAATAATCGAAGCGTACCTTGCGCCAGTCGCCCACGTCCCAATAGAGCGAGGCAAGATGGTCGAGCAGATCGTAGCCGCAACGCTTCTTGAATTCGGCGAGCGAGTAGCGCGTCAAGGGCAACGCACGCGATCCGGCATTGGCCAGCAGTTGCGGCTCGTCGTTAAACGCGTATTTGAGGTTCTTGCCGAACTCCGCACCGAAGTGATTCTTGTACGGCTCGTAGGTGGACTTCAGGAATTCGATCGTGGTGGTGGGATTGGTCAGATCGACGTAAGGAAATCCGGCAGTCCAAAAGATCCCCGCGGCGCGCCTCAGACTTAGCACCTCGACCTTGCGGTCTTCGGGCACTTCGTCGCGGCTCGCCAGACGCTTTGCCGCGAGGACGCGCCCATCGGCGTCGCGATCAAGTGCGAAGATGGCGAGCGTTTCCGCGCGGCCCCAGGGAGCGTTGCCGGCAGCCACGCCGGTTTCACACGTGAGATATTGCAGCACGGTTTCCGACGCGCGCGCTGGCACGTGCCCGCCCGCGAATCCCGCCGGGTAGCTGTTCTCGTCGTAGATGTTCACCTGGATGCCGAGGCGCTTGCCTTCTTCGAGCGACAACCGCCACAGGCGGAACCACTCCGGGCTGAGGTATTCGGTCATCATGCCGGGCCGGGGATGTATGAAGACACCGCCCATGCCCTGCGCCTTGAACTGCCGCAACTGTTCCTGCATGCGCGGCCATGACATCTCGTCGTTCCACACCCAGAGCGGCATGGAGCGATAAGCCGCGGGCGGATCGTTGAAGTTTGCCCGCAACTCAGCCGGTGTTTCGGGCGCGGGCTTCGTGCCGAGCGCTTTGGGATTCAGCAACAGGTCGAGTTCGGTCTTGCCCTCAACCCATTTGTAGGACGTCGTGGGCGCTGTCTGTTGGGCGTTCACGCACACAACACACAGCACGATCAGCAGGCCAAGTATCAAACGTCGCATAGTCGCTCTCCTCAATGTGAAACGGTCCGGGCGCGCAGGACTCGAACCGGACCCAGCAGTCCACTTACAGCGTCGCCGCGTGAAAAGCCGTCGGTCCATTTTGCCTGGGCCGTATTGGTCACGTCCAGTTCGATTACGTTCTCACCGGCGCGAACCATCTTGCTGATGTCGAAAACATACGGCGGCGCGATGCGCACACCGGCGGATTTACCGTTCACACGCAACGCCGCGATCTCGCCGACTTCGCCCAAATCGAGCGCGAGCGGACCGGCACCGGCGGCAACCATCAGCGTCTTGCGGTACGTGACAGTGCCCGAAAACTCGCCAAGCTCGGTCCAGCGGCGCCAATCGGCCAACGTCTTCACCTTGCGTGCGGCTTGCCTGGCGGCAGTCACTTCCCACTCACCAGGCAGGTTCTCGCTCGTATGCCAATCAGGAGTTGGCGCAGCCGCAACCGGTTGCGCGGAGATGCGCACGGCGGCCATTTCGTAAGGCTTCAGGCTCACCTTCACGGTGAGCGACGAACCGCTGCGAGTTTGCGCGACGGCCGTGTATGCGCCCGTTTCCGCGCGCCAAGCGACGGCCCGGCCAACAGTGTCCGCCACCCGGACCGTGCCTTCGACAGTCGACGCAAGGGAGCGGTTGTGCAGAATCAACCAAGCGCCCGTTGGCCCCACGCGCCGCGCAATCATCAATGCGGAGTTCGGCACTTGCATCGAAACCGGAGTGTCAGCCGAGGCAACCGCTGCCACTTCGGCGAGCGGCACCAACTTCGCCGCGGGCGCTCGTTTCAGCGCGGCGACCGCATCGCGAACCTGTTCGTCACCGCGCGCATCGACGGACGCCTCCGGCCAACGATCCACCACGATCGTCAGTCCACCGGATCGCGCGAACTCACTCAAGCGCTGCACAACCGCGGCCGGTGCGTAGCGTACGTACGGCAACACTACAGCGCGGAAGCGCTGTCCGTTGTAGACCCAGCGGCCTTGCTCGAACTTCCCTTCCCTGGCGAACACATCGTAGGGCAGCACGGCCGTCGAGATCTGTTGCTGTTCGAGCGCGCGCACGACGGGCGCCGCGGTCTGCGCCGGCCCCACCCAACTCGACTCCGCCGTGTAGAGCACCGCCACGTCGTAGACCGGATCGGTGGTGGCGAGCAACTGCTGCCAGCGTTTGAAGTACTCGGCCCAGTTGGCGTAGTAGCGCGCTTGCGGATTCCCGCTGGTTGCGTTGAAGTGCGGCGGACAATCCGGATCGTGGAACTTCATGGTGACGGCGTGCGGCGAAAGCAAACCGATGCCGTTCACGATGTGCCAGTCACCGATCCACTTCATCATGCGCAGTCCTTCGCCCCAACCGTTGGCGCCGAAGGCCTCCGAGAAGATCTCGCGCGACTGCTTCATCAGAGCCGCGCCGCGCGCCATCGCGGACAGCCCGAACTGAAAGAACTCTTGATCCCAACCGGTCCGCGACCCGACGGTCCAATGAACGTCACCCGCGTCCACGCCGGGCGTGACCTGATAACCCACCACATCGATTCCGGCGACATCCAGGTAGCGCATCGCGCGAAACCAATGGCCCGGACCGTAGCCCAACTGATGATCGGCGTGATTGTCTTCGACCACGTGGCCAATCAACCGCACACCGTGCGCGCGGCACCACTCCTGCTGCGGCCGGAAGAACACTTCGGCGAACGTGTTCGTGTAGACATCCATCAGGTCGCTGCGAACCTGCCGCGTGCGCGGCCCCACGTCGTACCACATCGCCGCCAGCAGTGGACGCACATCGTATCCCTTGCGGCGCTCAAACAGCGCGGCAAGCCCGGGCGACCACGGCAGCGCCATGCCCGGCGTGCCCGGCAGACTGTTGTAGCTGGTGATATTCCGGAATCCGGTTTCATCGCTGAAGAAGCCTTTGATGGTCCGGCCGAAATCGTCTTTGAAATGCTCCCAGGTAGCTTCGTGCGTCAGACGTATGAACTCACTGACCGCCGCTGGATTCATCACGTCGATCATGTTGTCCATGCGCCAACCGGCCTTGGACGCCATCGCCTTGGTGGTCACCCAGCAGATACGCCACTCGCCGGCGGGCGCGTTCCAACT
>CAZDIZ010000083.1:4619-12642 GCA_964505625.1 uncultured Solibacteraceae bacterium | reverse complement strand
ACTTCTTCGCTTCATCCACGGCCACGCGCAGATCGCTCCACCACTGTGGCCCCAGATAATCCGGATGCGGGCGCGACTCCCAGACAAAGCCGGTGTTGCCGCCTTCAGCCACTTCGCGCACCACGGCGCGAATGGTCTCCGGCGATTGGCCTTGTGTCCACAACAGAGGAATGAGCCCTAATTTCGTTTGCGCGGCGAGCACCATGGAAGCAAACAGGATTGCAGAGAGAAGCTGAAGACTACGCATTACTCAGATTAGAACACACCGTCTTATGTCATCCCGCTATACTGAAAGCGGTACCGTGATGAATCATAGTCGCCGTTCCTTCCTCGAAAATGCCTCGGGCGCGGCCGCGCTCGGGACGTTCCTGAATCTGAATCCGAAAGCCATGGGCGCCAACGAAACCGTGCGTGTGGCGCTGATCGGCGCGCGCAATCAGGGCCGCGGCGTCGCGCTGCGGCATATTGCGGCAGGCGCCAAGATCACCACGCTGTGCGACATCGACGACGCGATCAACGCCAAGGTCGCTCCGATGATCGAAAAAGCGCAGGGCAGCGCTCCGCAGTATGTGAAGGATTACCGGCGCGTGCTGGACGACAAGAACATCGATGCGGTGATCATCTCGACACCGGACCACTGGCACACGCACATGGCGCTGGCCGCCTGCCAGGCCGGCAAGGATGTGTTTCTCGAAAAGCCCGTTTCGCAGACTATTCACGAAGGCCAACTCATCCGCGACGCCGCGCGAAAGTACAACCGCGTGATGCAAATCGGCACCATGCGGCGCAGCGCGGAGCACTTCCGCGCCGCCGCCGAATACGTCGGTTCGGGCAAGTTAGGTAAGGTTTGTTTGGTCAAGGCGTGGATGTGCCAGGTACGCAAGAGCATAGGCACACCGGCCGACAGCACGGTGCCCGCGGGCGTGGACTACGACATGTGGCTCGGCCCGGCGCCCAAGCGCGACTTCAACGAAAACCGCTTCCATTACAACTGGCGCTTCTTCTGGGATTACGGCAACACGGAGTTGGGTAACCAGGGCGTACACCTGCTCGACATCGCGCTGTGGGGCATTCAGAAGATGCGCGGCGACAAGAACTGCTTGCCCACTCGCGTTTCCGGCCAGTCCGGCATCTACTGGTTGAAAGATGCCAAGGAAGTGCCCGACACGCAGGTGCTGGCCTACGACTACGGCGATTTCGTACTCAATTGGGAATTGCGCAGCTTCAGCAAGCACCATCCCAATGAAGGCACTGCCGCCGGCACCGGTTTCTATGGCACCGACGCAACGTTGATCGTGGACGGCGAAGGCTGGAAAGTTTACGCAAGCGACGGCAGCGTCGCGGCGTCCATGAAGAGCACGCCATTCCGGCACGAGGAAGACTTCCTGGCCTGCATCAAGAGCCGTCAGCGGCCCGTGGCGGACATCGACGTGGGACGTTTGAGCACCACGCTGTGCCACTTGGGCAACATCGCATCGCGGCTGAATCGCGCGATCGTGTTCGACCCGGCCACCGAGACCTTCGGCAACGACAAGGAAGCCAACGCCTTCCTGACGAAGGCCTATCGCGCGGAGTATCCGCTGCCGCGCGTTTAAGCAGCCTCAGCGATAGAACCGCAGGTTGTCGATTTCGAGCCACGCCGATGCTGTGGCTGGACGCGCCAGTTCGAATTGCAGCATCAGCAGATCCTTGGCCGTCCAAGTAGCGGAGTGTTTCGGGTTCGCGCGGCGAAGGTCCGTGAACGCAATCCTTACCTTCTTCCAGCGCGGCCCGGCCTGGAACACGCTGGCGAAGTAGTCAAAGTCCCTCACGGCGCGAGTCGGAATGAGAAGCCGGTACTGGCCCTCGCCGCGTGCTTCAAGTTCGACGCCGCGGAATGCACTGGCGTCCACCGGTTCAATGGCTCCCTTCGAAAGTGGAAGCACGGCGCGCGCGGCGGGAGCGTCGGTATCCGACATGCGCGCCATCACCGTGTATGCGTGATTGCCGGGTGCGCGCAGCGTGCGTGCATAGAGCATCTTGCTGTGGTCGTGCCCGTGATCGGTGGCATTCACCCACAACGTATCGAGCAGGCTGCGCCCGTTGGCGCTTTCGAAATCGTCGATTCTAGCCGAGGCCTTTACAGCCGGAATGGGCGTCGGACCGGGCGCAGCGATGGCGCGCGCTAATGCGTCGCGATCAACTTCGTTGCCTCCGAGATAGACGCGGCGGATGTTGGTGATGTCCGCGATGCGCTGATGCGGAGCGCCCTCCACAAGCAGCAGGTCGGCCAGCTTGCCCGCGGTGATGGTGCCACGCTCGGCATCCACGCGCAGCGAGCGCGCGGCCGTACCAGTGGCTGCGGTGAGTGCTTCCAGCGGAGTCAAACCACCTTCCACCAGCAACCGCAACTCGCGCAGCGCGGCCCAACCGTGGTAGGTGCCCAGCATGCCGGCATCGGTACCCGCGCCCAGAATCACCCCCGCACCGTGAAGGGCCGCCACATTGTGCATGAGACGCTCCCAGCGCCGCGCGCGCGGCGCGGAGGCTCGCGGTGGATCGGGCAATTTGGTGATCTCGGGACCAAGCGCGAACCGAAGCAGCGGCGTGTCGATATCCACTGGGCGAGAATCGTACACCGCCAGCGTCGGAACGTACGTCATGTTGACGCGTTTCATCAGGTCGATCAACTCGGAATCGACTTCCGCATCGCCGATGCCGTGCCCCAACATGTCCACGCCGGCTCGCGCGGCAATCTTGGCGCCTTTCAACGTAACCGTGTGCGTGATCACAGGCAGATTGGCACGATGCGCTTCTTCGACAATCGCCGTGAGCGTGCTTTCGCGCATGCTGGTCATGTCGTCGGAGAAGCCGTAACGCCAACCGTCGGTGAACACTTTGATGAGATCGGGCTTATAGACCAGCGCACGGCGCATCGCGGAACGGCCTTCGCGCGCCGTCAGCACTTCCTGCGAGAACAGATCGCCGCGTCCGCCTTCACCACCGTGACCGCCGGGCGTGGTGAACCGGGCGGCGAGCGCGATGCGCGGCGCCGTAATCACACCGTTGCGGATCAGCCGCCGCATGGGTTCGAATGTTTCAACGTAAGTGCCGAGGTCGACCACCGACGTGACGCCACAGTACAGGTACGCCTTAAGATTCTTGCCCCAATCGCCCGCCAGATCATCGGTAGCCGAATACGGCAGGTGCGTGTGCAAGTCGAACAATCCCGGCAGCAGCGTATGACCGTCGGCGCGAATCACACGCGCGTCCGGCGGGATCGCCAGCCCCGCACCCACAGCAGCGATGCGGTCGCCGCGAATCAGCACGTCGGCGCGCGTCGGCGCGGCGCCCGTCCCGTCCACAATAATTGCTCCAACAATCGCGATCGGCGGCGCGGCGAAAAGACAACTCGCAAGCAGGCCCAGCAAAAACCTCATGAATTACTCCCGGCGGAATTTCAAATCGGGCAACGGAACACCGTGCTCATCGGTAAAACGCACACAGTAGATCCACAGCCCTTTGACGTTCATGGTGGTCAGTGTGAGGCGCGTGCGGCCGGCGGGAATCTCCACCGGGATGCGCTTTTCGATTAACAAGCTGTCTTTACGGATCATGCCCTTGCCGTTGGCAGGGAATTCCAGTGCGTCCAGCACGATCTTATCACCCAAGTAAACACGCACGCCGTCGTCCCAACCGATGTCGAGATAGCCTTTCTGCGCACGCGGTGAATGAATGAACGTCGACAGGTGCGCGCCGCTGTCATCGGTGCCGCGGTAGCCATAGTAGTAGCGCAGGTTCGTGGTGGCCATCGGATTCAAGCTGTCGAGCGGAACCCAGTGCATTCCGACGTCGCGCCCGAGATGCGATTCGAACGGACGGATCGGACCGATGGCAGCGCGCATGGCGGCCAGGTGCGGCGCGTTGCGCAGGCTGCCGGTCAAACCGAGCAGCCACCACTGTTGCGGCGCGGCGAAACTATCGCACATCTCCGCGGCACTGATCTCGTTCCGGTCCCAACGTTGCATCGCGCGCACCTGCCGGTATAGCGGATCGGTGGGCGGAATCACGGGCTTGTCGAGCAAGATGCGATGCCAGTCGCGCACGTCGACGTCAGCGTACTTCTGCGTCTGCTTGGGCAATTTGTACTTCTGTTCCAGTTCCGGCGTGTGGACGTAGTAGTACGGTGTGATGGTGAACGACCACATGTAGAACTTGGCCGTACTGCGCAACACGCGCATCTGTTCGCGCATCTCGGCGACCTCTTCCTTCCACGGCCGCACCGGCACGTCGTTGCGATCCGTCTCGCTCATATGCAGAGGCCACACGCCAGGCGCCACCGAACATCGCCGCTTCCAGTACGCGGTCACTTTCGGCGACGTCAATCCCTCGACGGCGGTGTCCTCGAAACGCGTGCAACCCATGGTGGCTAGGCGGTCGCGCACGTAGTAGGTCCACTCGCTACCGAAATGCAGCCCGCCGGGCGCGTCGCGCTCGGCCATAGCTTCGATCAGTCCGAGTTGATAGTAGGCATCCACGGCCCAGTGGCGGAGATTGCCGGGTAGGATGAAGATCACCGCTTCCGGGTACTGTTCCAGCAGCGCGCTCATGGCCCGGTGCCCTTGCTTGCGCACGGCATCGAGGACGTCTTCGGCAGTGTAAGTATCGAAGCGATATTGCTTGTGGTGGATCTCCCACATGTCGGCGGCGTATTCCAGATCCAGACACACACCTCGAAACCCGAGCTGCTTTGCGGTGCGTCCCAACACGGCGAACTGCCGTTCCATGTTGGAGGTGAAGTCATTCGAGAAGATGGTCTCCGGACGCGGGTAGCGCCCGTTTGCCGGCCAATGCACGTTGAGCAGATTCTCGGTCACACCGGCTTTGCGCAATGAAGCGAGATTGACGCGCACCTCCTCCAGCCAGGCTTTGGCTTCCGGCGCGGCGCCGTTCACTCCCTCAAAGCGCTTCGACGCGTCTTCCCAACTCCCGCCGTTGAAAAAGAAACCGTCGTAGATTTTCGCGATTTCCGCGGCATGATCGTTCAGGTAGCCGTTAGGCGTGGCCCAAAACGCGATCATCTTGGGTCCGGCCGCGCACGCCACCGCGGCGGCCATAAACGAAAACAGTAACAGGCGCAGACGCATAGGAGTTACATTATCCGATATGAACAGAGGACACGTGGGGCAGATCAATCGCCGTTCGGTGCTAGGGGCGCTTGCTGGAGCGACGTTGGGTGCAGGCGCACAGGGTGCCGCCGCGACCAAGCCCAACATCGTAATGCTCTACGCCGACGATCTCGGCTGGGGTGATGTCGGATTCAATGGACGCAAGAGCTGGACCACACCGAACCTGGACCGCCTGGCCGCGGAAGGTACGGTCTTCCGGCGCTGGTACACGGCGATGCCGCTGTGCGCACCGTCGCGCGCCTGCTTGCTGACAGGCAAGTACACCATACACAACACGGTCACTTCGAACGCGGTAGATCTTCCGGCAAGCGAGGTCACCATCGCCGAAGCGCTCAAGAGCGCGGGGTACGCGACAGCGCTGGTCGGCAAGTGGCACCACGGCAACCGACCTGGAGGCGGCTTCACGCATCCGCTCGAACAGGGATTCGATCAGACGTTCGGCTACCTCGACGCGCGTCACGCCTGGGAACACTATCCGAAGTCTCTCTATCGCGGCCGGGATCAGGAACCGGTGACCGGCTACAGTCCCGACATACTCGCCGCCGAGGCATCGAAGTTCATTCGCGCAAACCGTGAACGGCCGTTCTTTCTTTACCTGCCTTTCATCGAACCGCACTTTCACATCGAAGCGCCGGAAGAGGACGTGGCGCTGTATCGCGGCAAGTTCAAAGAGAAGGATCCGTCGAAGCCGCTTAACGCCACCTATGCCGCCATGATCCACCGCATGGATACGTGCATTGGGCGCGTGCTGAAGACGCTCGATGACGCTGGCCTAGCTTCAAACACGCTGGTGGTTTTCACCAGCGACAACGGCGCCACGTTCGAAGCCGGCAATCAAGGCACCGCCAACTATCACGACAGTAACGGACCATTCCGCGGCCAGAAGCGCAGCCTGGAAGAAGGCGGCATACGCATGCCCGCAGTGGTGCGTTGGCCGAATCGCGTTCCGGCGGGACGTCTCTCAGATGAGATCGTGCACATGATCGACGTGATGCCGACGTTCGCGGCGGCGGCGGGAGCGCGCGTGGATCCGGCGTGGAAAGTGGATGGCGTCAACATGCTCGACGTGTGGATGGGACGCGCGCCCGCGCCGCAGCGCACGCTGTTCTGGGAGTGGCGCACCGAGTCGTGGAACATGCTGGCCGCCATGCGTGGCGATTGCAAGCTGCTCGAGTTGGGCTCCAACCGCTTCTTCTACGATGTGCGCAACGACCCGCAGGAGCGGCGCACCGTGGCCGCCGAGTATCCGGAAATCTACAAGCAACTGCAAGCGGAGCTGAAGTCCTGGCTTGCGACTGAAGTGAAGTAGCCGCCTACTCCAGACGGAACGTCACATCATCGAATGGAATGCCGTTATCATCGGTGATACGCAGCGAGAACACCCACTTGCCGCGCAGGTTCATGCTGGTGACGGCCAACCGCGTCGCGCCTTTCGGGATGGTGATAGGAATCTGTTTCTCGAACAGATACTTGTCGCGATAGACCATTCCCTTGCCCTTGGGTGGGTATTGCAGCGCATCGAAGACGACCTTATCGCCCAAGCAAACGCGCGCGCCATCGTCCCAACCGAAATGCAGGATCGCTTTCCGCTCTCGAGGCGAACGCACGTTGGTGACCAGATGCGCGCCGGAATCGTCCACATTGGTGTATCCAAAGATGTAGCGCGGCGACGTGATGCCGATCGGGTCGAGATTATCGTAACGGAACCAGCGCACGCCCGTGTCGCGGCCGCGATGGAACGCGTGCGGACTCACCGGACCGAGCGGCGCTTCCATGGCGGCGAAACGGGGTTTCGTGTGCATGTTCCCCATCAAGCCCAGCACCCACCAACGGCCGGGCGTGCCGAATGCATCGCAAAGTTGTTCGCTCGATATCTCGCCGCGGTCATAGCGCTCGACGGCCGCCACTAATTTGCGCAGCGGCGAAGACGGCTCGAGCTGTGGCCGCGAAGCCAGCATATCCAGCCAGTCCCGCGCGTCGATATCGGGAAGCCGGAACTTCGGACGCGTCAGTTTGTACTTCTGTTCGATCTCCGGCGTGTGCGCATACCACATGGGTGCACCGGAGTAGGACCAGATGTAGCGCTTCGCCGTCGAACGCAACACGGCCATCTGGCGGCGCAGTTCCTCGACTTCCTTCTTCCACGGCTGCGCGGGATACGCCGCATCGGGTGTTTCCACCATGTGCGTGGGCCAGACGCCCGGAGCCATCGAGCAGCGGCGCTTCCAGTAACTGGCCATCTTGGCACCGCCGAACAGCGCCGGCGCGGGATCTTCGAACCGCGTGGTGGCGAGCGACGTCACATCGTCGCGCACGTAGTAGCTGAACTCGGTGCCCAGATGAAATCCGCCGGGCGCATCGCGCTCAGTCATTTCATCGAGCATGCCGAGCTGGAATTCGGTTGCGATCACGCGGTCGCGCAGGCCGCCGGGCAGCAGGATCACCACCGCCTCGGGAAACGCATCGAGCAGTGCCTTGATCGCCGCGCGTCCCTGCTTGCGTGCGCCTTGAGTGAGCTGTGCGGCGGTGTAGTTTTCGTAGCGATAGCCGGGATCATCCAGGTCGTAGCGCGGGTAGGGGTATTCGATGTCGATGCACACGCCACGAAAGCCAAGCCGCTTTGCGGTGGCGCCGATCGCCGCGTACTGTTCGGACTTGTTCCGCGTGTAGACGTCCGAGAGAAGACGCTCGGCGGTGGGCCAGGCGCCGTCAAACGGGTAGAAGATCGTCAGGAAATTCTCGGTCACGCCCGCGCGCGAGAGTGTCGCTACGTTGCGGCGCGCTTCATCCAACCACGCCTGCGCTTCGGGCCCGGCGCCGTTCGCACCTACAAAGCGCTTGGCAGCGTCTTCCCA
>CAZDIZ010000083.1:0-4519 GCA_964505625.1 uncultured Solibacteraceae bacterium | reverse complement strand
AGATGATCTTCCTTTTCGGCCAGCGTCCCCGACGGCGTTGGAAGAGCCGCAACCAATTCGCGTAACCGCGAATCGAGCGACACAGAACTACCGCTTTCCACACGCACCTCGAAACGCCGCGGCGCCTGCCAGTACCCGTCGAGTAGGAACCACAACTCGACAGACGCGGCATCGATCGACGGCACCACCGCAACTCCGCTCACACGCGCGGCGGGCCGCGCCAGCGCGTCGCTCAGCTTCAGCACCTGCTGTACTTTTTCGAAGCGCTTGTGTTGGCGCGCGGCCTCTTCGAAATCCAGTTCTTCGCTCGCGCGCTCGCGCGCCGCCACGATGTTGTCGGCAAGCGAACGCCCGCCGCTTGAAAGAAACTCCACCACACGCGCGACTTCGCTTGCGTACTCTTCCTCACCGACGATTTCCTGACACGGCCTCAGGCACATGCCCATTTCGCCGTAGATGCAGCCGGGATGATCGGCCGAGGGCACAAGGTCCTCCATGCAGCGGCGGATCTGGAACAGATCAAGCATCTGATTCTGAAATTCTTCGGCCGCCGTGTGCGTCCGGAATGGCCCGTAGTAGAAAGACGCGCCGCGCGTGAGATGTCGCGAGATGTGCGTGCGCGGAAACGGGTTCGTGCGCACCAGCTTCACCATCGCCGGAGGACGTAGTTTCAGAAGCGAACGGTAGTTGTCCGGAAAGTGACGGCGCGTGAGTTCGTAGAGGATCAGCGTGCTCTCGAGCCAGGACGCTGTAGGCCACCACTCGAGCCGTACCGCGACTTCACGCAAGCTCAACATCCGCGAGGTGCGCGCCCGAGCCCCCAGCAATCGCGCAAGTCTTCTCCGCAGCCGCGCCGTTCGCGCCAGGTACGGTGCGCCGTCGCGCGGCCAAATGAGAAACACGGCCGGCCCATCTTCGATCGCGCCAAACTGCGCGTCGAATTGCGAAGGGTCATCGAAAACAATCCGGAGCGGCTCACGCTCGATTAGCACTTTCAAAATTGTATCCGAGCGCGAAACAGCCAACTTGAGACATGATCGGATGTATGGAACGCCGGGACTTTCTGAAGACCGCAACTCTGGCGGTGGCGGCGCCGGCCGTCGAGCGGCAAAGTTGCGACGTGTTCGTCTACGGTTCAACCCCAGGAGGCGTGACGGCCGCCGTGGAAGCCGCGCGCCGCGGCTGCAGTGTGGTGTTGGCGTGCCCGAAACGGAGACCGGGCGGCATGGCGGCCAGCGGACTATCGACCACAGACGCCGTGCGCCCGCATTTGTTCGGCGGGCTGGTGGCGGAATTCATCGCCAAGGTTTTCTCCGAATACCGGAGCATTCTCAAGGACGATGAGGCGCAGCTCAAACTCGTTCGCAACGGCTGGTTCTACGCGCCTTCGGTGGCTGAGGAGATCTTCCGCCGGATGATAAATGACGAACACGAACGGCTGCGCTGGCTTCCCGCGCACTGGCTGGAGCGCGCCACAGTCGAGGGTGGTCGCGTTCGCGATGTCACGCTGAGCGACGCGAAGGGCGCGTCACTCGTCATTTCCGCGCGCACGTTCATTGACGGCACCTACGAAGGCGACCTGGCTGGTGCCGCGAAGGTGCCCTATCGCGTGGGGCGCGAAGGGCGCGACGAATACGGCGAACCGTTCGCCGGTATTCACTACATGAACTGGCGCACCGGCCAGCAGATCATGACGCCCGACACCGGCGAGCCGTCGCTCGCCATTCAAGCCTTCTGCGCGCGCTCGATCTTCACTGACGATCCCGCCGCCCGCGTTCCCATTGAGAAGCCCGCCACCTACGAAGAGCACCAGCAGGACATCCTGCCGTTGCGCGGCGATTTCGCCAGTGGCCGGGTGAAACGCTGGGGCTGGGGAACACCGCTGCCGCACCGCAAGTATCAAGCCAACGGAAATATCGAAGCGCTGACGAGTTTGAACTGCCCGGGCGTGAGTTGGTCCTGGCCCGAAGCCGCGCGCCATCATCGTGAACGTCTCGAGAAGTTCCACGTCGATCACGCCGCGAGCCTGATGTACTTCTTGCAGAACGACACCAGTGTGCCCGACGAGGTGCGCAAGAAGATGTCGCAAATCGGTCTGGACAAGCGCGAATTCGCCGACACCGGACATTGGCCCTGGCAGATCTATGTTCGCCAGGGGCGCCGCATCGAAGGACGCGCCATTGTCACGCAGCACAACTTCATGGTGGACGCGCGAACCGGTCGCACGCCGCGCGTTACGTCACCCATCGCTATTGGTGAGCATTCCTTCGACGTGCATCCGTGTCACGACCGCCGCTACACAGTGGATGGCTTCATGGAAGGCGTGCTCTGGTATCCGAAGAAAGCCTTCGGTCCCGCGCAACCGGGCCAAGTGCCGTACGGCGCCATGGTGCCCAAGAACCTAGACAACCTGCTGGTGCCGGTGGCGCTATCGTCCACACACATTGCGATGTCAGTACTGCGCATGGAGCCGGTGTGGATGACCACGGGGCAGATCGCGGGCTTGGCCGCCGCGCGCGCACAGGAGCAGCGCATCCAGGTCGCGTCAATCGACCCCAACCCGTTGCCTGCGATGCTCAAGATTCAAACCGATCCATACGCCTGAAGTTACTGCTTCGGCACTTTCACCGGTACGGTGACGGAGAGCGTTTCCGCTCCGTCGGCCACCACTGCAACCGGTACGCGCAAACGCACCGGGTCGGCAAAACACGCCGTCGAGCGCAACGTGCAGTAGTAGGTGATCGATTCGACGAACAGTTCTCCCGCACCCGAGACGGTACTGAGCGACACGTCGACGGGGTATTCGGGTTTCCTAGGTGGTTCGGAAGCGAAACTGACCAGCTTCGGATCGCTGGCGCTCCACTTCAGATACTGCGGCGCACCGTCGGCGAATTTGTATCCCGCCGGAAGCGCCACCGAGACGCGCAGCCTAGCGCGTCCCGCACGCAATCGTTGTGGCGCAAGCGCGATCTCGCGGCCGCGAAAACGCTTACCGGCGGCGGGGGCGAGCTTTTCGATGCCCGTGAGCTCCAGCAGACTCACCGTACCTTTGTCGCGGTCGATCACACGAATCTGGTGATTGTTTGTGTCGGCCACGTAGATTTTGCGGCCAACCACGGCCAGTCCGCCCGGTTCGTTGAACGCCGCCGCAGCGAGCGGTCCGTCCATCATGCCGGGCTTGCCGGTGCCTGCGTAGCTGGTGCTGGTGCCTTTCACCGGATCGACAATCTTGATCTTCGAATTGTAAGTATCGGCGACGTAAAGCAACCCATCTTGATACGCGATCCCGAGCGGATGCTGCAACCGCGCACGACCGCGATTCCCGTCGCGATCGCCGAACTCGAACAGGTCTTCACCGACGATGGTCATCACTTTGCCCGTGGCGCTCAGATCGGCGGCGCGAATGGAACTGGTTTCGCTATCGGCGAAGTACAGCTTGCGTCCGTCGTTGGTGATGCCGCTCGGTTGCGCGAGCGCGGCATCGAGCAGGCGTCCATCCATGCGCGCTTCCCTGCCCGAACCGGCGTAGGGTCGCGCTTCCCAGGTGTTCGTGTCCGCCACCCAGATCTGGTGCGTGCCCGCCATGGCGATGTAGAGCTTGCCATCGTGATACGTCACATCCCAGGGCGAACTGATGTCCACCTGGCGTCCGCGACCCGCGACGTTGAACTGCCGGGCCTGACGGCCGGTCCCGAGCACGGTGGTCACTTGTCGTGTGCGCAAATTGGCGGCGCGAATGGCGTGGTTCTCCGTGTCAGCAATGTAGAGCACATCGCCTACCACCACAGTGCCTTGCGGCTGATTGAACGATGCCGTCTGGAAGCTGCCGTCCTCGAAACCCTGTTCGCCGCTGCCAACGACGTCCTCAACAGCGCCGTTCTCCGACAGCACCACGATGCGATGGTGGTTGGAGTCTGTCACAAACAGCCACCCGCGCGTGCGATCGGCCGAGATCTTGCCGGGGAAGTCGAGCAGCATACCTGCACGGCTCGCCGCCTCCGGGCTCATCGCAAGCCGGCCGCGCTTGAGCTCGCCCTTGGCTTCGAAATACGGGATGGCCTGCGCGAGAAGACGGTCAAACGGCTCGAAGACGCCTTCGCCGGAGAACTTCGCGATGATCTTCCCTTTGGGATTCATCAACACCAGCGTGGGCCAGGCGTTGGCATCGTAAGTGCGCCAAACATCGAAGTCGTGATCGTTCACCACCGGATGCTGTATGCCGTAGCGCAGGATGGCCTGGCGGATTTGCGCCGTGTCTTTTTCGTTGGGAAACTTCGCCGAGTGCACGCCGATCACCACGAGCTCGTCTGGATACTTCGCCTCCAGCCGCTTCAAATCCGGGATGATGTGCATGCAGTTGATGCAGCAGAAGGTCCAGAAATCCAACAGCACGAACTTCCCGCGCAGTTCCTTGAGAGAGAGCTTGCGGTCGGTGTTAAGCCAATCAAGCTGACGCGGAATTTCGGGCGCGGTGATCGAGCCTTCCAGCGCCGGAATGGTTCTGGGCGCCGCCTGCCCG